>CALFBF010000054.1 GCA_937949965.1 uncultured Roseibacillus sp.
GGAAGAACTACTGCGCTTGGTTTCGACATCATCGCTAACAGAGCAAAGCCGGTGGTAAGAAGATCGATCCAAGAAAAGCGCAGCGACTTGAGACCCATTTGAAAAGTGAGTAACGCTGCGCAGAAAAAAGCTCCGCTGAGAACATCCTTCCGCTCAGACAACCAAACTACCGATTCTACTCGGAGAGGATGAAGCGCAAAAAGAAGACAAGCCATCAGAGCCAACCCTCCCCGCCCCCACCTCCGACGGAGAAATTCAAAGAACAACAGACTCGCTATCACATGGAGAAAAATAGAATGAGCATGATGCCATCCAGGATGCTCTAGCCCGAAAAGCTCCACATCAAGACCATGAGAGAGCCAAGTCAGTGGGTGCCAAAGATTGGTAGAGACGTGGGTGAATGATTGTACAAAGAGATCTAGCGAAAATCCCTGAGCCACCATCTCATTTTGATAAATGTATCCCGGATCGTCAAAGTCCACGAAACCGAAGGTCGCTGCGCGCCCAAAGACGAAGCAAATCCCCAAAGTGATTATTATCCAGTAAGGCCAGAAAAAATCACGTCGCATGAAAAGCACCCTGCCTTCTTGATAACCGCAATGCAACCTCCTCTCTAGTATGCGGAAATGCCTAATAATCACCATTACTTCTCTAACATTGCAGAGAAGACTCTACGCTTAACGCTATTGAGATTGAATCTCAATAAAAGCTTGCGAAAGTAAGAGAACTGCGCCATTGCTTTCTCGATTTAGGCCCTCATCCATTATCCAAGTAAGCATACTCCATAGCGAGGCCAAGCCTCTGTCGGTTCAGTTGACGCACCTGTCTGACTCAGGAGAAAATAGCGGCCCGTGGCAGAAACATTTATCGAGTCACTCCCTTCATCTCGTTCTCAATTCCTCGGGCAATGGCATGGTGATGGCTCCTCACACACGACTCACTCTCTTGCCCCGCAGTTTGGCCATTTTTCGCCTCGACGAACTCGATAAGGATACCGTCGCAACCCGCTTTACCGCGCATGAGGACCATCACTGCCTTGTACTCTCGGTGAGCTTGGAATCACTCGCAAAGCTCTTCCGCGCACCGACTCCCCTGCTCCGCCAAAATATGGGACTGATCCGCAGATGGACAGAAAGAGAAGAGCGACTCTATCAAGATCTACTCGATCCTCCGGTAGCAAAGCAAGTGCGGCACCCTTGGTTCCAAGCTAAGATCCTCGAACTTCTGACTCTGAATCTTTTCCAAGAGAGCTACCCAGAGGAGGACTTCTTTTGCAGTCAACTCAAGAAGAAAACCCACCGCCATGTCCGGCAAGCATTGCAGCTCCTCCAGAGCCGTCTTAGCGAACCCTTAGAATTGGCAGACTTGGCCTCCCACGTCGGATGCGCTCCCCATTATCTGAGTCGGCTCGTGAAACAAGAGACCGGGAAAACTCTCTCGCTGCATTTGAGGGCTTTTCGCATCGAACAAGCCGCCTTGCTTCTCGCAGGAGGAACTAAGAATGTGACCGAGGTCGCTCTCGAAGTCGGCTACAGTTCTCTCTCTCATTTCTCAAAAGCCTTTGCTTCCGAACAAGGACTGAGCCCTTCTCAATTCTTGAAACGACAATATTAAGACTCCTCTAAGAGAGGCCTATCTCAAACATCCGCGACCTTTTCTTACGAAAAGAAGAGATTGCAATTCATCGCCAACCGATCGCAATTGAACGCCAATTGGAGAATTAGGAATCACTCGCGGAAAGCCGCTTTTTTTGTATCGTCTCACCGCCATGGAGCAACTCAGAAGACGCCCCAATCTCAAAGACTTCGCAGAGCCCCGCAAGGGTCGCTTCTTCGTTTCTTTGCTCCTTGGTGGGCTCCTCTTTGCCGCGATGGGCAGTGTTTTCGCGGTCTTCATCATCCCAGGGATTAAGCCGCCCAAACTGATTGTCCACATCGTAGCCACCCCCCCTCCTCAGGAAGAAGCGGTTGCCCTTCCCACAACCCAAGCAGTGCCAAAACCGGTGCGGCAACCACAAATCCAACCACAACCAGCGGTAGTTCCTCCCCCACCGAGAATGCCAGTGGCACCGGTGCTGGCGACTCTCCCTACCGTAGAAACTGACTTCTTCGTCACCGAAACCGAAGATGCCCTCGAAGCAATCGCTCAGTTCGAGGAAGAGGAAGCTCGTCGACAGCAGGAAATTTTAGAAGAACAAGAGCGGCAACGTAAACTCGCTGAAGAGGCCGCTCTGTTAGCGCAACAGAAAGAGACGGAAGAACGTGAAAAGCGTGAACGTGAAGCTGCCGCTCGTGCCATCGCCGCCCGCGAGGCCGAAGCACGGCGTGCTCAAGAGCGGGCCATTGCTCAAGAACAAGCTGAAGCTCGTCGCGCGGTCGCTCAGAGAGAAGCTGATGCTCGCCGCAAAGAGGATGAAGCACGCAAAGTTGCGGCTCGTGCTGCTGCCGAAGCAGAACGCGTACAACGCACCAACGCCGCTCTCGCCAAGAAGGTGGCCGCTACTCCCTCTGTCACCCGCCGGTCCTCTCCCCACTACCCGAGCTCTTCGCGACGCAAGGGTGAAGAAGGAACTACTCGCATCCAAGCGACCGTTACCGCCAAAGGTCGAGTCAGCTCCCCGCGAGTAGTCTCAAGCTCAGGCCATCGCTCATTAGACAGCTCCGCAATCGCAGCCATTAAGAAGTGGCGCTTCAAGCCTGCACAAAATGCGCTAGGGCAAGCCATTCCCTATCAGGTCACGATTCCCATTGTCTTCAACCTACAATAGGTAAAGTCTAGACATTCTGTGAAAAAGTAACGATCGCGAGCGCTGAATGAGCAATTCTTCAAACCCTTAGAACAATTCTCCTCGGAGGTAAGGGGGCTGTTTCTTCAGAAGAGGATTATCACATTTCTCAAAAACGAGTTCTACAAAATCACGCCCAAAAACAATTTTCTCACCCGCGAGATAATTCGCTTGTTGCTCAAACCGAAGCGTCGCGGGCATGCGATGATGAATCGGGAGAATCGCGCGATTGGCCTCCGTGGTAATGATGGAGAAACATCTTCCATGGAATTCACTCTCCTCCCAGAGCCCGGCTAACCAGAGAGTTTCACCCGATCGCTCTTGGCAGCGGTAAGTTTGCTTCCTTTCCGTAGCATCCTTCCACTCGTAGTAATGAGTCGCAGGCACAAGACAACGATGATACTGGTAGGCATCCTGCCACATCGAGCCCTCTAACTTATCGCTGCGTGAATTATTAATCACCCCCAAGCCCTCGCGACGGAAACCCCAGCTCATCAACTCGACCTCTCCATCAGCTCGAACAACCGAAGCCGAGTCGGTACGACGAATCAATTGCCCAGTCCCACAAGCCGCCAGCTTACGCAAAGCTTGCGGGGAAAGAAGAACCGGTGTTCTCCCCTTATGCGCTCCTACTTGATAGACGTTACACATTGGTTGTTAGTCCTATTCTTGCAACCGGGTTCCTGTCAAAACGAGATTCCAAAAAAGACTCTTGGGAAAAGAACCGTTAGAGATTTCTCCAAATACTTTTCCAAAAATTACTCCCGAGCAAATTTCCTTCTTCATAATCAGAGAAAAAATTGGACGGGTGGCTCGCAATGAGCTGTCTTCTCTCCTGTGAGCGATACTACTCCTGAGCCTAACATCCCAAAGCCGAGCCTTCCAAAACCCAATATTCCTAAGCCAAGTATCCCCGCTCCCAACTTAAACCGCGGAGGGGCGGCACCACCGGTTTCTGCAGTAGAGACTGGAGCCATGGAAGCTCCTGTCAAAAAGCCCGAAGCCAAAGAAGAGGAAGAAACCTCCACTATTGAGTATTCCGAAACCCTCCTCCCCCAGCGTATCATCGCCGGACTCATCGACAGCGTCGCGGCCGGGATCGCCGCTTCTCTCCTGAGCTCCCTGCTTCCTGACTTCTTAAGCATACTTTCCACCGTGCTCGCCTTCACCTACCTTCTCAGCAAAGACAGCCTTCCTTTTCTTGATGGCCAAAGCCTCGGTAAGAAACTCATGAAAATCCGGGCGGTGACCGCCGAAGGGGCGCCTCTCACCAACAACTTCAAAGCAGGAGCTTTACGTAACATCTTCACCGCCATCCCCATCCTCGCCTTGGTGGAAATCATCATCCTCCACAATCGCGAAAAAGCACCTAACGCAGGTCTTCGTCTCGGAGATGACTTTGCGAAGACGAAAGTTATCTCGGTAGCAGCTCCTGAGTCGAAAGAAGTGCTAGAGGAGTCTGAAGAAGGGTAAGAATTCTCACAAGCCACTCAACACCCTAGTCCTGAATAAAGAGACAAGGGTCGGCACCTATTTCCCAAATCAAAGGATCTTTTCCAAACGGTTAAGATTCTTCGCCATTGAGAGTCTCCGGATGTCTCAGAAAAACTGGGAACGGAGTTTCATCGGTAACTTTGTCTAAAGCACACATAGCCTCATCCACAGTTCGTCCTAGAACGCGCTCCTGAAGATCCGCTGCGGCAATACCTGACAAATCTAACCAATCCAATTCCGCTCCATTCTCAACTTTCTCGTGAATGGGAACGACTTTAGAAATTCCTAAGAGTGTGACCTCGTATTTATTCTGATCTTCTGCGGTATAGGTATACTCGCCCTCTTTCGCTGCTTTCAGCGCTTCTGTAATCGCTTCCTTAGGCTCTTTGCAGAAATAAATATGAGTGTTCTCATAGATAGTCGTTGGCTGCACTTCTCCTAGCTTTGTGTAAGCCTGAACCGTGCTGACAAGGTAGGCCACTTCGAAGCTTTTTTGCAGCGGGTGATAAGTGCGTAGCATCATCCAAAAGAATTTATCGAACTCAAACCCGCCCAAAATCTAGCGAACGATTCTAGAGCGTCGGCGTGAAAACAAGCAGACGGTAAAAAAGGAGAACAAACTAAGCGGAATGGTTGGCTCGGGCACGACCGTCAAAGTAACGGAATCTGTTCCCGTAGCGGTTGTCCAAGTCCATTCAAAGATGCCTGGTTGCAGTCCAAGCGATGCAATCGTTTCTCCTTCATAGAAGGATTCCCCAGAAAGAGGAGAACCTGAAACATAATCGAACGGCAAAAAAATAGTTGCTGTATTTGGAAATAAAACTCCAAACGAATCTCCGCTACCAATTGTTGGATCGATTAACCCACCTGAACCGAACTCAGCAGGTCCTTGAAAATTAGGAAGTCCAATGACTCCTAGACCCGTATCGATCCCATTTACTCCAACAACGATCAGTCCCTGACTAGGATCTAAATTATCCGTCACAAAACCACCTGCAGTCATCACACTAGGATCGGTGAATACTCCATCAATATCAAAATCACCAAACCCCGACACGTTGACTCCTGAAGAGTCTTCCGTGATGTTTATAGTAACCGCAGCATTCGCCACCGGAAAAAGCGAGAAGACAGCAAGAGCAGAAAAAGCGAAAGATTTCATTGAAACAGCAGGTCTAGCGACTTGCGAGAATCTCTAAGTTATCCCTTCTAACCATACAATTCAAAAACTCTCAGAAGAAGTAAAACTACCTCATCCGCTACTCCGCCAAAACAGCTTGGAGTTCGTGGGTTCGCTTCGCACGGGGGACGCCGGGACTGTTGTAGCCAAAGAGACGGAAACTGGTGGCTGTTAGATTACGTCTTTCGAGTTCTGCTTCGAGCGCTGTTCGGGCAGCTTGCACCCATTGGTCGTTGTTGGGACCCATCCAAGCGTAGGAGAGAACGTTGAGGGCGGGGACGTCGGTGACTTCAACTTTCTTCCCATTCGCCCCTAGCTCCCCCACGGATAGATCCTGATAGAGAAAGCCCATCCCGATCATTCCCATCTCCCCTTCCTCTTCTTTCATGACCATTTCCACGGGTGCGGTCATGGGGATGTCTTGGGATTTGATGTGTCGGAAAAGCGTCCAGAAGGAACGAGTGCGACCTCCGCTTTCGGTAAAAGCGGCGCGGTAGGCGGGGTATTTTTTGCGACTCACTTCATTGAAGGGCCCAGGCTGGGGCCAGCCTTTGGGGAGCTCGGCCTCAGAGGTGTAACGAGCCTCTTGAGTGGCGACCGCACTCGGGCTGTGCTGAGCACAACTGGTGATTACCAAAAGGGCAAACCCAGCAAGAAGGGGGAAGATTTTTCTCATGATCCGCTCACCATGCCCTCGTTCTAGAGAAGGGCAAGGAAATCCCTCGCTCGCCTCGTCGTGGGATCTTACCTTCTCTTCCGTCGTGTCGTACTCGATCATCATTCCATTCTTCAACGAAGAAGAAACTGCGCGGGAGGTTCTCACTGAAGTGTTGGCCACGAATCCTGAGGCTGAAGTGATCGCAGTCGATGATGGTTCTTCCGATCAAACTTGGTCGATCCTCAAGAGCTTTTCTCCCCAGGTGCGCGCTACTCGCTTTGCGGAGAATCGGGGTCAATCAGCAGCGATGTATGCGGGGCTCCAGCTAGCGACGAGAGATGTAGTAACGCTGATGGATGGGGACGGGCAGAACGATCCGGCGTCCATCCCCAATCTCATCACCGAACTCCAGAAATCACAAAAAGACTTTGTCTGCGGGTACCGGGAAACACGACGCGATGTCGCTTCGCGCCGGATCGCTTCACGAGTGGCGAATGGTATTCGACGCGCCATCTTGCACGATGGCATCCGCGATACCGGATGCTCGCTCAAGGCCATAAAGCGAGAGTGCATCACGGCGCTCGTCCCCTTCGACGGCATGCATCGCTACATCCCGGCCTTACTCATCAGAGCGGGTTACCAGTTCACCGAAATTGCGGTGAACCACCGCTCCCGCCTAGCTGGGACTTCTAAATACACGAACTGGAATCGCGCCCTACGAGGGGTCTACGATCTCATCGGGGTGAAATGGCTTTTGCGACGGCAGATCAATACCCTGACCAGCGAAGACTCTTCCTCGTCGAATTAAAGAAGAATCACTTCCGCGTTGTTCAGAGGAGGTCCTTTAGTGTTTGCTATTGGGTATGTTTGACTTGCTTGCCACCCTCGCAACCGACTTACCTGATGGGAGTGGATTCATGCATCGCGTTTTTTTCGAAGGAGAATTCTTAGGAAAACCAGTGGCGCTCTATCCGTGGAAACTCGTGGGTTACTTCGGGGTTCTCCTCTTCGCTGGGCGCTGGTTGCCACAACTGCTAGCCTCAAAAAAAGCCAAGCAAGTCCGTATGCCGCGCGTCTTTTGGGTGCTATCAGTGCTGGGCTCGCTCTCGCTCCTGAGTTACTTTATTTTCGGAAAAACAGATTCGGTTGGGATCTTAGCAAATCTCTTTCCGGCCTTTGTTGGGCTTTACAATCTGGTGCTCGACCTCAAGAACGGTCCTGCTGTTGATTAGTTTGAAAACACCTTTCTCCATGGAGCGATTGCTCTCCCCCTTGGGCCTGACTCTGCTGGCGCTGGTGGCATTGATTCCAGGAATCTGGTCGCTGCCCTTGGTGGACCGAGACGAGCCCCGCTTTGCACACGCCACTGTCGAGATGATCGAGCGCGAGGAGTGGGCGGTGCCTTACTTCAACGACGAATACCGCTTCGACAAGCCGCCACTGACTTACTGGTGGATGCGGGCCAACTTCGAGATCTTTGGGATCAATGAAATGGGGGCACGCATGCACTCCGCGCAGGCCTCCTGGATTATCACGATTCTGCTTTTCTTCTTCGCGAAACGCTTGGGTCTCGATCGGCGAATGGCCTTTCTCGCAGGAGTCGCTTGGCTGACCTCGCTGCAGGTGCTTATTCACTCCCGGCTCGCAGTTGCGGATATGCCTCTCATTCTCTTCCTCGTTCTCACAATGGCGTCACTGCACAAAGTGATGATCGGACAGGGCAAGACGATACTGCAGGTTCTTCTCTTAAGCGTATGGCTCGCGCTCGGGTTCCTTGCGAAAGGCCCCCTCGCTTACTTCATTCCACAGCTCGCTCTCATTAGCTCCTTTGCCTGGTTCTGGTGGCGAGGACGTAAGACATCTTCGGAGGGAAAGGAGACTTTCCAAAACCATCGCAAAGCTCTTTGGAAGGCGCAGCAGTCTTTACTCTACGCTCTCGTGCCATCCCTGGGTCTGGTCGCGATTTGGGGAATCCCCGCGCTACACTCCACAGAAGGGGCTTACTTCGGAGTCGGGATCGGGAAGCATGTCGTCGATCGTGGGATGGGGGCGATGAATGACCGTTTCTTCCTCCCCGTGATCTACTACCTCCTCGTTATCATTCCCTTCCTGTTACCCTGGTCGGCCCAGCTTCCGGCTACTCTCAAGAAGGCGGTACAATCCACCAGCCTCAACCACGGTTTTCTGTTAGGTTGGTTTGTCGCTCCGTTGCTCGTTTTCTCCTGCTACGCGACGCAACTTCCCCACTACATCCTACCTGGTTACCCCGCCTTTTTTCTCCTCCTCGCGCTGGGTTTTCGTGAACAGATTGCGCTGGGTCGTTTCGGGCGATGGGTTCGCAATCTTGCTCTCGTTCTCCCCGCTCTCCTCGGGCTCGTTTTATTCGTGATCGGACTCAGTCAAGCCACACGAGGGAAGGAGGCGATCGACTTGGCCTTCATGACCACTCTCCTCGGCGGAGTCTTTTTTTCACTCGCGATCATGGGAGCAGCTGCAATGCGACAAGAGAAGATCGCCCGCTTCGCGATTGCCTCTGCCTTTGCGGCCTTCACCCTCTTTTTCGTCTTGGCTACCGCCATTGGCCGCAATGCCCATCTGACCCTCAAGCTTCGCGAAATCACCGGGATCCCCACCGGCACTTTGGCCGCTGCGGGGTTCAAAGAGCCTTCGCTGGTGTGGTATTTCGATGATTTTTCGAACAAAGAAAAAACCGGCTTCTGGAGCTTCCGATCAAGAGAAGAGCTGACTCCAGCGAAGGATTCCCTCACCATCGTCACAAGCCGTCGCTGGCGCATTGATGAGAAATCTCTTTGGCCTCTGCTCTCTCTCCAAGAAAAGATTCCTCCGGCAAATGATTACCGAGAAGAATTGAAGCAACTCTTTGGTGAAGAGAACGTAACAACTGCTAAAACAGTCTCGGGATGGTCTCCCGGGAACTCTTCTTGGATCGAACTCCTCATCCTGCAGTCTGACGGCAAAAAGGAGACTCCGTAACGGAAAGAAGGCTTCTTTTTGTGACGAGACTCGCCCCTAATCCGGAAAATCAGCGTTAACTGAAGTCTCGCTTTTAAGAATATTCATCAAATCATGACTTCCTAGACGCTCGGAACTCTCGATTTTTGAGCGATACTTTAGGAGTTCCTCGAATCATCTCCAGTAATAGCGCTTATTGATTTCACCGATTACTCCCGATTACCGTGTCCCTAGAGACTCCTTTACCAATCCTCGCTACGGCAGATGATCTCGCGAATAACTACTTCGCCTCACCAACTAACAATCCCGTTGAGCCCAAGACGCCCGATGCGTGGGATGGCACAATCCTTGCCGCGATCTCTGAGGTGACCACTCGCTATCGCACACTGTCCAAACTGGGTGCAGGAGCGTCGGCAGATGTCTATCGTGCCCTCGACACCCGGATGAACCGGCACGTCGCCCTCAAGCGCTTCAAACCCGAGGTCAACGAACTCAATCCTGCCGAATCTGATTATCTCTCGGAGGTAGCGGCCATCTCCGAACTCTGCCACCCCAACATCGTACGAGCCTATGACGTGGAGGATGATGAAGACGGTTCTTTCATCGTCTTTGAACTCGTGGAAGGCACCGATCTAGAACAACGGATGGCACAAGGTCCACTCGACGCGGACGAGGCTCGGCACTTCTTAATTCAAGCTCTTGAAGCCCTCGTTGCGGTTCACCAAGCTGGTTTTTCTCATCTCGATCTGAAGCCTGCTAACTTCATGATGAGTGCCTCGGCAAATGGGATTCCCCACTATACCCTCATCGACTTTGGCCGCGCTTGTGATGCCCAGCGCGAGCAAAAACGGCGTGCTACCAAAGCGAAGAACAGTCTCCGTGGTTCGATTCACTATATGGCTCCCGAACAATTTACGAACGGAGTCCTCGACGCTCGCACCGATCTCTACGCCTTGGGAGCGATCGCCTATGAAATCCTAACAGGTGAAAAGCCCTTCGAGGGTGACAATACGATTCAAGTGATGTCGGCGCACCTGACCCATCGCGTAAAACCGATTGGCGAAATTCTCCCACACCTCCCGGCCGGGATGGCTCCCTGGATCATGGCTCTCATTGCTAACGATCCGGAGGCCCGACCTCAGACCGCATCGGAAGCGCTGCGGAGCTTCCTCAGTCTCTCAACACTGCAGTTCAGCCCCGTCGAGGTCAGCTCTCCCTTTCCCTCTTTGGTCAAGACCGCGTAGTAAAAAAGGAGAAATCTCCTTTCGTCGCTGCGAGCATTCTTCTAACTAAGAGGCATGAAAACAGCGTATTTCGACCTCGTGTCAGGGGCCTCTGGCGACATGATTCTCGGTGCTCTCGTCGACGCCGGACTCACCAGCGAAACTCTAACAGCAGAGCTTGCAAAACTCCATCTCGACGACTTCCACCTCCATACCAAGAAGGTGCTCAAGAATTGCTTCTCGGCCACTAAGGTCGATGTTCACGTGCACGACCACGCTCCTGAACGCCACTTGGCCGACTTGCAGAAGGTAGTCAACGAGTCCGACCTGTCGCCAAGCGTCAAAGAAAAGGCCAATCGCATTTTTTACCGAATCTGTGAGGCCGAAGCTGCCATCCACAACTCTGAAGTCGATAAAGTCCATCTCCACGAAGTCGGTGGAGTAGACGCCATCGTCGA
>CALFBF010000055.1 GCA_937949965.1 uncultured Roseibacillus sp.
ACTATGAGTGCTGCAAATGAGCTGAATATTGGGGAACGTACGCCGAAAGTCTGCAATGATAAGTTGCTGCCAAGAGGGATGCAGGTGCATGTCGATTTCATCAATGAGGACAACTCCTTTCGACTGCAGCGCATCTACTCCAAGTTGAGGGTTGGCTTCTGCCATACGGCTTGCGAGATCCATCACTACCCCAATCATCGTGCGGTAGCCATCGCTCAAATCACGAATATCAAAAGTTTGGATAACCCCGTTTTTCGTTTCATCGATTAGAAAACGAAGAGGGCTGATGTCGGACCGAGGATTTGAGAATTCGGTAAAGAACGTTGTCACTGCTTTGCGAATGACCTCAAGCTCGAGATTTCGGTGCCCAAAATCCTGTTTTTCTCGAACTTCCATATTCTCCTTTGCTTCGAGATGGACAAAGTATTCTAGAAATTTTCGGAAGTTGGTACTGGGTTCTAAACACTCATGGTAGGCATCAAAACGAGTAAAACTTTTTTGAAATGCCCGTTTTCTTTCAGGAACAGCAAAAGCGTTTCTCTCAACCCCGTAGAATGCCATAATTGGTAGTTCAAATGGTTTCTCTTGATTGAAGGAGTCAACAAATCGGTCAGCGAATTGATTGATTTGGGCTAAGCGACTTCCAGAGGAGATGGCATTATAATTATTTTCGAGGTTCGACTTCTCGATGGTCTGTTCAATTTCGGCTGTTGTTCGCGGTGTTTTGTCACGACGTTCGAACCGTGACCATTCGATTGCATCTGCATCATTGTAGAGGCGAGCGGCAATTGCTTTGAAAGGAGCACGCTTTAGATTAGAGGTAACACGAAGATCATTTTTACTAAAATTGCGGCCTGAAACGCCGGGGATTCTGGTCAAGAAGGGTCCGAAAGCGATTGCAATAGCATTTAGGAGAGATGTTTTACCTCCACCGTTATTCGCCACGATTACGTTCAGGTCATCCTTCAAGTTGACTTGAAAGTCCTCGAAACAACGGAAGTTTTGGAGGCGAATGGAATCAAGTTTCATTGTTGTCGATGCTTGGTTGCAGGCGTTTGAGTCTGGTGAAGGTTAGCATTCGACCGGAAACTACCGAAGCTTTGTTTTCAAGTGCGTTTCCTTAATATTCGGCAGAACGTCTTTGACGATCATCTCGATTGAGAGTGGAATATCGTGATCGTTTTCTCGACAGGAGTGGGGTCTTGTTTTGTTATTTTGAGAATGAAATCACTTTCTTTGGCTTTTGGCCTCGCGCTTATTTTGGCTCTTCCCGGGCAGGCAGAAACGGAAAAAACGAATCAAGCCATCGTGCAGGCCGCCAAAAAGCGCATTGGGGTGACTGTGAAGTATGTTCCAGATTACGTTTCTTTGAAATACCCCGGTGGAGATGTCCCTGAAGAGACGGGAGTCTGTACCGATGTGGTCGTGCGGGCCCTCCGGGCCACCGGTCATGATCTTCAGAAATTAGTGCACGAGGATATGAAGGGGAATTTCACTAAGTATCCCAAAATTTGGGGCCTAAAGAGACCCGATCGCAATATCGATCATCGTCGGGTGCCCAACCTGCAGACTTACTTCAAGCGGCAGAAGCTCTCCCTAGCAGTGACGAAGCGGAAAGAGGACTACCAGCCTGGAGACCTCGTCACCTGCACGGTAGCGGGGAAGCTGCCTCACATCATGATCGTCTCTGACAAGAAAAGCGGCGAGGGGGTGCCCCTTGTGATTCACAATATTGGCTCAGGAACCGTCGAAGAGGATCGGCTCTTCGACTTTCCGATTACCGGGCATTACCGGTTCTTCAAGAACTAGGCTGCGGCCTCTGAGATGCCGAGGTCGATGATTCCATCACGGAGATCGCCTTCCTCATTGGCTTGGACGTAGATGCCGGTCTCGAGAGTGTAGGCCGTGAGGTATCCCTCGTGCACACATCCGGTATCGAGACAGATGTTGCCATCGTGGTAGGTTGGTCTGCGGTTATCTTGGGGAGTATGGCCGCAGATGAGGAACTTGCCGTCATGGCGCATCATGGGCTCACGGAAACGGCCCCAGTAGAGTTCTTCGTCGCCAAAGTCTTCAATCTTTTGCTCGGCTGGGGGAGTGGCATGAGTCAGGAGATAGTCTCCAATGATATGATAGGGCTTCAGGTTCGCGATGAATTCCCAGTGCTCGTCTGGCACATTGTTGAGAGTGCGCCCGTTGTAGGATTCTAGCGTTTCGATTCCGCCATTGAGGAGCCAGAAGGAGGAGGCGGGTGGGCCTTGTCGGGCATCTTCCATCATTAACTCATGGTTTCCCTTGAGCGCGACCAGAGTGGTTTCTTCTTGGAGTTGGATCAAACGATCAAAGACTCCCTTCGAGTCTGGCCCGCGATCTACGTAATCCCCCAGAGTAACAACAATGTCCTCAGGTCCTGGAGCAAGAAGCTCAAGGAGGGTGTCGAGCGACTTGCAACAACCGTGTATATCTCCAAAAACGTGTGTCATAATCTGGCTTTATTATGTCATATTAAAAATCTAAGAAAAGTTGAAAATAAGTGTTTTTCTTATTTTGCGTAATTATTTCTCCTTTGTTGTCAAATTCGTGCTTACTTTGCCCATGGGTGGGAGTGATGAATTCGGTTAATTTTTCAATTGTTGGGTTGGCATTTTGCGGCGCTAATGAACTTGCTGAGATTCTAGGAATAAAAGCGGGTGAAAGGGGTGTAGATCAAGATTTCTTGCGAAGAGGAGCGAGGTTTGGCGAGCGTTATCTGTGTAAGTCAGATATTTCGCTGATTCAGAAGCAGTCGTCTTCTCAGAAGATCATCCTGATGTTAAATCCTCCGATAATCTGGATGCGAGCCTGGCATCACGAGATGCTGCGTCTTGGTTACGAAACTCAGGTGGATTTTGGGCAAGCTTTGGCTGTCGAAGAATGTCGGTTCAAGGGTGAAAGGTTACCGCCTCGTTGTCCAGAACCTAACTGGCTTCAGTATCGCCGAGGAGCCTGTTTTAGCAGTTTGGTTAATGCTCTTTTCGAGGAATTTGGCCATGAGAATGTGTTTGTTGGTCTTCGCGAAGATTTGGAGAATCAGACGAAATCATTCTGGTTGGACTTGAGCCGATTTCTTGAACGCGAAGTTTCACCGCCATCCCAGATCTCTTGGCAAGGTGCGGATGAACACTTGCAGGGCACTCATCACTTTGACTTAGCGATGCAGCGAGGATTTTCCAAAATTCCCGGCGGTCAACGGCTGCAGAAAACTCTGCGGAGAAGCCTCGGGACTTGGTATCGCAAAACTGCCGATAAGATCTTTGCTCCCATGTCTGATCACAAAATCAACCCGATTTTGGAGGAAGAACTTTTGGAAGAATTTGAACCTGAAATCACCCGTTTATCCGAGTTGTTAGGTCGGGATTTGAGCCACTGGCATCAAGCTCGCTTCCCCCGTGATCGAGAAGCTCACCATCATCACTAATGGTGAGCTTGTCAGAAGAGGATTTGTAAAAACTCGGAGTGTGCGTTCTCTTACTTCTGGCTCGCATTAGCCTTGAGGCGCAGGGCATTGAGGGCGATGAAACCCGTTGCATCGTTCTGGTTGTAGGCTTCTTCTTGTCCACCTTCCATCGTTGCTACGGCCTCGTCATAGAGAGTGTGTACGCTACGGCGCCCAGCGTTGATGATGTTGCCTTTATAGAGCTTGACCCGCACTTCACCGGAGACTTTTTCTTGGGTGCTATCGACGAGCGCTTGGATCGCTTCACGTTCGGGGGCGAACCAGAAACCGTTGTAGACCAGTTGGGCATACTTCGGTATCAAGCTATCCCGCACGTGTTGCGCTTCGCGGTCAACGACGAGGGTCTCGAGGTCTTGGTGAGCGGCCAAGAGGATTGTGCCACCTGGGGTTTCGTAAATTCCACGAGACTTCATTCCCACAAAGCGGTTTTCCACGATGTCGATGCGGCCAATACCATGAGCGCCACCGAGCGCGTTGAGCACTCGCATCACTCCGTATGGATTGAGCAAAGTATAGCCGTCAGCCTCACCGGTAGGAGTCACGTCTCCGAGCTTGGCGATCATTTCAGCGAGACCGTCTGTCTGGAGTCCGACACAGTCCCCTTTTTCGAAGAGAAGCTGTAGGTACTGCGGCTTGTCAGGCGCATCTTCGGGCGCGACAGAGAGAGTATACATGTCCTTATCGGCTTCAGTTGTGCCATCATACCAGGTGTCTTCGAGCGCTCCCGCTTCATAGGAGATGTGCAGAAGATTGCGGTCCATGGAGTAGGGCTTCTTCATCGAGGCCTTCACTGGAATACCATTAGCCTCGGAGTAGGCAATCATCTCCGCTCGTCCGGGGAAGTCCTGCCGGAAAGAGTCGTCACGCCAAGGGGCGATCATTTTGATTTGGGGGGCAAGAGCTGCGGTAGAGAGCTCGAAGCGCACTTGGTCATTACCCTTGCCAGTAGCCCCATGTGCGATGGCATCGGCACCTTCGCTCAGCGCGATATCGACCATTCCCTTCGAGATACAAGGACGAGCAATCGAGGTCCCAAGGAGATAGCGACCTTCGTAGAGGGCGTTGGCGCGGAACATCGGGAAGATGTAGTTCGCGGCGAAGTCTTCCTTCAGATCACCGATGAAGCACTTGGAAGCTCCGGTGGTAAGAGCTTTTTCTTCGAGACCGTCCAGCTCATCATCCTGTCCCACGTCGGCACAGTAAGCGATGATTTCTGCCGAATACTTATCCTTCAGCCATTTGAGGAGAACTGAGGTGTCGAGACCTCCTGAGTATGCAACTACGATCTTCATGTCTGGAAGGGGAGATAGGGGAGGAGTCTCAGTTTTGAAACTGGAAAAACGCGCAGGGGGTAAAAAATTGCGGCCCCGTTCTCTATGGGAGAAGAGGATAGAGAAGAGATATTACGAGAATCACCGTTTTTTTAGGAGCGACAGCGGGAAGCTCCTCTTCTAAGACTGCGTCGTGTTCGATTTGACGCTCGTGGGTTGGGTGATGGCGCTTTTAGCGGCCCTCTCGGTGGGATTTTCTAAGGCAGGCTTCGGTGGGGTGGGGGTGATTCAGGTTTACTTGATGGCCGAGCTTTTCGGAAAAGCTTCTGTCGGGATTTTATTGCCGATGTTGATCGTCGCAGACTTGATGGTTTTCCCGGCTTATCGCCAGCACGGCAGTTGGCCCCCAGTGTGGAAGTTACTGTGGCCTGCCCTGATTGGAATGGCGGCTGGATTTCTCCTGTTAGATCGCATGCCAGAGAGTCTTGCCAAGCCCCTTATCGGCATCATTATTCTCGCCATGGCAGCCCTGCAGCTGATGAGGCAATGGCAACCGGAGACCTTCTCGGTCTTTGCCGAATCACGAAGCTATGGCGCGGGCGCCGGGGTTGTGGCTGGATTCGCCACCATGGTGGCCAATGCTGCCGGGCCTGTTTTTCAGCTCTTTCTGCTCTCCCGCAAAATCCCCAAAATGGAACTCGTCGGCATCGGAGTGCGCTTCTTCTTGTTAGTCAACCTCATCAAGCTTCCCTTCACCGGAGGCTTGGGCATGACTACGGGCAACTCGCTGCTCTTCAACCTCAAGCTTGTGCCCGTAATTCTGTTAGGAGTTCTCACCGGCAAGTGGCTTCTCGTCCGTGTCTCGCAGCAATGGTTCGAGCGCATTGTGCTCATCTTTGCCGTTCTCGCTGGGAGTAAACTCCTCTTTTTCTCTTAATCCTGCCGGCTTTGCTGGAGGAGTTGGAAGTTTTGATAGGCAAAGAAACCCATGAATAAGGTTCCTAGGATCATCTTAAATTGGAGTGCTAACAGACCGAGCAGAATGGCAGCGACGATACCAATCACATGAGTGGCAGTCTTTCGTTTCGGTCCCAAAATAGCGTTTAGGATCTGTCCGCCATCGAGTGGAAAAACTGGCACCAGATTGAAGAACGCCCAAAAGAAGCTGATACTCATCAGAATGACTAAAAAGTAATGCCCCATGGACTCTTCCATCGGCACCGTGCGAAGAATGAGTAACACAATTCCTCCAAGGAGAAGTTGAATCGCGGGCCCGGCAGCAGTGATGAGGAAGTCCTGTCGCCGATTGAATCGGTTGGTAGGATAGGTGGCGAACCCTCCAAAAGCTTGTAGCACGATCTGCGTTTCGGCCCCGAATTTCTTAATGGTGAGACCGTGCCCTAACTCGTGGATTAAGATTGATAAAAAGCCTGCAAGAATGAAAAGAACGAGGCGGAAAAGATCATCAGAGCTACTGATGGAACCTGAGCCAATGAGAGCAAGTGTGAGCCAAAACCACGGCAGAATGGTGATGGGGATTCCGAATAGCTGAAAGCGAACCATACGGAGAGGGTAGTTTGGAAGGGCTTACTCGAACAGTGCGCTTTGCCGCCATGACAAGCCCTTGCCTGAACTAGCCCATGAGGAAGGGCGTCAAGAGGAGAAAAACGGTCATCGCGATAAAGAAAAAGATATCAAAGCGGCCGACTCGAGAGCGATTGTTGGGAGACATAATGGAGTTTTTGGAGATTCAGAAGGTTTGTTTAATCAGGGCGATTAATTTTTATGAAAATGACTGCTAATTTGTATTAAGGCAACACGAAAATTAAAATAATTGAAAAAATTCGTGTTCCCGAAATAAAAGAAATTTTTTTGGGATGAACTTTAGGGATACAAAATTTAGACCGTATCCATTTCAGATTCCTGAAATTGCTCGGAACTAAGCTAATTATTGGGAAATTTCATTAACTTTTTTAAGTTAAGAGCACCTCCGGTAAGCTGCTTCCGGGAAAAAGTAATTCCAAATTTTCTCAAATCGAGGCGGCTTGCAACGCGGTCTCAATTCTAAAAAAGACACTTCATTGAGTGCATGGAAAGGCTTCTCTATGGAGGAAGAAAAGAGATTTCGGAATACGTCTTCACCGTCTCCATACCGACTATGAAGTCAATTGTAGAGCTGAGAGTAGCGAGTTCCTTGTTTTTGAGGACTCGCTTTTTGAGCCATGAGTTAGCCTAACGAATGTGCTTTAATAACCAACTGAGGACCTTGTCCTTAGGAATCCGGTGCTGCTCCATGGAGTCTCGTTCACGAATGGTGACGGTATCCTTCAGCTCTTCGCCTTCTTCGCCCAGGGTTTCGAAGTCGATGGTAATACAGAAAGGAGTGCCAATCTCATCTTGTCTCCGGTAACGACGGCCTACTGCACCACCTTCGTCGTATTGCACGGGCATCCAAGCTTGCAACTCGGTTTGCAACTCCTTTGCGATACGGACTTGTTCCTCGTTCTTTTTGAGGAGGGGGAAGATGGCCGCCTTGATCGGGGCCACTTTGGGGGCAAAGCGCATCACGGTGCGGATGTCAGTTTTGCCACCTTCTTTAGTTAGATCTTCTTCGTCAAAGGCCTCGCAGATGAGCGCGAGCACCGTGCGGTCGCATCCTGCCGAAGGCTCCACGACGTGGGGGATGAACTTTTCTTTGCTCTCCGCGTCGAAGTATTCTAACGGCTTGCCGGAAGCATCCTGATGTTTACCTAGATCGTAAGCTCCGCGGTAGGCCACTCCTTCGAGCTCTTGCACGCCGAAGGGGAACTCATACTCGATGTCGTAAGTCTTCTGCGAGTAGTGAGCCCGCTCTCCATCCGGGATGTCGAGGATGTGGAGCTTGTCACGTGGGATGCCAACTTCCTCATACCACTGCAGGCGGCGCTCTAACCACTCATCAGTGAGGCGAAGACCATCATCGGGATGGCAGAAGAATTCGATCTCCATTTGTTCGAACTCGCGGCTCCGAAAGATGTAGTTGCGCGGATTGATTTCATTTCGGAAAGACTTTCCGATCTGGGCAATCCCGAAGGGTAATTTCACCCGGTTAGAGTCCATCACATTCTTGTATTGCACAAAGATGGACTGCGCGGTCTCTGGGCGGAGATAAGCGATGGAACTCTCATCTCCATCCTCAGCAGAGGCCCCCATGTGAGTCTTGAACATGAGCTCAAAGTCCTTCGGCTCCGTCAGCTTAACCCCATTCTCAGGGTTGTAGAGCGAACCTTCGACCGGGCCTTCTTGCGTTTCTGGAGCATCGTTAGGCTGAGGCTTAGAGCCTTTTCCAAAGACATTGAGATAGAACTCACGGGCCGTCTTCACCGCTTTGCCATCTTTATTGGGATGATTCTTATCGACTAGAACGGTGAACGTGAGTGCAGAAGTCTTGTCACTCGCCTCATCAGTCGCTCCTGAGAAAGTGTATTCGATTCCAGCATCAGCTGTTGGCACCTGATCCGAGCGGAAGCGGCTTTTCGTCAGCGGACAATCCGACATCGGGTCCGAGAATCCTCCTACATGACCCGAGGCCTTGAGCACCTCTTGGTGGGTGAGGATGGAGCCATCCATCCCAAGGACATCATCGCGTTCCTGCACATTGCGGCGCCACCAGACCTCCTTCACATTACGCTTCAGCTCTGCTCCCAGCGGGCCCATATCCCAGCAGCCATTCAGGCCCCCGTAGAGTTCTCCAGATTGGAAGATGAAGCCCTTGCGTTTGCAAAGCGATACAATCTTCTCCATA
>CALFBF010000056.1 GCA_937949965.1 uncultured Roseibacillus sp.
TTATACTATGAATCAGATGGAACTCGGGCTTTTCCCTGGGGAACGCGGTCTTGGGCTGGTGCGGGCAATCTATGCGGATTTACTTGAATAATCCCGTCTTCTGTGGCGTTCTACAGGCAGCACTTTCTTACAAAAAGGGCGCGCCTTGGTTTCGACTGGATGTTGGAAACGCTGGCTGCATGTAGAGGTTGGTCGGTTGGCCTCTTAAAAAGCCGTCCAAAAACATAATTGCAGACTCTAACGAGCTCGCACTTGCTGCTTAATTGACGGCAACGGCCACCCTGGAATGCCTGTTACCAGGGTCGCCGACAACTAACAGGCTGGCTATCGAGTCGGGGCTCCGGACGAAGTAGTGAGAACCAACAGGAGCATCGGATTTCTGGACGGGCGAGATGAGGCCCAGATTTCTTAAAGCAGCAAACGTCTCGCTAAACATGTAGATGCTTGCATGAAAGATATCCAGGACAGGGGTTCGATCCCCCTCGCGTCCACCATTTTTCTCTCCGTGGGACCGCTTCTCTGAGTAGAAGGTCCTTTTCCCATTTTGCCATTT
Source organism: uncultured Roseibacillus sp. (assembly GCA_937949965.1). GTDB lineage: Bacteria > Verrucomicrobiota > Verrucomicrobiia > Verrucomicrobiales > Akkermansiaceae > Roseibacillus. The sequence continues at coordinate 554 of CALFBF010000056.1, forward strand.
CGTTCGGCTGTCGTCTCTGCTTGTTTGCTCATGATGAATGAGGATGTCTCGAAGGTGCTTATCGATGAGGAGGTGATCGTTCGTCGAGTGGGGACGGTTGCTGAGAAGATTTTGTTAGACTTTACGGGGGAGGAAATTCTCGTGGTTGGTATCCTCAAAGGAGCGCTTGTCTTTATGGCTGATCTTTGCCGACGTTTGCCGGTGCCGTTACAGATCGAGACTCTCAATGTCGCTAGTTATCACGGAGGCACTCAGAGCAGTGGCGTGGTGGAGTTTTTGGATGGCAAGTCCCTCGATGTCGCTGGCCGGCAGGTTCTTTTGATAGATGATATTCTCGATACCGGGCGCACTCTTAGAGCAGTGAAGGACAGTTTGTTAGAGATGGGAGCACGCAAGGTGAAGACCGCAGTCCTGCTTTCGAAAGTGAAAGAACGCGCAGAAGAAGTGAATGCCGATTATGTCGGATTCGAGATCGGAGACGAGTTCGTCGTGGGCTACGGCCTCGACTACCAAGGGCGCTATCGTAACTTGCCTTACGTGGGAGTGCTTAAGGAAGAGGTATACGAAACCAAGGGCTGATTAGGATTCTGTGATGCGTGCGAGGAAGTCTTCTGCATTCTTGCGGTGGAGAGCTTTCTTTTCATCCACCATCCGCTCACAGGTGCGAGCCATCATGGAGAGGCGATGGTTTTTGGAAAAGACCTCCAAGTGATCGTCGATGAAAGTCCAGTAGAGCCCATCCCATATCGGAGCCCAATCCTTGCTCTTCGGGTAGTCCGACATTTTGCAAACGTAGTTGGAGCCCGAGAGATAAGGTTTAGTGGTGAAGAGCCCACCGTCGGCAAATTGGGACATCCCATAGACATTGGGCACCATCACCCAATCGTAAGCGTCGATAAAGAGTTCCATGAACCAGCGATAAACTTCATCGGGGTCGATGCGGCAGAGTAGCATGAAATTTCCTAACACCATTAGGCGTTCGATATGGTGGCAGTAGCCCGTTTCACGTGCTCGCCGAATGGCATCATCAACGGGAGGAATTCCAGTTGTGCCTTCATAGAAGGCCGCCGGCATTTTGCGAGTGAAGCCCCAGAAGTTTTGCTTACGCATCGTGACCCCGTGGCGATCATACATCGCCTTCATGAATTCTCGCCAACCAATCACTTGCCGAATAAAGCCCTCTAGTGAGTTGAGAGGAATGTCGTGTTCCGTCCCAAATTCGATCGCTCTAGTAACAATTGTTTGGGGTGAGAGTAGCCCGAGATTGAGCATCGGAGTGAGCACAGAATGAAACATCACTCGATGCTGACTAGAGAGGGCATCCTCGTAGGGGCCGAATTCGTGAAAACGTTTTTCTAAGAATTCCGTCAGCCAACCTTCGGCCTCTTGATGAGTTGTCGGGTAGGGAAAGGGTGAGAGCGTTGGCTCCGGTTTGCCAAAACGAGTTTCAGCCCATTGAGTCGCTTCTTTGACGAATTGATTAGATTCAACCGATGGTTCGTCAGGGACTGGGTGCCCTTTCGGTAATTTTTTACGATTGTCTTCGTCGAAAGAAAATTGGCCACCGATGGGTTCTCCTTCTTCCATCAAGATGTTCATCCGCGCGCGTTGGTTTTTGTAGAAACGCGCCATAAATGGTTTTTTGCCCTCGGGAAACTGTTGCTCGAGAAAGTCGGACGGACTCAGGAAGTTAGGAGAAGGAGAGAAGATGAGTTCGATACCGTGGTCTGCCGCAAAACGACGCAGGCGGCGTTCGATGAGGTAGTCTGAGACCTCTGAGAGATGAATCTGGGTGATTCTATCGAGAGGGAGTTTTGTCAGCTGTGTCTCGGTAGTCGCCTCTTCGTCAGGAAGAGAGAGCAGAGTGACGGCGTAGCCCTGTGCGGTGAGTTGATCCTGATACGCCAACAAAGCAGCGCGGTGCAAAATAGGTTTGAAGAAATGGAGACGAGGGAGCGGTTGGTGAGTATCTGTGCCGTAGAATAGAGGGTCTTCGACAAGATAGACGGGCCGCTCCAACTGTAGGGAGGGGTGTTCTGCAAAAAGCTGGTGAGGAAAAATGAGGGTAATCTTGGAGGGCACTCGGCAAGGTGGGTCCGAAAGTCCGTTTTGCAAGTTGAGGGACTCACTTTGGTATCTTGGGGACGAGAATGCGGTTCTCGAAAATGCCTCTGCGTAGTTGCCTGAAATGAAGATTGCCAGATCAGGAGCACGGCTGTTACCACCTTAGAAGGTAATGAGTGAAAAGGTATCTAAGGAAGCACGAGATCGCTATTGGCGCTCGAATTTGAAGTGGTTGAGCGGTTTGTTGCTAGTGTGGTTCGTGGTCTCTTATGGTTGCGGAATCCTCTGGGTTGATGCCTTGGACAAAATCACCATTCCGGGGACTGGGTTTAAGCTCGGGTTCTGGTTTGCCCAGCAGGGGAGCATTTACGTTTTCGTTATCCTGATCGCCATCTACGTGAAGGTGATGAACCGCTTGGATAAAGAAATTTTGAGTAGAAAGGCAGGCCAATAATGGACGTTAAACTTTGGACCTACCTTCTCGTGGGATTAACTTTCGCGCTCTACATCGGTATCGCCATTTGGTCGCGTGCGGGAAGCACGGGAGAGTTCTATGTTGCCGGTAAAGGCGTTCCCGCTCTTGCTAACGGGATGGCTACTGCTGCCGACTGGATGAGTGCGGCCTCCTTCATTTCTATGGCTGGGATCATCTCTTTCGCTGGTCGCGATGGCTCGGTTTATCTCATGGGTTGGACGGGTGGTTATGTTCTGCTGGCATTACTGCTCGCACCGTATTTACGGCGATTCGGGAAGTTTACAGTGCCCGACTTTATCGGTGATCGGTATTATTCACGGACCGCTCGTTTGGTCGCCGTGCTTTGTGCCATTGTGGTTAGCTTCACTTATGTTGCGGGGCAGATGCGTGGCGTCGGGGTAGTTTTCTCTCGTTTCTTAGAGGTGGAGGTGAATACCGGGGTCATCATTGGGATGATTATTGTGCTCTTTTATGCCGTGTTAGGGGGGATGAAGGGCATCACCTATACTCAGGTGGCGCAGTATTGTGTGCTCATCTTTGCCTTCATGGTTCCGGCTATTTTTCTTTCGCTGCAAATGGTGGGCAATCCCATTCCTCAGTTAGGATTTGGTGGCACTGTCTCGGGGGAATCTGTTAGTCTCTTGACTAAGCTCGACGGTCTCAGCGAAGACCTCGGTTTTGCCCGCTATACCGATGGCTCTCGGAGCACGATTGATCTCTTCTTTTTCACTGCCGCCCTGATGTGTGGCACCGCTGGGTTGCCTCATGTCATTGTTCGTTTTTACACCGTCAAGGCTGCTAGTGCCGCGCGTCAATCTGCTCTCTGGGCTCTCTTGTTTATCGCCATTCTTTACACCGCGGCTCCTGCGGTGGCCGTCTTTGCACGCACGAATCTGCTGACTACGGTGAGTAATGCCGAATACTCCGCGATGCCGGATTGGTTTACCAAGTGGGAGAAAACTGGGCTCATCGAGTTCGAGGATAAGAATGGTGATGGCTTGATTCAATACACCGGGGCGAAAGCAGCGGAGAAGGGGCTTCCGGAGAACGAGTTGACCATTGATCGCGACATTATGGTCCTCGCAAACCCGGAGATTTCAGAGCTTCCGAATTGGGTCATTGCTCTCGTTGCGGCAGGTGGTTTGGCAGCCGCTCTCTCGACTGCCGCAGGGCTTCTGCTCGTGATTTCGACTTCGGTCGCTCATGATCTAGTGAAGAAAACCTTCGCGCCTGAGATGAGCGAAAAGACCGAACTTCGGTGGGCTCGCGGAGGGGCCGCGGTAGCGGTTGTGATCGCTGGTTACTTCGGGATCAATCCTCCAGGTTTTGTGGCGCAGGTGGTAGCGATTGCCTTTGGGTTGGCAGCCTCTTCTTTCTTCCCCGCCATCATTCTTGGTATTTTTACCAAGCGCACCACCATGCAAGGAGCAGTCGCGGGGATGTTGAGTGGATTGATTTTCACTGCGGGTTACATCGTTTACTTCAAGTTTATGAACCCAGCTGACAATAATGTTGATCACTGGTTTTTAGGAATCTCACCGGAAGGAATCGGAACGATGGGGATGCTTATTAACTTCGTGGTTTCCATTCTTGTTTCTCGTGTCACCCCCGCACCACCGGAAGAGATTGCCGACCTCGTCGAGCGAGTTCGTTATCCCCGTGCAGCCATGGGCGATGATTCTGAAGCAGAGGTCAGTGTTCATTGATGAGGTTTTGATGACGGTGGTGACCCTACCGCAAGCCCGAAATCGTGATGGCCCCTCAGGCCTTCATGAAACGAGGGGATGATAGATCACAGCCCTACGCTACGCTTCGGACTATGCTGGTATCAGAACGGTCTTTCAGACCTTTGTCTGCTCGGTTGTTAGGGCTTTGTGAAATGGGCGACGCGTGTTCACAGCCCTACGCTGCGCTCCGGACTGTGCTGGTATCAGGACGGCCTTTCAGACCTATGTCTGCCCGGTTGCTGGGGCTTTGTGGAGTGGGGGACGCGTGTTCTGGTAGCTCCAAAGGAGCGTTTGGATACCAGCATAGCCCGCAGGGCTATGATCCTATCGAGAAGAATCTGAAGGTCTGAAAGACCGCTGGATGCATCTACAAAAATACGGTATCAAAACGTTCTCAAATTCAGTCGATGCCTCAGTCCTTATCTCTCAATTTGGTGCACATCATTTTCAGCACCAAAAACCGTCATCCATTTCTCGATAAAAATACAAGGGAGAGGCTCTACCCCTATATGGCTCAACTGATCCGAGACAAAGGATCAGAATGTTACCGAGTAGGAGGAGTGGAAGATCATGTGCACCTTGCCATTCGTCTCTCAAAAACGGCGACCTTATCGAAAACGGTGTCAGAATTAAAAACCGGAACTTCCAAATGGTTAAAAGAGGTTTCGCCGAAGTTATCGAAATTCGCTTGGCAGGAAGGGTATGGGGCTTTTTCGATAAGTCCCAAGGATTTGAGCGCAGTTACCAATTATATCGACCAGCAAGAGGAGCATCATCAAAAAGTGAGTTTCCAAGATGAGTTTCGCCAGTTTTTGAAGCAATACGACATGGAGTATGATGAGGATTATGTCTAGGGCTGAGAACATCTAACGGTCTTTCAGTCCTTCGAATTCGTCTGGGTTGTTCAATAGCCCTGCGGGCTGTTCTGGTATCGCTACGCTCTTTCGGAGCTAGTTTAGTGGTGTGCTAGTCCTTCGGAGGTTTGTTGATAGTCGTCGGTTCTTAGATGATGCGTCGATTGTTCGAGAATGTGCTGGTTCTGCGGAACACGGGCGTTGTTCCTGACGGGCTTTGATGCTCCGACACTCAAAACCCTCTTCAGGAACGAAAAATCCCATTCCTGCAGATGTGTATGAATCAAGCAAAATTCACTCTCCGTTCTTGCTGACTGGCAGGGGGAAGAGTAGAAGCAGGGAGATGGCGGTGTTGCTCGATGAACAGGCGATTGCGGAGGCGGTGGACCGCTTAGCTGAACAAATTTTGGAGAAGGTTGCAGGTCCGCTTTGCATTGTTGGGATTCGCAGTCGAGGGGATGAGGTTGCAGAGCGAGTTTGTAACCGCTTGGCAGAGACTGACCTCGAGCTTCATTATGGGGTTCTCGATATCTCGCTGTATCGGGATGATTTGGAGCATCTCAAACAGAATCCTAAACTCCAGAGTAGTGAGATCACTTTCCCGATTGAGGGAGCTCACGTTGTGCTGGTGGATGATGTCCTCTTCACCGGACGCACCATTCGGGCGGCACTCGATGCTCTTACCGATTATGGGCGACCGCAGAAGGTGGAGTTAGCGGTGCTCGTTGATCGGGGTTGGCGGGAGCTTCCCATTGAGCCTTCTTATGTCGGCCAGCGACTGGAAACAGAGCGCATGGATCGAGTGGTTGTTCACCTCCAGAACACGGATGGGAAAGACTTGGTTGAGCTACAAACAAAGGACTAAAGAAATGGTGAGAAAAGACCTGCTAGATTTGGCCTCGTTGACGCGAGAGGAGATAGAAGAAATTCTGGAGCAGGCCAAGCCGTTGAAGGAGGTCTTCCAACGTTCGGTTAAAAAGTTTCCCGCCCTGAAGGGGAAGACGGTCCTGATGTTGTTTTATGAGCCCAGTACCCGCACCTTGAGTTCTTTCGAAGTAGCAGCCAAGCGTATGGGTGCAGATGTCACTGTCTTCGATGTTCCGAGCTCCTCGGTGGTCAAAGGAGAGAGCGTGAAGGATACCGTCGATACTTTGCAAGCGATGCAGGCTGACTACATCGTAGTGCGTCACCAAATGCCGGGCTTACCAGGGCGAATCGCAGAGATGACGAGCGCGAGTGTGATTAGCGCTGGTGATGGTGCTCATGCCCACCCAACTCAAGGGCTGTTAGATGCCTTCACCTTACGAGAAGTCTATCCCACTGAAGAGGGAAAACGGGTTCTTATCGCAGGAGATATTCGGCATAGTCGGGTGGCGCGTTCGACCAGCACTGCTCTTCAAAAACTCGGTTTCGAGGTCGCGTTTCTGGGACCTGGTTCACTGGTTCCCGAAGTGTCTGGTTTTCAGCGCTTCACCAATTTCGAAGAGGCTTGGAAGTGGAAGCCGGATGCTTTCTACATGCTCCGTGTGCAGAACGAGCGTCAGGGCTGTCAGTTTTTCCCGAGTGTGAGCGAGTATCACAAGCTTTATGGGCTGACCGAAGACCGCTTTCGTCGTATCGAGCAAGAGGGACTTTGGGTGATGCACCCTGGTCCCGTGAATCGGGGGGTAGAGCTAGTCGATGCCGTAATGGACTATGAGCGCTGCCTCATCAACCAACAGGTCGAGAACGGAATCGCAGTGCGCATGGCGGCCCTCTATCTCCTCAAACAAGGGGAGGAAGTCTCTGCCTGAAGAGAGTGAACGAGGCTCTCGTTGCTGAGAGCCTTTTTAGATTAACTCTGTTAGAGGGTTTTTGCGATGGTCTCGCTTGGGCGCATCGCTTTGTTCGCCTTCTCGGAGTCGGGCTGATAGTAGCCGCCGATGTCGGTGGCGGATCCTTGCACGGAGAGCAGTTCGGAAGTGATCGTTTCTTCGTTCTCAGACAGGGCCTTCGCAATCGGCGCAAACTCGCTAGCGAGGTCTGCATCGTCGCTTTGGGCAGCGAGAGCTTCGGCCCAGTAACGAGCGACCCAATAGTGGCTGCCTCGGTTGTCATTACCGGGGACACTTCGAGTGGGGGACTTGTCGTTCAGGAGGTAATTAGTAGTGGCGTCGTCAAGGGTCGCGCCAAGGACTTTGGCTTTCGCGTTACCAGTGGTCTCTCCCAAGTGGTCGAGACTGACTGCGAGAGCGAGGAACTCACCGAGACTATCCCAGCGAAGGTAGTTTTCTGCGAGGAACTGTTGCACGTGCTTAGGAGCACTTCCACCAGCACCAGTTTCGAAGAGGCCGCCACCGTTCATGAGAGGAACGATGGAGAGCATCTTGGCCGAGGTTCCCACTTCGAGAATGGGGAAGAGGTCGGTGAGGTAGTCCCGGAGAACGTTACCTGTTACGCTAATGGTATCTTGTCCATCTTTGAGGCGCTGGAGGGTGAATTCGGTAGCTGCTACCGGAGCGAGGATATGAATCTCAAGTCCGTTGGTGTCGTGCTTGGGTAGTTCTTCTTCGACTTTCTTAATAAGTTCGGCGTCGTGAGCACGGTCCTTGTCGAGCCAGAAGACGGCAGGTGAACCCGTAGCGCGGGCGCGAGTCACGGCGAGCTTCACCCAATCGCGAATAGGAGCGTCCTTAGTTTGGCAGGCGCGCCAGATATCACCTGCTTCGACCTCGAAGGTGAAGACCACTTTGTTATCGTTCGCAGTATTGATGACTTCGATCTTACCGTTAGCAGGCACTTCGAAGGTCTTGTCGTGGGAGCCATATTCTTCCGCCTTTTGAGCCATGAGCCCGACATTAGGAACGGTTCCCATAGTAGTTGGGTCGAAGGCTCCATTTTGGCGGCAGAAGTCGATAGTAGCCTGGTAGACTCCCGCATAGGAGGAGTCAGGGATGACGGCGAGACAGTCTTGGCGTTGGCCGTTCTTGTCCCACATCTTGCCCGAGTCGCGAATCATGGCGGGCATGGAGGCGTCGATGATAATGTCGGAGGGGACGTGAAGTCCGGTGATTCCTTTGTCGGAGTCGACCATGGCGAGGTCAGGCCCTGCGGAGAGGATTTTGGAGAGGTCTGCTTCCAGGGCTTCTACCTGTTCGCGGTGTTGCTGGCGAATGGAGTCATCAGCAAGATTACCAGTGAGGTCTCCGAGGCCGTTGTTGAAGTCGATCCCTAGCTGATCGATGAAGTCGCCGTGTTTGGTGATGAGATCTCGGAAGAAAACTTTCACCCCATGACCGAAGACAATGGGATCAGAAACCTTCATCATAGTCGCCTTCATGTGGAGAGAAAAGAGGATTCCTTTCTCTTTAGCGACTTGCACTTGTTCGGACAAGAAGGAGACGAGTGCCTTCTTGCTCATGAAGGTAGCATCGAAGATTTCGTGTGGCAGGAGGTCGAGGCCATCTTTGAGGATAGTTTCCGTGCCGTCAGTAGCAGTATGCTTGATCTGAATCGTGGCCCCGTTTTCACAGCAGGTGACTGACTGCTCGTTACTACGGAAGTCGTTCTCTCCCATGGTGGCGACATTAGTGAGGGAATCCGGAGACCAAGTGCCCATCCGGTGAGGGTTGGCTTTAGCAAACTCCTTTACTGCCTTTGGCGCGCGGCGGTCTGAGTTACCCTCGCGGAGCACAGGATTCACCGCAGAGCCTTTGACCTTATCGTAGCGCGCTTGGATGTCTTTCTCGGCGTCGTTAGCAGGTTCGTCAGGATAGTCTGGGAGGGGGTAGCCCTTTTGCTGAAGCTCAGTAATGCAAGCCTTGAGCTGAGGAATAGAAGCCGAGATGTTCGGGAGCTTGATGATATTCGCTTCGGGAGTCTTCGCGAGGGCCCCGAGTTTGGCTAGCTCGTCAGGCACCTGTTGGTCTTCGCTGAGAAAGTCGGGAAAGACGGCGAGGATACGCCCAGCGAGAGAAATGTCACGCAGCTCGACGTTGATTCCAGAAGATTGGGTATAACGCTGAACGATGGGGAGAAAAGAGTAAGTCGCGAGCGCGGGTGCCTCGTCGGTTTTGGTGTAAATGATAGTGGGAACGGACATAGCTTTCTGCCGCTGCGTTTAAGGGATGTGGACGGTTCGGGCAATGCGGAAGTCAGTGAAAGGACAGATCCTTGTGGATATTTTGAGGAGAAAAATTCCGGTTTTTGGAGAAATACTGGAAGACTTTTGTAAGGCAGAGAGATTGTTCTTTTTCTTTGATTTAATCTTGGATTGCGGTATTTACAATGTGAGATGATTTTTCGTGATATTCCCCATTATCTTATTTTAGGTCTTTCAGGACTAAGTTGTGGTTTTTTGTTAGCTAAAGATCCGTTGAGTATTGAAGTGGTGGCGAGTGATGAAGTGAGACTTACCTGGGAGGGAGGTTTTCCTCTTTTGTCTTCATTTGATTTGAGTGCTTGGGATGAGGTCGAGGGCGCGACTAGTCCTCATACCGTTTCGGTAGCAGGCGTAACGCAGCAGTTTTTTAATCTTCGTCTGATTGAGCCTTCACCTCTCATTGTTGATCTTCCCGAAGGACCTTTCGTTGCCGCTACGCAAACTATTCCTTTAGAGGGTTCGGTTGGGACTGCTCTTAGTGGCACTGATGGGTTAGAGGTAAGAGTTGGCTCTACAGTTGCGGAACTCATCAATGTGCCGGGAGGAGTTGATCGGTTCCGGTTTGATGAGCTACTTCTTTCGGGAGGTGCCAATTCCATTACGGTGACTGTTAGTAATAACGCGGGAGAGATGGAGACTTTTGATTTTCAGGTGAACTTTGCGCCTTTGAATCCCAATAATGTCGTCGTAAATGAGACGCACGCTTTTGCAGCCTTGGGTGCTAGTGGGTTGGCTATCGTAGAGTTAGCGACGCGGAATCGGATTGTCATTCCTCCACCAGCAGGCAGTCAGACGGTAGATGATGTTTCCCTTGATGGAGATCTACTCTTCACGATGGATTCTGGTGGGGGAAGTGGCTTCATTTCTGTTTACTCAGTGGCAGACCCAACCGCACCCGAGCTTCGGTCAGGACCGGTTTCATTTTCGACGAATTTGTTCTCAGGGATTTCGGCAGCCAATGGGCGAGTGGCCGTTTCCAGCGGTACCAGCGATGTCATTGTCCGGAGTTATGATGCTAATGGAAATTTGTCGTCTGATTTTGGTGCTATTGAAGTTTCGCTAGGGCATCCTGATGTGATTGTTGCTCCTGATGGTAATCGAGCGGTGATTTCTTCGGACTTTAGAGGGACGGTGAATGGGCAGGGTTTTGGGATCACACTGATTAATACTGCTACGAATAACCTTCAGCTTGTGAGAAGAAGGGGGCTGCCGGGAGCGACCTTTTCACAGGGGACCCAACAGCCAGCAAATTTCCCGATTGAGAGTGCGATTTCGGGAGAGACTCTTTTGGTTGCTCATGGGGGAGGATTATCTTTGTTAGATCTCAATCTGACTCAGGCCACGAGGACACTGAACCTCGGTTTCCAGGCAATTAATGTCGATATCCAAGGAGACACTGCTTTTGTTGTAGGGCAGAATGAGGGGACTGATCCTTTTCTGGCACGGGTTGATTTCCAATCCGCTTCCCCACAAGTTCAGGTTGAGAATTTAGCGACCACGGGAGAAGCTACTAGTGTTGCCGTAAATGAAGATTTCATCGTGGTAGCCGCGAATGACGAAGGTTTGTTAGTTCTGGAACGTTAGCCGGTTCTGGGGTGAAATGATGCTCACCAGACTATCGTTAGGTAACTAGTTATTTCACCCATGGATCAATTCTTAGAGGCCGCAATTGCAGAGGCACAAGTCAGTCGTAAGGTAGGCGGGATTCCGATTGGGAGTGTGCTTGTGTATGAGGGAAAGATCCTCGGTCGTGGACACAATCAAAGAGTGCAGGGAGGGAGT
>CALFBF010000057.1 GCA_937949965.1 uncultured Roseibacillus sp.
TCTGTCTCTTGCAATTTTCATCCCGCACTTCAGAGTTTTTTGCCATGGACAGCTTGGAACTCGATCTCACCCTCCGTCGTAAGGCTCTCCTCGCCTCTTTTGCGCTCGCGGTTGTCCTTCTCATCCCCGCAGGCCAATTCCTCATCGGGAGCATTTTTGCCAGTGTCGCCGCTTATCTCATCGCTACCGACGAGGAGGTAAAACTGCGCCGTCGTCTCGGCATTCTCCTCGGCTGCGCCGTCTTTCTCGGCATCCTTGACATCAACCCTTCGCTTTCTAACGAAAACTTTCTGACCCTCTCGGTGGCGTTCACCTTGGTGATTCTGGTTCCCACTCTCATTCTGCACTTCGGCGGCGATCGCGGCATCATTTGCTTCCGCTTCTGGCCCGTTCATTGGCGTCGCCAAGATGTGATCTACACCCTTCTCTCAATCCCATTAGCTTGGGTCGTTCTGAAATCCTACGAATGGGGGAATCGCGAGTTCTTCGACAACGAACTCTTCCAACAATGGTCGCTACCTCCCGAAGCCGACGAAGGAGAAATCCGTCGTCTCTTCATCGGCATCAATCTGGTTGGGATTTGGGACGAACTCTTTTTCGTCAACACCAGCTTCGCCATTCTACGCAGTCTCTTCCGCTTTCGCATTGCCAACGCCCTGCAAGCGCTCCTCTACACCGCAGTTCTCTATGATATGGCTTTCGTAGGGTGCGGGCTCTTGATCGTCTTCCTCTTTGCGTGGACCCAAGGTGCGATGTTTGAAAAGTCCGAGAGTCTGCTCTGGGTTCTCATCGTCCACCTCATCGTCGACTACTTCTTAGTAGCCTTTATCGTCCAGCATTACTATCCCGCCTACGGGCTCGATTTCCTCTGGCGGAAGGGATTTTAGTCCAAGTCTAACTCGGGCTTAAAGTCGGCAGCATGATAAGAGCTGCGCACGAGCGGTCCGCTCGCAACATGGCGAAAGCCTTTTTCCTCCGCGACGGTCTTCCACTCTGCGAACTTCTCAGGAGTGACATACTCCACCACTGGGAGATGCATCACAGTAGGACGGAGGTATTGCCCGAGAGTGAGAACGGTGACATCTGCGGCGCGGAGATCATCCATCGCTTGTCGGATTTCCTCATCTCGTTCCCCTAGTCCGAGCATGATACCGCTCTTCGTCGCCACCTTCCCGGGGGCCATTTCCTTAGCTTTTTTCAAAACCGCAAGCGAGCGATCATACTGCGCACGGCTGCGCACCAAGGGAGTCAGGCGGCGGACAGTTTCAAGATTGTGATTAAAGATTTGCGGACGGGCACGCATGACCATCTCAAGCGCCCAATCCTTATCATTAAAGTCAGGCACAAGGACCTCGATCGTGATCCCGGGATTCACTTCCCGCACTGCCTCGATCGTTTTCTCGAAGTGCTCGGCGCCTCCATCAGCCAAGTCATCACGAGCCACAGCCGTGATGACGACATGATTCAGCTTCATCCGCTTAGTCGCCTCCGCCACTCGCTGAGGCTCATCTTCTTCGAGCGCATCAGGCTTTGCGGTTTTAACAGCACAGAATCCACAAGCGCGCGTACACTTCTCGCCCGCAATCATGAAAGTCGCCGTCCCCTGTCCCCAGCACTCCCAACGGTTCGGGCACTGAGCCTCTTCGCAAACAGTCACCAAGTTCAGGTCCTTAACCATGGACTTGGTATCCCAAAAGACTGGATTGTTCGGTAATTTGACCCGAATCCAATCTGGTTTTTTATCCAGATGAAGGCTCGCATCCATCCGCATACGAGGACCAAAATCTCCCGGGCGAAGCCCTTTTTTCCCGCCAGCACCGGCGCAACCGCTCATGCGCGGACTCTAGCTCCCCCGCGACAAAGGGCAAACCCGAAAGTCGAGAACCGCTGGAGAAATTCGCAAAAAATTCGCTGCCTCAATCCCGTTCCGCACTCATATCGACGTGCTCAATAGTAGCGGTCTTGCGGAGGGTGGCAGCCAACTCTCGCAGAGCAGCCTGACGCTTCTCGACGACGTAATTATTCGCGAGTTCCGCACGCAGCTCCTCCAAGCTAGGAGCTTCTCCACCACGGCGGGCAATCACTTTGACCAAGTGCAAGGCATGGTCGTAACTGATAACAGGCGAGACTTCCCCCTCTTCCAATGAAAACAAAATAGCCTCAAAAGGATTCGTCGGTCGGTCGAGCGGAATCCACCCTAAGTCAATCTCCTTACTCTCCTTCTCGGTCTCTGCCTTGGCAATAGTATCAAAATCCTCTCCAGCCCGAATCCGCCGACGCAAGGCCGTCATTTCATCCAAGAGTTCGCGATGATCCTCAGAGCGGTCTGTTTGCTTAAGGAGATGGATACAATGCGCTTCCGGCAGAGAGCGATAAGATTTTTTACTAGACTCATAGTATTGCAACAACTCATCTTCACCTGGTTCTTCCACCTCGGGCACACGCTCTTTCATAAAGCGTTCCATACGTAAATTAGCAGTAACCTCCTCACGCAGATGATCACGTTCCGCCTCTAACATATCCCATGAAGCGCCGTGCTCTCGGTAGAGCTTGATGAGATCTTCGAGTCCTGCTGTGATCTCTTCCTCCGGAATAGTAGGATGTGTTCTCTCCGCCTCTTGAGCAACCAGAACGGAGTCAACAACCTCCTCCTCAGCGGCCTTCTCGAACTCTACATTGCGCTCACAGCAAGAAGCCTGAGTCCGTGTTTCTTCCTCGGATTTGATGCGGGTAAAGGCATCTTCAATCAGATTAGGATTAATCAATTCCCCATTAACGCGTATCATTGTGGTCCTCTTTTTTGAAAAGCTTCTAGACTGTGTTGGAAATTCTCCATCGAACTATCACGAAGCTGTAAAGATTCTCGATAAACAGCCAATTGTTGTGGACTCAAAATACCTTCGAGCTTGCTTAGGGTGCCGTTACGTCCTTGCTCCAAGCGGGCCTGAATTAAAATCTCCAAAGAATTCGCATCAGGGCCTTCCGCGCGTATCCGCTCGGCAATCTCGTGTCCAAACTGAACTTGCTCGTCTACGGCGCTGGCAGATTGCTTTGGCCGGTTTTCTTGCAATGCCTCTTCACGTAAAACATCATGCACTTGCTGGCGTTGTGCCTCGCTGAGAGAAAAAAGGCCATCCACGTGCTTCATCTCGGTATCAGCAATTTGCTGCACTCGTTCTTGGAGCCGTCGTTCCTCACGCCCCTCATACTGCACTAACTGTTCTGCGGTGAGAATCTCCTGTAGAATATCATCCAGTCCCCCTTCGCGAAGGGCTAACTCCTGCAGGCCGTAAGCTTGAAAGTCCCCATTGACGATCCGGCCTTGAATCTCCGCAAAGTATGCGCGTAGAGCATCTTCTTGTGAATTATCTAGCTGAAGTTCAGATACAATTATTGCGAGTTTACGCTCGAATTTGTCTGCCTTGCTCCGCACGGCGAAGTCCTGCAATTGACGTTGCTGTTCTTCGATGAGAGCGACCTCCTCAGGAGTAAAGTCTTGGAAACTCTCTCCTTCCTTCAGTTCTACAATGGGAAGATCAAACTCGATTGGAGGGACAAGGTCCTCAGGGCTCACCTTTGGTTGGGTACGGTCTCGCCGAGATTTAAAGCCGGGCAGAGTGTCAGCATCAGAAAAGCTGCTCTTGCTCACGACCTCTTCCTCCCTCTCTGCTGCGCTCTCGTTGTCGTCCTGCCTTGATGCAAAAAACAGGCCGATGATGACGACTGTTATTACGAGGCTGATGAGCAATTTGTCTTTCATAGGGACTCTCCTTATAAACGCCGACGAAGGCTAAATTATTGTCGAAAAATCAGTTTCTTAGCCCCGGACAGCTGCAACTGCCACCGCCATATCGGGAGCACGGAAGGTAGAAGAACCCGCCACTAAGACATTAGCTCCGGCCTCACGACAGACCGCCCCGGTCTCGGCATCTACTCCGCCATCCACTTCAATATGATAAGCAAGCCCCTTCTCTTGGCGAAGAGTTGCTGCTTGCGCCACCTTTTCCATAATCTCGGGCATGAACGCTTGGCCACCGAAACCAGGTACCACCGTCATACACAAGAGCATGTCAATCTGGGCAAGATAAGGCTCCACAGCGGAAAAAGGGGTTGCGGGATTCAAAGCCAGACCAGCCTGCACGCCCTGAGCTCGAATGGCAGCAAGAGTAGCGCCAACCTCGTGATCAGCTTCGGGCTCGATATGAACAGTTATCATATCAGCCCCAGCGGCAACAAAACGCGACAAATAGTGGTTCGGACGCTTAATCATGAGGTGGACGTCGAGAAAAACATCGTTCGTTGCATGCACAGTCTCGACCATGGCTGGGCCAAAGGAGATATTATCGACGAAATTCCCGTCCATGATGTCAAGATGCATCCAGTCACCACCAGCATTAATCGCACGACTCGTCTCCTCTGCCACGCGGCCAAAGTCCGCCGCCAAGAGCGAAGGGGCCACGATCACATCTTCATAAGTCCAGTTCTTCACAGAAATAGGCATAGGGCTGAATGTGAGTTTTTGAAAATGAAAATTGGATTTCGTGCTCACTTCTGGCACTCCCTCTCTTGTGCTTGTTGATGCTCCGGCCAAAATAAACCTCTCCCTTCGTGTTTTTGGGAGACGACGTGATGGATTTCACAAGGTGGAAACCCTGATGACTCCACTCCGTGGATTATGTGATCAACTCCATTTTGAATCTGCAGATTCTTATGAACTAGAGTGCAACGAGCCCGGAGTTCCCACAGACGGGACTAATCTGGTCACCCAAGCAGTGCGTGCTTTTGAGCAAGAAGCAGATGTCCAAGTGGCCTACCGAATTCGGCTCGAGAAACACATTCCCCATGGTGCTGGCCTCGGAGGCGGCTCTAGTGATGCTGCTGCTACTCTGCTGGGCTTAAACGCTCTTTACGATGAACCCATCGAGTTCGAACAACTCTCTCGTATTGGGGCCAAGTTAGGTTCCGACGTTCCCTTCTTCTTTTTCGATGAAGCCTGTTGGTGCCGTGGCCGTGGCACAGATGTCGAAGCGGCTGGTATCGAATGGAATGAAAACGTCGTCCTGTTCAAACCAGGATTCCCAATCTCTACCGAACAGGCCTACAAGCGCTGGAAATTCTCACGCGAACACGCCGATATCCCCTACGAACATCAAGAGGTCGCCGGTGTCAGAATGGCCAATGATCTCGAGCGCCCAGTCTTCGAGAAACATCTCTTCCTTGCGATCTTAAAGCGAAAACTCCTTGCCACCGAGGGCGTGAAAGCCGCTCTCATGAGTGGATCAGGCTCTACTGTTTTCGCAGTATTAGAAGACGGAGTTGACGGAGAGGCTCTCGCTAACGAAGTCAAAGAAGCAACCGACCCTGGACTCTGGACCTGGAGCGGACAGGCTGGGTAAGCTAGATCAATAAAAGTGTGACCCTTACGAACAAGGGGATATGCATTGAAGGGATCTATCGCCTCAAGCCTCAAATAAAATATCTTCACGCCACCCGTCGGCGGTGCAAGAGCACGAGACCAGACAAAGCGACAAGGAGGCTCGTAGTTGGTTCAGGTACTCCGACGAAAACGATATTATCGATTCCAACAGAGCCCATTACCGCACCGGGAGCCCTAATTACTGGAGCGGCCGAATCAACATGCCTAAACTGGAAGACGTTTACGTTTTGGAGTGCTGCTTGAAAGCCCGCTTCTGTTCCCCCACCAATAACGGGAGTCCACTCTGTAAAATCATCGAATCCAACCTCAAACTCTTGAAACCCACCTCCAAAGATTGGGTTGAAACTCAAATTAGAAACCCAGAAATTTGAATTCTGAATTCCGAATCCCACGCGCAGATTTACGGCATTATTCGAGTTGAGCGATATCAATGAAAATCTAACCGCATCGACTCCAACAGCAGTAAAGTCTCCAGTAAAAGGAGTATTAGCGCCAATAATCCGAGTCGCAAATTGAGTAAAATTAGGATTCGTGATAGAGAGAAAACCGTCACCCGCCCCGTCCACACCGCCACTACCTTGCACCACCATAGTTCCATTAGCGGCTAATACACCACCAATTCCAAAACCTGCCGTGCCACCGTTAAAGGTCTCTACCTGACCCAAAACCACGGTTCCCAAGGCTGGGCTCGAACTCAAAGCAACAATACTCAGTGCCCTTACTAGCTTGTTCTGGAGAAGAAAGATGATTCTAACAGAGGGGCGAGGGATTAAGAAGGAAGAAGGAGACATCTTTTAAGAGTGAATTAGAATTTTAATGTGAGTCCTGCTCATCCACTTTATTCAAAATAAACAAGCTTTTCTCTCGAGAGGAACTTAGCAGAGTTCTTTCCTGTTACTACGAAAATTAAAAAACTGAGTTACTGGGTAATCACGATTGTTTGATTCACCTAAAAAGCGTTCACTTCAACTCACACGCCGACGCTTTAGTAGTACCAGGCTCGAGAGGGAAAGGAGACAACCAGCAGCCGGTTCCGGCACCCCCAAAAAGACGACATTATCGATGCCGATCACACCGATCCCTGAACTCGGAGCTTGATTGAGAAAATCGACATGCCGGAATTGAAAGCCATTCACATTTTCCAAAGCCTCTGCAAATTCTTCCTCGGTTCCACTGCCTCGAACCGCACTCCAGTCCGAAACATCTTGGAAAGAAATCTCAACTTCCTGCCAGTCCTCTCCGAAGACAGGCTCAAAGCC
>CALFBF010000058.1 GCA_937949965.1 uncultured Roseibacillus sp.
TGCCCTCCGTGCAGCCATTGAGCAGACCGGTCGAAAGCCCGCCATCTTCAATACGGATCAAGGAAGTCAATTTACAGGCAGTGATTGGATCGGAGAGCTGAAAGCCCATGAAATTAAAATCAGCATGGACGGTAAAGGAAGATGGATGGACAACGTCTTTATCGAGCGTCTGTGGCGAAGCTTGAAGTATGAGAAGATCCGACTTTTCAGTTATGATACGATTGGCGAGCTGCGTCAGCATGTCGATGATTGGATGAATTTTTACAACCACGAGCGAATGCACCAACATCTCGACTACGGAACACCATGGTCGCACTATGAACAGCTCATCCCTCAAAAGAAAGTTGCCTGAACATGGACAAAAACCAGACCGCGACATGGGGCTACCCGCCCCACACCCCGGCAAGCTGACGTCAGCTTGACCACGCCCGCTGTCTTTTTTAAAAACCCTTTGTATTTAGCCCCCTCGACAACCACTTCGATCATCAATAAAACTCAGAATCTACTGGCAACGCTGAGGAGACCACTTCACATAGCCCGCAGCGTAGCGCAGGGCTATGACCATCAGGAAATAGCGAAAAGGTCTGAAAGACCGGTGGATGCATCTCCAGAAATACCACTGCAAGAGAAAAACCAGCAAGCATATCCAAGGGGTTCATTATCACTAGGGCCTAGAAGCATCCTGCGGTCTTTCAGACCTCTTGATTGATGCTCATCATTCCATCAATAGCCCTGCGGACTATTCTTGTATCAATTCGCTCCTTCAGAGCTGAGCTGTCCTTATTTGCCGCTTCGGAGCAAATCTACGCGCATTTGCCCAAAGTTGAACTGCTGACCACGACAGGAATGGGTTGAGCACCTTCGCCAAAAAATTTTAGAACATCCACCGCTATCACAAAGCGTCTGAGTTCAATAACGGCAATCACTTTTAGCAAAAGGTCTAACTTTTGAAGTTGGGGCTCTGACTCAGGAACGCGCGTGGGTTCTCTAGGATCACACGGTCGATCATCTCTTGGGTATGTTTCCGTCGCCTCATCTCTACTGCGCACTTAATGACGGCGAGAGGATCGGAGATTCCCCAATCGCAAGCTGAGTTCATCCACACTCGTTCCATCCCGAAGGTTTCCAGGATATCAATCGCGCGAGCCGCCGTGCACTTCGATTCGGGATAGAGGGTCATCCCTGCCCAATAACCGGCATCGAGAACAAGGCCGGTAGTGTGTTCCTCGACGTGATCGATGATGACCTTATCAGGATCGACTTGAGCGTTTTTAAGAGAATCGAGAATCAGCTTCGTCCCCTTCAGCTTGTCCTCAAGGTGAGGAGTATGGATGAGAATAGGCAAGTCGTGAGTCTTTGCCAAATCGACGTGTTCCTCGAAGATTGCGAGTTCATTACGAGTATTCTTATTAAGTCCAATCTCGCCAATCCCTAAGACATTTGGCTTATCGAGAAACTCGGGAATGAGCGCCATCACCTCACGAGCAAAACCGGCGTCTTCGGCTTCCTTGGGATTAATACAAAGCCAGGTGTAGTGTGGGAGACCGAACTTAGCTGCGCGAGCGGGTTCATACTCCGTCAACTGGCGGTAGTAATCATGGAAACCCGCTACCGAGGCACGGTCAAATCCCGCCCAAAAAGCGGGTTCGCACAAAGCGACACAACCAGCCTGCACAATCGCTTGATAATCAGCCGTGGTGCGGCTGACCATGTGGGCATGGGGTTCGATGTAATTCATACCAGACTTTATTAAAAACGAGGATGGAACAGGAGGACAATTTCGCCCTTAGCCTGATGATTCTTGAAGTGTTCGAAAAGCTCGCTCGCGGGAGCAGAATGAATGGTCTCGAACTTCTTGGTCAGTTCCCGCGCGACCACTACTCCCAAGGCTGGAGATAGCTCCGATAGAATCTCCAAAGTCGACATCAGGCGATGAGGAGACTCAAAGAAGAGAGCAGTCTCCTCTCGCTCCAAAGCCGCCGCCAATTCTTTTCTCCGTTTGCCTTTCTTGACCGGTAAAAAACCACCAAAACGATGAGGATAAGGCGGCAGACCAGAGGCCACGAGAGCAGTCACTGGCGCGGAAGCACCCGGTAAAACCGTGATCGGCAAGTCCGCCTCACGGACCGCACGAAGAACACGATAACCTGGATCAGAAACCAAAGGCATCCCCGCATCTGAGATCAATGCCAGACTTTCCCCTGCAGTTAGCTTAGCGAGAACTTCCGGAATTTGTTTCTCTTCATTATGATCATGGAGAGCCATCAACCGACCCGAAATCTCATAATGGTCCAGCAATCTCTTACTGTGACGGGTATCTTCACAAGCAATCCAGTCCACACTCTTCAGCACCTCGAGTGCTCGAAAAGTAATATCGCCCAGATTACCGATTGGAGTAGGAACTACGGTCAGCATAGTAGTTCAACAATTCTAAAAGCCATTAGCCAAACGGGCAATAAGAGAAACCGAAGCTCGCTCAATAGCATCATTGAGGGCCGACTGCTGCGCTGCCTGAAGATTGGGATCTACAAAAAGACTGGTTCGTCCCGAAGAAGTGCCCGAATCTAAAATTCGAGTAGGGTTTTCCCCATCACGGACTTGCCAACGGAGCTGCACCGTGAGAGCAAGTTCCTCTGGGCGGACTCGATTTGTCCTCGCTGTCCGAATCGCTTCGTAATCAACGGTAAAGAACTCGACCTCCAGAGTGGCATCAGCCTGATCGCCTCGCACCAGTCGATAGGTCCCGTCTTGGACAAGGGCATCTACTACTCCGTTAGTGACATAGGCGCCCGCTCGCGGAATTTGAGTCAGGTTGGTCGCGAGTGGAATGTGAATACTACTCACGTGACGCAGTGGTTCCGGCTTACTCCCATTGATCCGATATCCGGCACACGAAGTGTATCCGAGTATAGTTAGAGAGAGTGCAACGAGAGAAAGAAATCTCATACTCTATTGGTTTTGAATACTAGCTAACCAAGCAGCAGCACGGTTCCGAAGGTCTCCTGGGGCCGATCCGTTGACGACTTCTTGGTAATAAAACGCGGCAGAGTCGAACTGCTCTTTCTTGCGATAAAACTCTGCCACCTTGTAAGAAGCAGTGAGATCATGCGAACCAATAGTGGCAATTCGTTGTTTTGCTTGCTCGGAAAACGAGGAACTCGGGTAGGCCAAAAGCAGATCTTGATAGGCATCCTTTGCCCGTCCCAAGTTCGCCTGATCTTGATTTCCTGAGCGAGACTGTTTGAGGAGAATTTCGCCAATACGGAACTGAGCATCAGGAGCCACATTCGCTCTCGGATAATCATCGAGCAGTTTCTCGTAAGCGCTAATGGCCAGCTCTGGTCGTTCTCGAGACTCGTTCACTTGACCAATTGCAAACTGAGCGCGAGGGGCAGAATTATCACGTGGAGCATTGTCGCGCACCTTCGCCAACATCCCGACAATCGTAGTGCGTTCGAGACGAGACTTGAGCCCCAAAAAGCTGGTTCGCACTGATCCTTCAGCAGAAGCATGAGCTACCGCCTCCTGTCGTTTGAAGGCTTCCCCGTAGAGACGATCCCCGGGATGGCGTTCGATGAAAGTTTGATAAGCATCAAAGGCTTCTCGTTGTTCCCCTAAACTTTCTAGTAAAGCCGCAATTTGGAAACGCGATTCTGCGGCACGCATATCGGCGGGAAAACCTCGGCAGAGACGACGGTAGCATTTAAGAGATTTTTTGTATTTTCGTTGGCTTTCGAAATTCTTTGCGGTTTGGAAAAGTTTAGCTGCACCAGAATTATCTCCTCTGACCGTCCCTTGTAGAGGAGGCCCATCACCTTGGAAGGCTCCACAAGATATTAAAAAGAGAGAAACAAGAGCCGCGAAGGTCAATTTCATAACAACAAGATGGAGCCCTTTTGCTAAGCTTCCAAGCGGGAAAAATGAGGAGTTTGGTAAAGCCTGCTCTTCACAGTAAAGACGGATTCAACTCCAAACTCCTAACTATTTAAAAATCAAAGAGAAACAGTCCACTCAAACTACTCCGAACACCATTCGTTAATGGTGTAATAACACTTAGGATGCCACAAAGAGCGCTGATTAGCAGACCGTATTCCACTGCAATTGAGTTCGTGCACGTGGCCCTTAACTCGGCCTTCCACAGTCAGGCTGACGACCAAACCATCATCTGAAACCTCGGCCTTTGTCACGAGTGGTTTCGTAAGATCGACCTGTGGGCTGCCGTAACCGCTTTGATAAATATAGGTCCACGCTAACATTTCATAAGAAGACAGGTCGGTCGCAGTTTTTGGATCAACAGGCTCGGTGAAAACCAAGTCCCACCCCTTCTTCGTTATTGGCATCTCCTTCATCTCAAAGGGAATCTTGCCTGTCCAACGAGTGCGCTCAAAGGTGAAATCCTCACCACCACGAGAAGCCCAACCACGATTCGTCCCTCCTATAAAGAGAGTGCCATCATCACTCAAGCGAAGCGGCACAACGCCAGCACTATACCCTTCTAAGAAGTGCCAGACCGCTCCCTGATAGAAGCCGTTGATTTCTTCCAAAAAGACGCGCTGAACTTGAGAATGAGTTTGCTCTCCAACAAGAGTCTGCCCTGCAAAAGGTCCAAACTTGCCCCCCGTATGGTCAGGAATGATTCCTGTAGGCGATTGTCCGATCAAACCATGTGGAAAGATAACTGCTGGCGGCACAAGATCCTTGATTCGCTTCCGCTCAGTTTCAATCCGAGATTTGTTCTGAGGAGTCCCGGGGTCGGGTAAAACATTCTGTAAGGAGGCGTACTTGTTCCCAGTGGGATTCCCCATGAACCCGCCGACTCGCATATGCTTGAGGGAAGAGCTCCCGTTCCAAAGCCCCTGATTATCACAGTAGAAAGTATCACCTTTGGCATTAAAACCAATCCCACCAGGGGAACGAATACCGGTCACTGTGGGAATCACTTCGCCGTCTAACCCCACTCGAAACCCCCACCCCCGAAAGGGAGAATCATCCGCAGCTTGGGAGGACCCAGTCAGGCAAACTGCAGTCCAAATATTACCCTCCTTGTCTGGGTCCGAACCAAAAGTGTATTCGTGATAGTCGCCATTGATTCCCCAAGGAGCGGCCACGGTGATGAACTCATCACCACGACCGTCGCCATCGTTATCTCTAATTTTGGTAACTTCTGGTCGCTGAGTTAAATACAACCAGCCCTCTCGCCAGAACATGCCAAAAGGCTCGTGAAGCCCTTCTGCAAACTTAGTCCAAGTGACTGCTGATAGATCATCCCCATACGCCCCAGCACAGACCCAGATCTCGCCCCGGCGATTAGCAATCGCAACCTTCTCTTCCGGCAGCAAGGCAATCGAGCCAATCTCCATCACCTCCCCTTCAGGTAATGGAATCGTCTCAGTCTTGTAATACTCTTCTGCTACTAGAGATGCCGTAAACACCAACACACCTGCTATTGAAATCTTTTTCTTCATATTTCTCGCAAAAATTCTCCGCTTTCCACCCACTATCTCCACACATAACGTAAGCCAATCCGGTTTTCACCGGGTTGAGGCTTCAGGCGTAGAACAACACCGTCTGGCGTTACGACGGGAGTCGTCGCTCGCCCCTTTGTCACTTCCAAACGAACTCCATTAACTAGCTCAAAGGCATGCGAACCCAACGCTTTGGCCCCGCCTCCACTCAGTCTCAGGCTCAAGTCCTGGGGAGGGTTTTCACCCGCTTTGATACGGATATTACGCACCAACTCGCGCTCAGAAGTGGCTATAGGCTTATCCCGAAAATCAAGTCCAGCGACATGATATCGAAACTCCGGACGACGTTTCTTATCTAAGATATACCCTCCAAAAGTAGCGTCCACCCCCGGTTGCCAAGCAGTCGGCCAGGCTCCAAGCTCGTTTAATTGCAAAGCAAAAGCTGGTCCCACCCCAAAGTTAACCACTCGCTGACCAGCAGGTAGCTGCCACCCCTTACCACGTCCCGTCCAATGAAGGCCCGCATCCATAAAGTCACCAATCCACGCTAAGTCCATAGCCAGCTGATCCGCACTAAAGGTCAAATTCACTTGCTCCGGGTAACCCACTCCAATTGCTCGGGCAGTGCTCCCTTTGATAAAATTTCGGAAAATACGTGCTTCCTCTTTCGCTAAAAAAGGAATCGGCTTCGGCTTACTAGGTTTAATCTCAGTCTTAGGTTTCGTAAAACGCAGCCAGTGCTCTCCCTTGCGAGCAGTGAGTGACAACCCCTGCCCGCCTTTGAACTGGAAGTACTCCACTCGCAAGCGGAATGATCTTTTACCAAGCGCCACTGGCACTTCGACCTTCCGCCCCATAGGCCCAAGTCCCTTAATCTCAGCAACTAACTTCTCATTCACAAAAACGCGTGCCCCATCATCCGAATCCAAAGTGAAAGTATGACTTCCACCAACCTTGGGAGTGAAATCCCCCTCCCAGACAACGGCATAATCGTTTTTGCGATCAATCACATTGAGATCAAGAAAACCAGTTTGGTCCTCTTCGAGGTCGTCTGGCTCCAACTCAGCAAAATTGGGCATTTTTTTAAATTTCCCATTATAGATGGTTGCTCTCAAGTTCTTAAGCGGCCCTTTTTTTGGCGGTAGTGGCCATTCCTTCAAGAGTTCCTCGACCTTCCACATCGAATGGCGCTCCGCAGTCGCAATCCTAGCCTGCTTAACCAAATCCGGCGTAATTGCGTCCTGCTTATTCCCCCAAGCACCACGCACATAAGTTGTAATTGCTGCAATTTGCTCGTCTGTTAGAGCAGCCCCCTGCGGAGGCATTGCGAGATTGTAGCTCTTGTCCAGAACGTTCACTGGCCCTTCCAACCCATGTAACACGATCTGCACCAAGCGCTCAGGATCACCCTTCACCCACCGACTCCCAGCCAACGGAGGGAAGGAACCTCCCCCCGCCCCCTTGCCATCTGCACTATGACAAGCACCACAGAGCATTTCATACTGTTTTTTCCCATCTATCGCGAAGGCCGAAGATGCCGCACCATAAAGAGCAAGGAAGGTGAAAGTCTTTCGAAAATTCATTTTCAGAGAATTAGCCTACGTTAGCACCATCGAAAAGATTACATGTGAAATTTAGCAAAATTCATCACAACTTCAACAAACCAGATTTGCCCTCCTCTGGATTCAAAAAAGAACTCTTTCGCAGGAAGAAAGAACGAGGAAAACCTTTGCGAAGCAGATAAACACTCGCTTGACTCAAGCCCATGAGCGCACGCAACGAACTGCAAACGATTCTCAAGGCCAAATCGATTCGAACTGGAGACTTCACACTCGCTTCCGGAAAAAAGAGCGACTTCTACGTCGATTGTCGGGTCACAACGATGGACTGTCGAGGGGCGATTCTTGTGGGTGAAGTCGGTTACGCCGCCGTAGCCAAAAAAATGGATGCGCTCGACACTCAACCCGTAGCCATCGGTGGCATGACGATGGGCGCAGACCCTATCTCACTAGCGATCGCAATGGAATCCTCTCGCCAAGGGAAATCCCTACAAATGTTCTCCGTTCGCAAGGAGGCCAAAAAATATGGCACCGGCAAACGAGTAGAAGGTAACTTCCAAAAAGGAGATACTATTATTCTAGTAGAAGATACTGCCACCACCGGAGGCTCCACTCTGAAAGCAATGGATGCCATCGAAGCCGAGGGAGGAAAAGTCGCCTTCGTTCTCATCCTCGTTGATCGTCAAGAAGGGGCTAAAGAAGTGATCGAAGAACGCGGTGTCGAAGTCCTCTCAATCTATGAAAAGAAAGAACTCATCGCTTAATTAAACGACGAGTCTCTTCAACTAAAGCCCTAATCCCGTAGTCTACTCGACCGCGCATCGCTACCGGCGTGCGTCGTAGCAATGGGAAACGCATCATCCTCGAAGTCAGCTGTCCCCCCTCCGGGTCAGAAATCCATTGGCGCGACTTTCTCAATACCCTCATAGGCCGAGGCATCGTTATCCCCGAGTTCATCATATGAGATGTCCACAGCTGACTGCGCACCGCTTTGAAAGTAACTTTTAACGCCAGTATCAGACAGCGTAACTAGTTTCACCTCCAACAAAACGCGCAAAAATACGTCACTAAACAACACCTCGAAAACAAAGTCGCCGCAGACATCGCAGTCATCTTCAGCGCCGACAACCAGGCCCATACCGAAG
Organism: uncultured Roseibacillus sp.; assembly: GCA_937949965.1. Taxonomy (GTDB): domain Bacteria; phylum Verrucomicrobiota; class Verrucomicrobiia; order Verrucomicrobiales; family Akkermansiaceae; genus Roseibacillus. Next base: position 8,170 of record CALFBF010000058.1, read on the forward strand.
AACGCCTCCGAGGATTTATCGAAACTTACCGCAAGAGCCAACCCAAGCTAGCGCAGTGGGCTGAGAGCAACCTTCCAGAAGGGTTCGCCGTCTTTGCCCTCCCCCGAAAACCATCGCAAAAGAATGCGCGCCTCCAACGCCTGCGAGACGCTCAACAGCCAGATCAAACGACGCCGTCGCGTGGTAGTGCTTCTCCCAACTGAAAGCTCATTACTGCGCCCCATCACCGCCGTCTTGGTCGAAATTCTCGAGATTTGAAAAACCCGGAAAAACATACCTCGAATCCATCTAGCAGAAACCGCAATCGACAACTAAAGAATTCAAAACCCTCACCCACACTACACGAGGAAAATTAGCGACTTAACTAACTGATTACTAGTGTCATAGTGGCTCGAAAGCTTGACTTGGGTGAGGGCCCTCCAAAATTGGAGTGCTTAATAACCATCTTCTTCAGGCCCTCGGTTCAACTTTGGACGCCAACCACGCTCGACTCAAGAATC
>CALFBF010000059.1 GCA_937949965.1 uncultured Roseibacillus sp.
GCTCCAAGAATCCACTGTTGGCCATCGCCAAAGACGCCAAAGGTCTCGGTCACTTGTTGCGCAGACTGATTGATCTGAAACATGTTTCCTGCGCCCAAAGCACCTCCGACACAAGCGACCGCGAACAAAATAGCGAGAACCTTGCCCACACCGCCAAAACCGCGCTCGCCGAGACCTTCTTGGAGATAACGCATTCCTCCACCTAACACTTGTCCGTCCGCACTGATTTTCCGGTAGCGAACTCCCAAGGTGCATTCTACGAATTTGGAACTCATCCCGAGAAAGCCCATCACCACCATCCAGAACACGGCACCGGGGCCTCCAATTCCAATCGCGACCGCTACCCCTGCGATATTTCCTAATCCCACTGTCGCCGATAACGCCGTTGCCAAGGCCTGAAAGTGGGTAATCTGTCCGGGATCATCTGCTTTCGAATACTTCCCCTTAACAGTCCGAATCGCTAAGCCAAAGGCGCGTAAATTGATGAACTTGAAGTAGAAAGTCAGGAAGATTGCAGTGAATGCTAACAGGATAAGAACGAGAGGTGCTTTCTGATCGCCCCCCACCGGGACCGAGAAAAAGACAACCGCATCCGCGAAATCAGCGACGGGCCCGACAATGGCATCCATCTTCTCACTCACCGACTGAGCAGACACCGGAATGACCGATGCCAGTAGTAACAAAATCGCGAAGGTAGCTCTCTGGAACATTGCGCTAGGCTGTCCCGCGATAGCCTTTGTCACAAGCCGGAAAACCGCCATTTCAAAGCCCGCTCCCACGCCACTAAAACGAGCACGGCCAGCCATTGCCATTCGGCGATCCCCGACTAAGCTTTGCGCCGTGCAAGTCTTAAAAACAAAATACACTCTCTGGGCGGCGGACTGGCAACGTGCTGTCGCCTTCTACCGCGACCTCTTCGATGGCACGGTAACGATGGAATCTGAGGTTTGGTCAGAAGTCCAAGTGGCGAATGGCATTATCGGCATCCACGGTGGCGGCGAAGGGAAACGCACTTGGACCGGTCTCTCCTTCCAAGTCGCGGATCTCCGTGCTGCGATCGCAGAGCTCAAAGCTCACGGGGGAGAACTCACGCGCGAACCCACTGACACCCCCGAAGATCCTCTCCACCTCGCGATGTGCATCGATCCTGATGGCAACGAGTTCATGATGACTCAACCACGCGGGTAACAACCCTACAAACTGCGAGCAATCACCACCGCCAGCTTCTCCACAAGGCGGCTCTGGGAGGCGGCTAATTCTTCAAAGCCGTCTTCCTGTAAATCATCAGTTACGGTGGTGTTCCGACTCTTAATAAGAACTCCATCACTCAAACGATAGGCTCGCCAATTGGCCTCCAAAACGGATTCGCCATCAGGTGTTCCTTGAAAGCGAACCACATCTACGGTCACTTGGTAGTCGAGTTCACTCTCTTTCTGCCAAGGATAGACTTTTACATTTCCAGTCCCAAGGCTTCTCCCCAGATTGGTAGCGAGGACTCGGCTAAAGTCTTTCTCCAAATCCCCAGCCCATAAATGGTCATCAGAAAACTCGATCCGATTAGCCGAGCTCTGAAAAAGCAGATTCTGTCGTTCGGTCAAGAAAGGAGCTAAATCAACGGGCCCGATCCCAATGCCCAAGCGAGTCTCCGCAGGCGCAGGTCCAGCAGCCGAGAGCACGTAATAGCTGCGCCCTGGACTCGAGCTAAAAAAGGCACAAGAAGAGACCAGTAACACTGGCAAAAGAATAAAAAGTCGAACTATCATCATCGTTTCGCACGCGGAATTTTATCGGAGCCATTCGACTTCCCAAAGAGGAGCGAATTCGGCTTATCACCAATCGTATCAGTCAATCGCTCAATCGAACGAGTCGCGGACCGAAGCTCGTCCATCGTTCTCCGTAAATCTCCATAAACTGCTCCATCGTTAGAGAGAGGCTTCAGAGTCTCATTAATTTGAGCCAAAGTGATCCTCACATCATTAGGAATTGCTTGTGTCGATTCTGAGCTGAGAACCTTGTTCAAAGAGGCCAGGCTCTCCTTCATCTCTTTGAGAGTCGCTTGTGATTCCGCAAAAATAGGGCCTGTGCTCTGTAGCTTATCATTCATGATATGCAGCGTATTCTGTGCTGCGAGAGTGGTTGCCTCCAGCTGAGTGACCAAGCTCTCGATGGGCACATTGTTAATCTTCTCAACCACTTGATTCACTCGTTCCTCCAACTGTCCTAGCCCAGTTTCCACCGTTGGTAGTAGGAGATAATTATCGAGAACTGCAATCTCAGACGCCCCCTCCTCTGGGTAATAATCCATATCGACAAACATCTGCCCAGTGAGGAGATTACCTGACTTCAAACTCGCTCGCAGCCCCTTCTTCAGAGCCTTCTCAATGCCCTTTCCTCCCTCATCCAAAAGCTCGGGAGGAAAGTATTTCTCTAATAAGCGCTTATTGAGCTGAATCAAAACGGGCGTCAATTCGTCCGATCCTTCCTCCACCAGACCATAGGAGATTTCACTTACCCTTCCAACTTTGAGTCCTCGGAACTCCACTGCTGAACCCACGGTCAGTCCTCTCACTGATTGCTCAAAAAGAAGAAGAAATTCGCCTTCAGACTCAACCCCATTCGCCTCGGCCTCTGCGAGATTGCTAAATAAACGGTAAACAAACCCATCAGATATAGGTTCACCTTCGAGCTCGCCCTCCATTAGACCAAAGGCAACTTGTCCTCGCAGAAGAGAATCTAAAGAAGGGAAATCAACATTAACACCATCTGCGCCAATCCTTAACTGCAAACCACTTACTCCCCAAAAAAACGTGTTTGTATTAACAAGATTTTGATATTTCTCTTCGATGAAAGCGCCTAAAACGACCTCACCATGTTCCGGATCAAAGACTCGGCTCTCGATCTTGCCAACCAAATTATTCTCGAAGTAAACGCCCGTTCCAACATCCACGATCCCAGGGTTTTCTGTCACCAACTCCAGACGCAAACCAGGGACCGAGTTCGGGGTCGGAGGAGGGACATCTAAGCCCACATACTCTCGCTTTCCTTGATCTCCAGTTCCGGGATCGAGCTCAATATAGGCACCACTAAAAACGGTTCCCAAGCCAGAGATGCTACCGGCGCTGATTCGCGGCTTAACAACCCAGAACTGAGAGCCTTCTCTCAGAAGATGCAGATGCTTGGGCTTAATTCGCAAATCGAGTTCGACCTCCAAATCATCAGTTAAGGTAATATTCTCAAGCTCTCCAATGATGACCGCTCGGCAGCGCACTTCAGTCTTCCCAACCGACAGCCCCTCTGCACTCGAAAAACTTACTCTAACTACCTCTCCAACATCATCAAAATGCCGCTTCACTAACCAGAGTCCCAAAACTGCGATTATTAAGGGCAAGAACCAAAACCAACTGAAACGACGCCCGCGTCTAACGTCAGGATGATCGTGATGGGGCTCCATCTCCGTGCTCTGTTTGGATTCTGCCATCGTTTATTAGACCTTTGCTTCTTTACGCATCCGATCCCAGACTAATTTTGGATCAAACGCATGCGCCGCTAACATTGTTAAAATAACCATAACTGCGAAGGCCACCGCAGCAGGCCCTGCCGTGATACTCATAATTCCTTCAAAGTTCACCAATCCCACCAAGATTGCGACGACAAAGACATCAACCATAGACCATCGCCCGACCAGCTCAGTGAGCCAATAAATATGATTCGCGCGTTTGGGACTCATCTCGACCTTACCCACTGCGGTAGCACAAAGGACTCCAAGAGCTAGCAGCTTGAGACCAGGAATCAACACACTGGCGACAAAAATGGTAATCGCAATTGGGTAAGCTTTGATTCGCCAAAAAGAGGCAACTCCTGACAAGATGGTCGAAGACTCGGTATCGCCCAGCTGAGTCACCTCCATAATGGGAAACACGTTGGCAGGAATGTAGGCAATGATGGAAGCTGCTAAAAGCGCCAGACAACGCTGGATACTCTCCGGCTTACGAGCATGAACCTTGGCTCCGCAACGTTGACAATGATGTAAGGCTACGTCCTGCACCCGATCACAGACGTGACACGCCGCCAAATTCTCTTCTAAAGCAATCGGAACCGCGTTTTTTTTCACGAAAAAGTCTCCTTTCGCATTCTCTCGCGGACAGCCTCGATGCGATCCCAATATTCGAAGTAATTCACACTCCCCAACGCCCCAACCATGGAAATCATAAGAAGGGCGAAAGCCCAAAATCCGACTCCGATAGCAATGTCTGCCAGCTTAACGAGCTTAAGCAAACTCACTAAAGCACCTAGAAAAAAAACCTCCACCATAGCCCAAGGCTTGAGCATGCTCACGACCCGAAAAATTGCCACCATTCCCGGTAAGCTCTTCCCTAATGAAAGAGGAATAGTCACGTAGAGCAAACTTAAGATTAAAAGAGAAGGCAGGAAGACAATAAAAACTGCTGTAGCGACCGAAATCATCTGGTCACCCTGTTCCCACAGGCTCGTCGCTGCTTCCCATACCGTCATCGAGCTCTTCAAGCCACTGCGATTGAGACTCAGAAAAGGAAAAATAATAACGAGCACCATCAACAAAAGGGCGCTCAAGGAAAAGGAGATCGTTCTCTGTAAACTTTGTTTGCGATTCTCATACATCTCTCCTCCGCAAACGGAACAGTGAGCATCCTTACCCTCTTCCAAGGAAACGACTTTTTGTAGCGAATCACAAAAATGGCAGGCGGCATGCTCGGAGGCAGTTTCTGCCCTTGGCCAGCCTTTGCTAGGTTCCTGCATACCGGCAAAATCTAGGCGACAAGTCCCCTCTTGAGAACTGATTTCTTCGAGAAGATCAACTTCTCCGAGAATATCGGGAATACTTTTCGCAGAAAGTTTTCCTTAATGGAGGTCAGCCGCAGTTACCGACCTTTGCTCACGAGCACCTAGCTCCAGAGCTTGGCTAACAACTCGCGCCGGTGAAGAGTCAAAACGATAGCTGTGGCAATTCGGACAAAGAGCGACCTGAGCTCCTACAATAGAATCACAACCCTCGCAGACTTGAAAATCATCTGGACTCGATGCGATTTCGCGCGCCTTGGCAGCTCGTCCTGTAATCGCATTCTCTCCCATGAGCTTTCCTAAGGAAAAGATTATTTCCCTGCTTTAGCAGCAGCAACAGCTTTGCTCTTCAGGTTAGCAGCTTTATTACGGTGGAAAATACTCTTCTTGGCAGCACGATCGACAGCAGAAGAGTATTTAGCAAGAGCTTCTGAGATTACCTTATCATCGCCACTCTCAACAGCGGTATCGACTCCCTTACGGAGATTTTTAACCTTAGTTTTGAGAACACGATTGGTTGCGGTGCGCTTCTCGATCTGACGGACGCGCTTAAGAGCAGAAGAATTATTTGCCATGATGTTGTAACAGAAAGGGGCGCGAAACTAGAAGGCTCGCGCCGAGTGTCAAGAAAAGGATCTAGTATTTCAAAGAGAGGAATCTCGTATGAGGAAGTTTGCCATGCTTAGCATAATACTTACGGCCCTCAGGAGTACGATCTAGGGAACCTCGAATGATGCTTACATCAGCACCTACTCCCACGCGGCGGTAGAGGTCAATGACGTCTTTGGACTTCATCCGAATACATCCGTAACTTGCTGGACGGCCAATCGTGCGCTCCTCAGGAGTACCGTGAATGTAGATTAGACGTCGGAAAGTATTCGAATTTTGCTGTTCCTTGCCCCGTAACCACATAATTCGAGTCACAATGGGGTCACGTCCAGGAGTATTCGGGCGTAAAACTTCACCAGTAGGACGACGACCTTTGAAGACAGCTCCTGAACGAGCACTGCCGCCAATCTTCTTCGCAATCTCTAACTTACCAAGTGGGGTCCGATTCGTACCAGAGCCACTTCCAAGACCAAACTTGGACGTTGAAATCGGATAAATCTTGGTAGGACGGCCCTTCTTAACGAGAAGCATGGATTGATCCCGGACACTCACGATCATTTGACTATCATGATCGTGTGCAGTAGTCGCCACTTTCGAAGAACTACAGCTCGACAACCCAAAAAGGGTCAAAGCCGTCAGGCTCGCCGAGACGGTTTTTAAAAGTTGTTTTCCTGATTTCAGCATAATGAAATTATTTTTGGGAGGTCGCGTTTTGGTGTGACTTTTTGCGGGCTACACCAGTCTCTAGCAGGATCCCAGCCAAAGAAGCAAGAGAAGTGTATAAAAATCCAATTGGGAAAGGAAGCAAAAATATAAAGGAAACTAAATTATTTGTCAGTAGCGCGTCAGCGACTACGAAAAGGAAGAAAAAGCCAAAGAGTAATTCCACAATAGGAGTGACGGATTTATGCGCTTTATAGCTTCCTGTTCTCTTCTGGATCGTTCCCCCGCTCTGGGCTGAGTCACCATACTTTGGAGTTCGCACGAACCCAGACTCGCGATTAAAGAGAGCTTCGAAAACTGCTTTTACGTTATTTAGTGACATGCCGATCCCCAAAGCGATAAGCAGAGGAAGGTATTTAAGCTCCCGGAACCAGGAATCCGGTCTCAGTGCCTTCTGCGAAGTGATGTAAAAGAAGAGAATAGAAGACATTCCGAAAATCATAATCGGCAGGTAAATAAGCTGCTGAGCCCAACCTGGAAGATCTGGCTGCCACTTCTGATTCGGGAAAATAAGGAAGAGTAAGAAAAAGAGAAGTAAATAGGCGAAGTTTGCAGTCAAGTGAGCGGTTGCCTCTAACTTAATATAAAGCGGAAACTTACTACGCCAAATCTGAGGAAGAACCTTCTTACAAACCTGAATCGAGCCCTTCGTCCAACGGTGTTGTTGATTCTTGAACCCGTTCATATCAACGGGCAGCTCAGCAGGAGTCTCGACATCGTTGAGGAAAATGAAGCGCCATCCCTTCAACTGAGCTCGATAACTCAGGTCCATGTCTTCAGTCAAGGTGTCATGCTCCCAGCCACCAGCGTCTTCGATACAGCTCTTGCGCCAAATCCCAGCGGTGCCATTGAAGGTGAAGAAGCGACCACTGCGATTGCGAGCGGTTTGCTCCAACTCTAAGTGCCCATCAAGGAACATCGCCTGTACCCGAGTGAGGAGATTGAAGGTCCGGTTCAAGTGCCCCCAACGAGTCTGGATCAACCCCACCCGCTCATCAGTGAAGTGGTGAATCATCTCCATTAAGACTTCGGGATTGGGAACGAAGTCAGCATCTAGAATGAAAATGAACTCTCCGCGAGCGGTTTTCATTCCGTTCTCAAGAGCGCCGGCCTTGAAACCTGAACGATCGGTCCGATGGATGAACTCGACCTCAAACCCCTGCTCTTGCAATCGCTCACATTCAGCACGAGCAATGTCGGTGGTGTCATCAGTGGAGTCATCGAGAAACTGGATATGGAGTTTTTCCTGCGGGTAATCCATTTTGGAAACCGCTTTCAGAAGTCTCTTCACCACGTGGCGCTCATTAAATACAGGAAGCTGAACCGTGACTACTGGCAAATCCTCAAAACGACTTGGCGCTACCGGCTTCTTCCGGGAGTGCTTGTAGTAGAGGAAAATAATCCCTGTGCGGTGAAAGCTATACGCACTCAGTCCAACCAGGACTAAGAGATAGCTCACAAACCAAAACCAATTGACAACTTCCATAAGAATTACAGGGAACAATTGAATAGACTCCCAAGGACTCCGTTTGCTCAACTTTTTTCCTTTTGTCAAGAGAGTCACAACAATTTTCGACAACCCGGAAACCACCTCAAACCATTGGTAAGCAAGCACTTGAGAAACAAAACCTTAAAATAAACTTTTCGAAAATAAATTAAAATAAAGACCTGAACGCAAACAATTAGCTGCTACACGCAATTCTTGAATATTGGTCGTTGTCTCCTAGCTCATCCCTCGCCTAAGCTGCGTCCGAATCGTGAGTTACCAGGTTTTCGCCCGCAAATATCGTCCTCGGACCTTTCAAGACATCCTCGGACAAGACCATGTGGTCCGCACTCTCCGCAACGCCATTGAGCAGGAGAGACTGGCTCACGCCTACCTCTTCGTCGGACCACGAGGAACCGGAAAGACCTCTACAGCCCGGATCTTTGCCAAAGCACTTAACAATCCTGCAGGTCCAACCGTAGATTTTGATCCAGATAATCCCGATCTCTTGGAGATTGCGGAAGGAAACTCTCTCGATGTCTTGGAGATCGACGGCGCCTCCAACAACGGTGTCGAACAAGTCCGGCAACTGCGTGAGACTGTACAATACGCACCTGCAAAGTCCCCCTTCAAAATTTACTACATTGATGAGGTTCACATGCTTTCGAATGCGGCTTTCAACGCCCTCCTCAAAACTCTCGAAGAGCCTCCTCCGCACGTAAAGTTCATCTTTGCCACTACCGAACCCAATAAGATCCTCCCCACGATTATCTCGCGATGCCAACGCTTTGACCTCCGCCCCATCCCGACTGATATCATCGCAAAGCAGCTTCTTCACATTGCCACCGAAGAGAACGTCACCATCGACGAGCCGGCAGCTTGGGCAGTTGCGAAAGGAGCTGACGGCGGCATGCGAGATGCACAGTCCATGCTGGATCAACTCGTTGCCTTCTGTGGCGAAACAGTCCGCGAAGAAGACGTGCAGCATATTTTTGGTTTTACCTCCGGAGAAACAATTGCAGGTCTTATTCGCTCACTCTTCGCTAAGAACCCTTCCAAGCTTCTAAATGCACTCAATGAGCTAGCGACCTCAGGAAAGAATCTCTCTCAACTGCTACAAGAGCTCATCAATACCCTGCGAGCCCTGCTCATTCACAAGATTGATCCAAAGGCTGGTCGAGAGGGCCTTTCGGACGAAGTCTGGGGAAAGCTTACAGAACTCACTACTAAAACTGCCACCGACCGGCTGCTCGCCCTGATTGAAACCCTCTCTACTGCCGAAGCCGATATGCGCTGGGCGGCTAATAAGCAACTACATCTCGAACTGGCTCTAATTCGCTGTGTGGAAGCCCTCGATGAAATCAGGATTTCTGATATCATCACCACTCTCGAAAAAGGCGGACTTCCCGACAATTTGGCAGAAATGTCCCCGATCCCTCCAAGCACCGAAAGCGGGCCATCAACGGTGGAGACGCCAACTGTAGAAACAGAAGAAACACCTACTCCTCCTCAACAAACGAAGGAACCAGCTTCGGAAATTGCACCCAAGCCTCCCGCGAAAGGAAGCGCGCTCGACCGCCTCATGCAGGACGCCCCCGAGGAGCGAGAAGAAGAAGAGCCAAAACCGAAACTGGTTCCCTCTCCCGCGACCGAGACTAAGCCACCTACCCCAGAGGAAAAGGCCGCCCCTCCTGCTGACGACTTCCACAACGATCCTCTCATTCAAGACGCTATTGAAATTTTCAAAGGAAAACTCAAGGCCTAAACTTCTCTTATGAACATTGCCAAATTGATGCAACAAGCGCAAAAACTCCAGCAAGCGCAATCGGAACTCTCTAATAAGACTGCCCAAGCCAGTGACCCGTCTGGTAAAATCACCGCGGTTGCTAATGGCGGGGGTGAACTGCAATCATTATCGATCGACCCTGCAGTCGTTTCCGCTGAAGACACCGAGTTCCTACAGAACCTCATTCTCACCACGTGCAACACCGCGCTGAAAGAAGCTCGCGAACAAGCGGCCCAAGAAATGGCAGCCAATCTCAACATCCCAGGTTTAGGTTAAACTCAACCTCACGGAACAGACCTTTCTCATACTAGCTCCGTGTTCCCCCCTCTTGATGAAGCAGACGCGACACCCCCTCGGGCTTGCCCTAGTGCTTCTCTCTCTCGGGCTCAATCTGCTGACTATCATCTTCTTCATTCTGCAGCCTGATCTCTTCACGGCCTTCACCATCATTCCTATTTGGATATGGGGATTACTTGGCCTCTTTCTTTCTCTCGTTTCCTACTTTCTCTTCCAAGCTCCGCTCACCCTCTTCACCTCTGCCGCCTGGTTCGTCAGCATCTTTGCCCTCTCTGACGAAGCGCCCGCCCTTTTCCGCCTCGGAAGCCCCCCCCCACAGACTGGACATCCGACCCCTTACCTCAATCGCAAGCCCATCCGCGTAATTTCTTGTAATTGGTCCAGCTACGACCGCTCGCTCGTGCCCATCCTCCAGCCTTGGCAACCTGATATCGTCTTCATCCAAGAAATTCCTCATCCCTATCTTATTAAACAACTAGCAGACGAACTCTATGGGCAGAACGGTGATTACCGATACGACGCCCAACATCTCTGCGGAGTAGTATTGCGAGGCCGTATCAAAAAGGCCCTCCTCGAACCTCAATATCGTTCCCAATATCTAACCGCTCGCCTTCCCAGCGGAGATTTCATGGAACTGGTTAATCTCCACCTCCAGCCTGCCTCCACCAACCTCAGCTTGTGGCGACCCTCCTGCTGGAAAGAACAGCGCCGGAATCGAATCGAACGGCGTAATGAGCTCGAGTTCGCTCTCGCCTTTTTGAGAGAATACACCCCCTTCCCCTCACGTCCGGCTCTCATTGCCGGAGACTTCAATGCCCCTGCAACTGATGGTGCAACGCGCGTGCTGCAACGAGACTTCACCGACACCTTCCAAGCCGTAGGGACAGGCTGGGGTAATACCTACCATCGCCGCTTCCCTCTGCTTCGCCTTGATCAAATCCATTCTTCGCACCATTTTCTGCCTCTCCGATCGCGAACAGTAAGTATCCCCAATTTCGAACACCGTATGCTCATAAGCGACTTACTACTTGAATAAAACACTCACCCTAAGAGATTTTATGAGTCGAAAGCCCAACATCGAATAAAACATCCAATAAACTTTTGGCTCCATCTTCCGGGACCACTTAACTTCTCGAAAGTAAGTTCACCGATAGAACCCTCAATCAAGAGGAGACTCTGCGGACACCTCAAAAAGGTAATCAGCGTATACTTCCGCTGGTAATTGAAGATTAGTGGCAAATTGATCAGCCTCTTCTGGGTTAGTTCGTGTCCATGCCACTAGCGCGCTGTTTATAGCTCGATAACGAGACTCAGTAGACATTTCCACATTGTTTACCCACTCTATCAATTCTTCAGGCCTTTCTATTCCACTAACGGCGCTGCTGACATAAGACTCTATGCCACGATCCCGCACAATTCCTGGACTTTGATCGAGCAACCATCCACGAGCTTGTTCAGAGTTTTGAGATACCCACTTTTGCACTAAACCTCCGACAATAGCTTCTTGCTCATCTTCTCTAATATCTTGCAGAAACCAATCTCCAGCTTCATTAATGTCAAGGTCGGCCCAGCCTAGGAGGACTTTCTGAATTTCTTGATCCCGATTTTCTTCAATAAAATCAAGATACTCACTAGCTAATTTAGGATCTTCGTCTGCCAAGCCACTTACAAGTGATGGTAAAACTAATTTTTGAGTTTCTCCATCTAAACCATTCACCCATTCAACCGCAGATGAAGGTGCTGATTTAGACCATTGTTCAGCAATTCTTTTTACTATGTAATCTCGCTCAGTTGGATTAAGTTTTTCGAGCTGTTCGATTGCTTCGTTTGGTGACTCATCAGTTAAATTTGAAAATAATTTTTGTAAAGCAACTTTCTTATCTGCAATATTATTTAACTGCTTCACCCAATCAAAAGCCGTATTAAACCCCTCTTCCTTTAATAACCCTCTTACCACAACTTGTGAGCCACTGATTTGATCTCGTGAATCATCGTAATTACGCGTAAATAAGTTTCGTTCGAACTTTTTATAAGTTTCGGCAGCGCTTAATGGGTCTCTTTTGGTCCATACTCCCAATACTACTGCTATTGCATTATCTTTGTTCTTACCTCTATCAATGAAAGACGCGGCATGAAGAGCGCTTTCAGGATCCTTTTCAGCCCACATAGCAAAGATTAATGGAATCCGTATCGCTTTTTCATCAAGCGTTAAGGAGTTCAATTCTTTTACAAGTTCACTTAATCCTGCAACATCTGCACTTTTGAGTTCGAGAAGAAAGTCTTCCAGAGTTTCTGAGACAGAAACAAATTTTTGTGTTTCTGAGTGCGCAACTGAGGGAGAAGACCAAGTTTTTTTCGTTCGAGCTTTATTAGCTTTAGAATCAAGAAGATTTTGAGAAGCTTCAGATTGATCCTTTTTAGTAACTAAAACACCAAGAAAATAGCCTAGAATCAGAATAGCAATAAATCTAATAATTATCATCGGTATAACGAAACGAATTAAGGGCGCCTCCGGCAACCTTCTTCCTAAGAAAGATGATTCTAAATCTCCTCAAATCAAGGCGATTTAAAATTCTGTTGAACGGGTTCATCAGTTTTCAAATCAGCAAAGAGTCGAGGAAGTTAAGAATTATTTTTTGGGAAGAAGATTATCGGAGGTACCCTTAAGTGTTCTCGTAACGAGAACACTTAAGAGATTAAAACTTAGTTAAGTTGTATTATCTTGGAATTGCTCCGCCTCTATTCTGAGAATAACTTGTTGTTGTGTAAGCGGGAATACCTCGGGGGAAACCTGTTCCTTTAACAGTATTTCTCATCCGTGCCGCGCCACCTCTCAGAAAGTTGATTCCTCCGTAATTGCCAAAAGTTCCAGCCGTTGGCCCGATCAGACCAGCTTTAGGGTTATCATCATCTACTCTGAGCAGAGCAAACAGACTAG
>CALFBF010000060.1 GCA_937949965.1 uncultured Roseibacillus sp.
TGCAAAGGGCAATGCCCACTGTTTTCAAACTCAGTCTGACTGATCCCGGAGAAAGGATCGGCATCTAATCGCAGAAGATGCATCAAATCCCAATCATCGTCAGACTGATAAGGCACCGTCACCCAGCCATACATGTATTGCGGATTCAGTCCACTAGCCCGCATCAGTGCGACCATGAGACTGGCCTTATCAGCATCGTTCCCGCCTCCTTCTAACAAGGTCAAATGAGCCCCCTTGCGACACCCGAAGTAAACCTCGGACTCAATGTGATTAGCGACGTAGTTGTAGATATTGCGAAAGTTATGCCTCAAACCCCGAGCTAACGCCTCAATCTCGGGAGTCACGAAGTCTGGATCGCGAATCTGATCCGCCCCTCCGATCGGCTCATTAGCAACAACCGAGGGAATTCCAAGGGCGGAGCTCTCTGTTAGAAGATTCGTTTGGCAATTCTCGAAACTCGGGTTTGCGAAAATAGGCAATGCGAGCAAGGGCGCAAAACCCTTCTGCAAAATTTTTAAGAAAGATTTCATCAGTAGATTGGTCCTTTATTTCGCTTCTTCGATATTTCCGGAAGGGTCATAGACGATTTCCCTGACTTGCCCACCCAGCACCTTCACCAGACGACCCAGACCATCGTATTGATAATGCTCGGTTCCGAAGGTGAGTTCAAAAGTGGCCTCCTGCGGGTGGCCTTGCGTTAAATACTCCTCCAAGTTGGTGAGACCGTCTCCATCAGGATCAGCATCGGGGTCTTGACCAATACTCCCAAAGTGCGCGATTTCCCACTGGTCCGCCAATCCATTGCCATCGGAATCGACTCCGCCATCTCCGATGCCATCGCCGTCACTGTCCCACGCTAACGGGTCCGTTTGAGGAGAAGATTCCAACTCGAATAGATTTGGCAAGCCATCTCCATCATAGTCGGCATCCTCTGCTTCCTGGTTACTGAGCAAGGGAATATCAACAGCCGCGACTTGGAAAAACTGTTTCAACGGAAGAGGATCATCTTCGTTTTCCACCACCAAAATCTCCCAAGGAGAACCGTCAAGAGCTTGGCCATACTGCAAACTCGGCAAGTAGAGCCAGTCCTGAAGGTTATCGGTGACTTTGAAGAAATAAGTTTCCAACGGCTTCCCCTCCCATCGAATGCGAGCATGATCAGTCTGAGAGGCAATCTCGAGCTGAGGAGCTTCTTGTCCGCCTAGAAACAGGGTCCCGAGGCCGAAGGCGACTGAACCAAATTGGATTGATAAGCACTTCACTCTGCACCTCCCTTTCCAGTCCAATAATGCAAGGTCGTATTGTTGTTTTTAGGGATTTTGCTTTCTTGCTCCTTGGCCAGCTCTTGATTCACAAGGCGTTTGCGATGAGCCTCAATAAGACGCTCCGAATCATTATCGTAGAGATCATGCAAAGCGTCCATTAAGGCAAATCCCTCTTCGTTACTTTCATCACCGGAAATCACCATGTAACCTGGTCCCCATGCCTCTATCGTAGGAAGCTCTGGCAGCTGATAGCGAAGACTTTCAGGATCGCTCTGCGCATTTTTCGCGAGGACTTTTTTTGTCGAATTTTGCACGACCAGCACCAGATTATAGAGAGAACCTCTTCCCTGAAATTGGGTAAACCCCGTTAAGTGATTGAAATTGACATTGCTCCAACCTTCATACTGCTCACCTCCGCACATCCAGTTCAGGTAAGTCACCTCTTGGTCATAAATGGTCGCGGTAATGAAGCAAATCCCCGGGAAAACATGACGAGCCATATCCCTCTGCTCTGCAATCGACTGCGCAAGTTGCGCGCTCTCTTCAGGACTTAAATCTCGTGTTTTTGGAGGCCCCTCCTCAGGCAATGATAGCTCTGGCTTCTCAATGACATTAAACTGCACGTTTCCCTCACCCTCATCTTTCCGGTGGTTGACCGTGTTTCTAATGCGAAACCTGTTGTTGGGTTCAGAGGAAGCTTCGTCCTCCTTGAGCATCAAGGAAGAACCATCAGAAAGCTCGCCCACAACCTTGGCTTCCCACAAATCTAAGGCTTCTTGTCCTTGTATGACATCGCCCTCAGTCCATTGAATGTCACTGGGATTTTGAGCATCACCAGTCTGACCAGTTAATGGCAGACAGAGAATTCCTTCAAGAAAAGCTACTGATAAAAAGCAATTTACCATTTCTTTTTTTCGCCGATAGAATTTCATAAACTTGCTATAATTTAGTTTTTTAGCCCTCTATCGAGTCTGCATCCATCTCACCAGCAAATTTTAATTTTCTTGTGTAACTAATAAATCATCCTTAAGAACATTTCTGATAGCGCGTCTAAGTAAAACTTTTAGTTCAAACAGTTCAAATTCCTAAAACTTTCGACTTCTGAAATCCTCCTATTTCTCCTCCCCTCAATGGCTGCTTTGGCACAGCTTATCGTTAGAAATAAAAAAGCCGCACGAGTTCATCCTCGCTGCGGCTTTCTTGAAAAGAGATTCGATTCCGTTAGTCGATTTCAATAACTAGTGCAGGACTGGGTTGCCCCTTCGCAGCAGGCTCCGGAAACCACGTGGCATCGAGTCCAGCGTATAAGGCCTTCTGCTGATTAAAAAAGATTTTGCCAGTTTTTGCCTTCTCGGAAGCCATTGTAATAACCTTCTTTGCCAAGCTCTTTGATTCTAACGAAAATTCGGAAGCACCATCGGCAAGAGCTTCTTCAGTCTGTAGATTTGCTTCTTCCCAGATATCAAATTTGAGCTTCTTTCCTTTTGTGCTTTTAACTATGACTTCGTCCCCCTGCATCATTTTCTTGAGCTCTCGCTCACCAGGAATCTGACCTTTCAAACGATAGAGATCTGGAAAGGTAATCTTTACACCAGCACGCACGGGGTTTTTACTGCTGGTTTCTATAACTTCCGTGGAAACCTTAATCTCATTACCGTCGAGTATATGAGTCACCTTAGCCTTAGTCCCTCCCTTGTAAGCGATGACCACCTCAAACTGCTCCGGCTCAGTAGTAGCAGCTTGAGAGGTTATAAATCCCTTGGGCTCAAAACTACGCTTTTGCCACTTCCCCTTGACCTGCTCTTCGACAACGTAGTCTATCTTGATAACCTGAAATTCGTTCACTCGCTTCAAACCATCACGAGTACGATTCTTGGCATGGATTTCTCCCTGAAAACGTTTTGAGGTGATTCCAAAGTCAAAACCTTCTTCCTCATAACCAATCCAACGACCTAGCCACGGTGATTCGGAGAGAAACGGGAGTGATTTTTCACCATAAGTTGAAGCAACGAACGAGAGCACAACACTAACCAGTGCAACGGTAGGGTTTAATTTCATGATTACTAGCGCTAGCAAAAGCACTGCTTTTCAACCAGCAATTTTCGGACAGAATTGCACTCTCGACATGACCGCACAAGAAATGGCCCAAACACTCGAAGCTGCTACGGGAGCACCTGCGACATCTCTTTCACCTGAACTACAAGTCCTCTGGTTAGACAAAGCAGGCGATTGGGAGACTGCTCACGATCTCGCTCAGAATTTGCCAGGAGCAAGTGGCGCTTGGTTACACGCCTACCTCCACCGCTGCGAAGGAGACCTCGGCAATGCCTCATACTGGTATCACCGTGCCAATCAATCCACCCCGCCAGAGGACTTGTCTACTGAGTCCGAGTGGCGCTCGCTAGTTTCTCACTTTTGCAGAGATCATTGCAGGTAAAGGATTTAATCTCTCAAATTTGTTTTTATTCAAAAGGTTTAAAAGACCAGCGGGGCTTGCCTTTTAAGTTCATTATTGCTAAGGGCATCCACGTTTTTTAACATGAAGCTCTCAATTATCGGAACTGGTTACGTCGGCCTCACTACAGGTGCTTGCTTTGCAGAAGTCGGCCACGAAGTGACGTGCGTTGATAATAACGAGGAGAAAGTGAAGACTCTTCTCAACGGCAAAATTCCCATCTTCGAACCAGGCTTAGAAGACTTAGTGAAGCGCAACGTCGCTGCTGGCCGGCTCAAATTCACCACTTCTACTTCAGAAGGGGTCCGCGATGGGAAAGTCGTTTTCATAGCCGTCCCCACTCCCCCACAAGAGGACGGCTCCGTGGATCTCTCTTTCATTGAAAAAGTCGCTCGCGAAATTGCGGAATCTCTCACTCCTGAACACGGATTCCGAGTCATTGTTGATAAGTCAACGGTTCCGGTTAAAACCGGTTCGAAAGTAGAAGACACCGTGCGACGTTATGCCCCCGAAGGGGTAGAATTCTCCGTCGCCTCTAATCCTGAATTCTTACGAGAAGGCTGTGCGGTGGACGACCTCCTCAATCCCGATCGCATCGTCTTCGGGGTCAACAATGACAAGGCCGCCGATATGATGCGCCGAATCTACGATCCCTTCAACGCCCCCGTTTTAGTAACCGATATCGAGTCTGCGGAGCTTATTAAGCACGCCGCAAACTCCTTCCTTGCGCTCAAGATTTCTTATATCAACGCCGTCGCCCGCGTTTGTGAAAAATCGGGTGCTGACATTGAGATGGTCGCAGAAGGAATCGGTAGTGACGCTCGCATCGGTCGCCAATTCTTGAACGCAGGGCTTGGTTACGGTGGCTCATGCTTCCCCAAAGACGTCAAGGCCTTCATCAACATCTCCGAGTCTCTAGGTTACCCCTTCGAACTCCTCAAACAAGTCGAGTCCATCAACGAGGCTCAGCGCAACCTTTTCCTCGGCCGCATTCGCGAAAAGCTTTGGGTGCTGCAAGAGAAGAAAATCGCACTCTGGGGACTCGCCTTCAAACAAAATACTGACGACGTCCGTGAATCCGTTGCGATCAAACTTGCTAACGACATGCTCTCTGAAGGAGCGGAAGTGACGGGTTGGGATCCTCAAGGGATGGGCACCGCCAAGCGCTTCGGAGGACTCCACGAGAACTTCAAGTATGCTGAGGATATGTATGCCTGCCTTGAAGGAGCTGAAGCACTCGTCATCGGCACTGAGTGGCCTGAGTTCGCTAACGCTGATCTTGAGGAAATTAAGAAGAGAATGCGCACTCCACTCATCTTCGACGGGCGCAATCTCTATGACCCTAAGGTGATGGCAGCACATGGAATTGAGTATCACTCAATCGGCCGCGAATCGGTCTAGAACTTATGCCCAACTTGGTAACGCTGTCCTCAATATCGAGTAGGCGGCGGGCATACAGTTCCGTCCCACGACGGCTCATCACAATGATGCCTCCTCAACGAAGTGAATTCTTTGATACAGATTCACTCACCCCACACAGTCAAAATCTTTCTTCTTCAGCGCTCTACTCATGTGACCCGCTTCGCTATTTCGCCTCGTTCCTCGCCCATTGTAGGTAGTTGCGGAGGCAGTTGCTTCGCTGCGTCTGTGTCTCATGAGCTTCTTCCGTCTCGCTCTTGGTCGCCTCCATTTCGACCTTCGTAGTCTTGGCGAAGGAGGGTTGTTGCTGCAGGTTCTTCCGAAACCATGTTGGCTCGCTCAGCCAGCGCGGTAATGAGTTCAGGTTCCTTGTTCCTTGCAATGGGCTTGCTCCTGTTCTGATCCGGCCTTTGAGACACCCGCACGACACCCTCATTCCTTCCCGGTAGAATTTGGATTTCGAAAATCTCGGTCTCTTCATTCGAGGCGACTGCCTCATATGCGATTTCTGTTAGTCAGCGTAGTGTTTTACTTACGATTTCCTTCAACGAACACCTCACAATGCACGCCTTGCCGTGCAGCCAAGCGGCCCCCTCTTCCGCGCCCAAGCTTACAGGAGATTTGCCCCCTGGTCAGTAAGCCCTGCCAGACGCAGCTAACACAAAGAAAGGCAGCCGAAGCTGCCTTTCCCTTAAGTTGAATATGATAACAACCTGAGAAGGTTTAGTCCTCTTCTTCGTTAATCGCGAAGTCAGGATAGGCGACTGAGGAGTGTTCAGCAAAATCAAGACCCTGGTCTTGAGCATCGTCAGTAGCACGAAGTCCAACCGTCTTGTTAATAATGGAGAACACCACCCAGATGATACCGAAAGCGGCAAGAGGAAGAACAAAGGCTCCGAGAGCTTGCACTCCAAGATTAGCGAAAGGAGCAGTCTCGTTGAAAATACTCACGCAAAGAGCACCCCAAATACCACACACAAGGTGAACTGGAACCGCACCAACGGCATCATCCAGCTTCAGCTTCAAGAGAACCGACTCCCCAATGACAACCAAGACACCAGCAATCAAACCAACGATAATAGCAGCCCATGGAGCGACACAATTACAACAACCAGTAATCGCAACCAATGCCCCTAAAGCACCATTAATTGTCGCACCAGGTTCCGGCCAACCCTTGGCAACCCAGTGGTAAATCAAGCCCGAAACAATCCCTCCGCAAGCAGCCATCATGGTATTCACCCCGATACGACCAATCTCGCCACCGGCGACAAGCTGAGAACCGCAGTTAAATCCAAACCAACCGAAGAAAAGAAGGAACATTCCCAGAGAAGCCAGCGGGACATTGTGCCCCGGGAAAATACGTTCGGAACCATCTTCCATGAAGCGTCCCTTGCGCGGCCCAATCACGATGATACCGGCAAGCGCAAAAGCACCACCTACACTGTGAACTACAGTACTACCCGCAAAGTCTTGGAAACCGAGTTTAGCAAGCCATCCTTGGCCTTCTCCAAAACCAAAGATTGAAGCGTCTCCGCCCCAAACCCAGTGACCAAGGAAAGGATAAACCAAACCGCAACCAATAACAGCATAGAGGAGGTAGCCCGGGAAGTATGTTCTCTCTGCCATCGCACCGGAAGAAATGGTGGCTGTAGCAGCAGCAAACATGAGCTGGAAAAGGAAGAAAATCCAAATGGAGTGAGCTGGATCAAAAGCAGAGCTAAAACCAAAATTCCCAAGTCCAACGACTCCACCCTGGGACCAACCGAACATTAAGCTAAAGCCAACAAAGAAGAACAAAAGACCACCTGCAGCCATATCGCAGATGTTTTTCATAATGATATTAATCGAGTTTTTCGCACGCGAGAATCCAATCTCAATGAGACAGAAGCCTGCCTGCATAAGGAAAACAAGAGCGGTGCAAATCAATAAGAATGCATTATCTGCATTCGCGAGTTTCGTGGTTTCAGCTGCTGAGGCCGCGCTGGGAAACAGCAAGACAGCTAGAAATAGGAACAACAATTTTTTGGTCTTCATAGTGGGATAGAATGAGAAAAGGGAGAATAGAAAATACAGGCGTGTGAACTAGGCCTGAAACTTGTCGAGAGCAGTCTGAAGCTCTTTTTTCAGCATCTTGCGGCGTGCTGCATTGGGAATCTTGTCAGTTACTTTGGTGCCGAGTGAAGCGGCCTCTTCCATAGTTAAGGCTACGCGATCTTCTGAGATGCCAGCCTCGGCTTGACCCTCTGCCAACATCTTCTTGGCAAGCTGCGAAGAAGATACTTTTTTCAGCATGCTGATGAGAATTTTGGAAAAATCAGCTAGATTGACAGGCAGACCTTCATCCACACTAACCTCGCTAACTTCTGGCTCTGCTGCCCGAGCTTGCACTTTATTAGCAGCTGGAGCACTCGCTGGTTCTTTGGCTTTTCCAAGATTAGCTCCCAGTTGAGATTTCAACTTGGTGTAAACATTATCAATGTCTGCACCCGAGTCGATTTCCAATAGCAGCAAAACGTTTCCTTGCAGGTAAGCCATAAATGTCTGGCTCTCATTGCGCATCAACAATCCCTTCAGAGCACGTTCAGCCCCTTTCAGACCTGAGTGCATTTCGTAAAGAACTTCGCCTATTCTATTAACTGCTTCTTCAGAAATCGAAAGTTGATTAACATCTAGCTTCCTTGGTCCTGAAAACCAAGCAACTCCTTCAACTGCTTCAATATCATAGATCTTCTCGACCGTTTCCTCATTACTCATGACCTTTTTAAACGTAAAGTGAATGTTCTAACTTAAACGACTAGTGATCAGGCTCGGTGAGGACAGCACTGATTTCGTTGTAAGGGCAGGAGTCGCCTTCGCGAATAACTCCGGCGCCATTGGCCACTTTACCCAACTCGAATTTATCGATACGGCAAGAGAAGGACCAACGGTCTTCGTGAGAAATGAATAGGAAGAAATCTCCCCCATCAAGAACGTCTCGAACAGTCTTCAGATTATGACTAAAGAATTCGAGGTTTTCGTTGATGAAATCGTAAGTCGATTGCATACAATCACTAACGACTTCGCCACGTTGAATTTGATAAAGAGTATGGTCTGCCATTCGAGGGGTTAGGGTAATTAAATACCTGCTGACAGCTTAAGCAGCATCCTCGAGTCTTTGTCCGAGGTCGGGTGATAACCCGGCAGCCGCAATGCTTTCCACAACCTCACCGATATTGTAATCCAGACGACGATAAGAAATAGAACCTTCGGTAGAGTCGAAAATAATATAGCACGCCTTGGGCACTCCATCACGGGGCTGTCCAACAGACCCAACATTTACCAAATATCGACTACCTTTGGCAAGAATTATTTCGGATTCCTTAATCTTATGAGTTCCTTGATTACTTGTAACGTAAGAAACTGGGACATGAGTATGACCAAAAAAACACACCGGAGACTTCTGATCCGCAAGGGCAAGTTCGGCATCAAACTTGTTGCGGATATATTGCCACTCCCCCGGCTTCTCCAGAGTAGCATGAACAAGCATGTTACGGCCCAAACGACGCTGTAGGGGAAGGTTTTGAAGCCATTCCTTCTGTGCCGCAGAAAGACGCTCACGTGTCCACATCAGAGACTCACGCGCGACATCGCTGAGATTCCAAAGGTCACGATCATTAGAGGCATCTTCATCATGGTTTCCTTTGATACATACGCAGTTGAGGTCCTGCACTGCAGCAACACAACCTGCAGGGTCTGGACCGTAGCCAACAAGATCACCTAGACAGGCAAAGTTTTTCACCCCCTGTTCACGAGCATCGCTAATGATCGTATTAAGGGCTTCCAGGTTGCCATGGATATCGGAGAAAATTGCTGTTTTTGCCATTGGTTTGGGGGGTGATAATTTTTCGTTTCGAGAGTTTTTTATAAGTTTTAAATAAACTTTCAAGATTTTTTAAACAAAAACTTCAGCTTTATTTAAATTCTGCTGAAATTTTTAAATCAATTGATTTTCAAATTATTTCAAAACCTCTTCATGAGAAAATGCGGTTCGGACTCAAGTCTTCACGACGGTATTTCCAAACATCTGCTTAAGAAAAACGTGAAGTTCAGCTTTATTTCCAAGACAGACTGCAAAAAAGTCAGTAAAAGTTACTTTTTTTCGAAAAACGCTCTTTCTTTATTCAGTGTTCTCAATCGTGAATCGATAGCAATCAACTCCTCTTCTACTACTTTGAGGCTTTTTTCTTAATAGGATTCAACGATAAAAGGCCTCAAAGCCTACGGATTGAATTTCAGTTCTTCTAGACTGCTCTTATTTTTTCATTTTAAATAAGTGACTTAAATCAGAACAACAAAGAATTTAATTTTAAAAAAATAATTCTTGGATTTTAAAATATTTAGCTTAGAACTCTCACCGTTCCCCTTATCCAATATGAATCCTCCAACCCAGTCCTCCTCGGAGTCCCCGGCCACTACTAAATTCTTAGTAGAATCTATTATCGGACCCAAACAACAGTATCAACTGGTAGAACACCTTCAGGCAAATTCTCATTACGACCTGTTCCGTGCTTACGATTCCTTCCTGAGCCGTCACGTTTCTCTTTGCGTCTTTGCTTCCGAAAGTAAAGACGCTGCCGACGCACAGTTGGAAGCCTTGGCCTCCCTCTCTCACCCTAACATCCTCCCCCTCTTGGATGGGTTTCGAGAAGAAGATCACCCTGTCCATGTCGTTAAGGATATCGACCCCTTCCTACTAAGCGACCTCATCAACGAGGACACCGCTCTGGACGGTGAGCAAATCAACTGCCTCGTGCCTCAATTGTTTGATGCGTTGATTGCCTTTCACGAGAACAAAACTCTTCACCTAGGAATTAGCCCAGCGAATATTTCGCTCTATTGCAGCAATGATGGTCGCTGCCGTTATACTCTCCTCAACCTCTCCTTCTCAAAAGCGATGGACGAAGACGGATGCTGTGAAGACTATGATTCTTCCATTCTACAAAAGCAGTTTCATCACGTTGCTCCCGAAGCACTAGCTGTCGAAAAAGTAGATGCTCGCGCAGATCTCTTCTCTCTCGGAGCATCGATTTACACTCTCTTTTCCGGGCAGCCTCCTTTCGACGCCGAGAGCCCAATTCATCTCGCCGAATCCCATCGTAGTGATACTCCTAAACATCTTGGTAGTATCCGCAGTGATATCCCTGCTCCCATCGCAGATTGGGTTATGAACCTCTTGGCAGTCGATCCAGTTGAACGTCCAAAAAACGCACAAGCGGCTTTGGAAAAATTCCAAGAAGCTCTCTACGAAGCTGATGAATGGAAGCGCGAACAGATCAGTCACAGCCAAGTTGCCTAATACTTGAGCACTCTTTATTGAACGAGAATGGAGTGACTAGAGAATTGGTTGGATAAGGCTACTTCTCCTTCTTCACTTGTATCGCTTGCACTTAAAAAGAGTGCGCGACCATTACCTTCAATCGAGTAGGCGGCGGGGTCAACCCCGCCACCTCTCACTCCACTGCCGGGCAGACGGTTCTGTCCCACGAAGGGTCATCACAATAAGGTTTTCTCAAGGAAATAGATTCTTTCTTGCAGATTCACTCACCCTACGTAGTTGAAGTCTTTCTTCTTCAGCGCGCATTCATGTGGCCCTCTCCGCTACTTCACCATGCTCCTCGTCCATTGTAGGTGCTTGTGCAGGCGATTTCTTCGCTAAGTCCCTGTCTTCACAAGTTTCTTCCATCTCGTTCTCGACCGCTTACATCTCGACCTGCGTAGTCTTGGCGGAGAAGGTTGCTGCTGGGGGATATTGTCTAGCCGTCGCCGTATCCATTAGTCCAACTCCTCGAATATTCCTCGCGGTTTGCCTGCTCAAAAGTAGTTCCCCCAACCCCGTAGTACAGGATTGAGCTCTTTTCTGATGAAGCCTTTCAGGCTCCGATCCCGTCCTCGACGGAGGTGTTGCTTTTCAGGCTCTTCCGAAACCGGGTGCACCTAATGCAAAAAGGAGAGACCAAGTCTCTCCTTTTTACTTTAAAATCTTCTCACCAGCCGACCGGCTGGTGTTGTTCTTAGCAGCCTCATCCGCCGCCACCACCACCGCCGCCGCAACACCCTTCGTCTTGGGCCGCGAAGTCTTCATTAGTAGGAACTCGTCCTAGCTCCATTGTCATTCCGACATGCTTGCCAATACTCTGCTGCAAAGTCTGGAGAGTCTGCTGAGCATCGAGAAAACCCGTCGCAACTGGATTCTTAAAAAGCGCTTCACGAGCCTTCTCAAAGTCTTTCACTTCGCTCTCATCAAGCTGTAGCCCAGACTGTTGCTTATGATTCAACTCGTCTCCCCACTCTTGAACTTTGCGAAAGCTGTCTCGTGCGGTGTCATCAGCGAAGAATGCCTCTACATTCTTTTGCAATGCTCCGAATTCCGAATCCTCGGCAATCGCCGCGCAAAGCTCGCGCGTCTTTTCCATTATTGGTGAATTGTCTTCCAAAAAACTCATCGTGACGGACGCTAGCGAGCCTAGTTACAACCCGCAACACACGATTCCGCTATTTTTTCTAGGGAAAGTGAATGATTCCCATCATTCGTCCCCGTAACCCTTTGACCATGCCCTCAAAAGTTATCGTCATTATCGGCCTCTGGGGAGGCTCTCTTGCGGTCGCCTTCTTACTCGGCAGGATTACCCCAAACACTTCTCAGAGGCCAATCGATCTCCATCCAGCAACAAAATCTTCTTTCTCTCAAAACACCTTACTGCGTAGCCAAACTCACCCTAACCAACCTCGGGCGAGTGCGACCCAAGCACGACTAGCAGCAGTTCCCACGATCTCAGAAAAATCCTCCGCAGAAGAAATAATCACCGCTATCACTCAGCACGACGATGCTATCGAGCGGAACAACGCCTTACTAGCGCTCATCGACAACCTAGCACCGGAGCAATTCCTCTCGGTAGTGAGTGCCTTCCGAGAGCTCGGGCTGACCCGTAGTCGTCGAGGTGAGTACGAAATCCTCCTCACTGCCTGGGCTCAGACAAATCCGAATGAAGCGCTCGACTATGCCTCTGAACACACCGAAGGCACTTTCGCGCGTAATACCGTTCTCTCCACTTGGGCCACAACTAATCCCGACGCCGCCCTGGCATGGGCAAAGGACAACCATGACAACACCGAACAAGCCAATCCCTGGCTAGTGGGAGTAATCGAAGGAATCTCGGGCTACGATATCCCTCGTGCTACCGACTTGATGATCACTCTTCCCCGATCACGAGAACGTGGGAGCGCCCTTCGCACAATTACCGAAGAACTGTTAGCCCGAGA
>CALFBF010000061.1 GCA_937949965.1 uncultured Roseibacillus sp.
CCAACTGCTTGTTAGCACGTCGCCTTCTTGAACGAGGAACTCGCTTTGTGCAGCTCTATCATCGTGGCTGGGATCACCACAAAGACATCGAGCCTAAGATGAAAAAATCCGCCCAGAGTGCGGACCAAGCTTCTGCAGCTCTCATTACGGACCTCAAACAACGCGGCATGTTAGATGATACCCTCGTCATTTGGGGTGGTGAATTTGGCCGCACTCCGATGGGTCAAGGCACTGGTCGAGACCACCACATCAATGCTTTCTCTTTGCTACTCGCAGGGGGTGGGGTCAAAGGTGGCATGCAGTATGGAAAGACTGACGAGCTCGGATACGGGATTGCTGAAAACAAGGTCACTCTCCACGACCTCCACGCGACTATGCTCGATCTCTGTGGTATCGAAGACTCTCGCTTCACCCATAAGTTCCAGGGTCTCGACTTTAAACTCACTGGAGTCGAGAAGGCCAAAGTGGTGCGCGATATTATCGCATAGCCCATTACACAGAGCGATTACCTCTCCGGTTGGTTCCGCTGGCTGATAAAGACCTGCGTTCCCTTCCGGATCATTCCCGCGAAACGAACTGCATCCCAATTTGCTAAGCGAACGCAACCGGAGCTAACCGAGCGACCAATGCTATCAGGATTACTCGTTCCATGAATGCCGAATCCGTTGCCAAGTGGACACCAGACAATCCCAACCGGACTATTTGGTCCTGGTTTGAGTTCTAACTTCGTCTTCTTACGCGCGTAATAAGGTCCCGGAGTTATCGTGCCAATCTCTCTCTGACCACGAGGGCTGTCCTCTAAATTCAAAGTGATGGGGTAAGCACGGATCAAGGTTTCCCCTTCCCACAGCGTTAGCATCGAGTCCTGC
Organism: uncultured Roseibacillus sp.; assembly: GCA_937949965.1. GTDB lineage: Bacteria > Verrucomicrobiota > Verrucomicrobiia > Verrucomicrobiales > Akkermansiaceae > Roseibacillus. The sequence goes on from CALFBF010000061.1 coordinate 870, forward strand.
GCAGAGATATAGAGCCGTCTTCCGGCCTTTCCCTTGCCGACCAAATCCGACCACACCCCTTCTCCTTTACGATTGAAGTAGTCCTCAATCTGAAAGGCCTCCACATTGGGAACGATGAGAGGAGTGCCTGCTTGAAGATTCTTGAAATCAACTCCTGGGTTGAGCTTCTGTAACAGACCCTCGCTGCAATGATAGCGCTCTGCGAGATACTCTAAGGCGGAGTAGTAGAGGAGCACTTGCTTGTGCCGAGTGAGGGCTTTGAAGTCAGGAGCAGCTCCGTGACCGGGCAAGCTCACGTTCACATAATCACGCCACGAAGAATGAACTACGACCCTCCTAGTAGCAGTAAGATTCTCTCGTAGCGCACTCGGATTCCACGCCTCGCACAAGGTTTTGGCAAGCTGAGTAAAGCGACCGTCGTAGCCATCAATTTTTCCGGGAGAAAAACCAGCTCGGTCTAGCGTAATCTGCAGCTGTAAAATCTGGAGCCCCTTCTCGCTCAAAGGCCCTACTGGAGCTGTCCTGCTGGGAGTTCCCAGATTACTGGGAGGATTCACCGCAATCCTTCGAGGTGGCGGCAGGGTGGGCAAAGCCCGTTCCCGACGCTCTACAATCGGCCTCTGCTGCGGCGCGGAAGGCTGAACCTCACGAGGAGGGAGCTCTCGTAGAGGGGGGGGTTCGCGGGCAGGGATCTGCAGCGTCGCCCCCTCCCAGATAACGTCGGTATCCAATCGGTTCGCGACTCGTAACGACTCGACAGAGACACCATATTTCCTCGCAATGAGCCATAAACTCTCCCCTTCCTGGACTCGGTGAACGCTCTCCCCTAACAAGCTCTGCCCCAACAAAAAGAGAGAGAATAACGCCGCAATCAACCGGAACTCCATACCCACAGTTTAACGTATCAGAGCGCTCTTTTCATCAAGGTATTTTTGGCAAAAGTATTTCACCCTAAAATCTTCTCTAAGAACGGACAATTTCTGGAGTTTTTGTTCGATATTACTTTTGGCTTCCGCTTAGAGTTTGCGGGTGAACCGCCGTCAATTTATAACCACCACAGCAGCCTCCGCCTTCGCCCCCACCGCTTTTGGGAAAAAGGAAGAAGCTCCTCTTTTCGAAATTTCCCTCGCGCAATGGTCTCTCCATCGCATGCTCAAGGCTGGTAAATTGACTAATCTTGATTGGCCCAAATACACGCAAGAAAGCTTCGACATACACGCTCTCGAATACGTGAACCAATTCTTCAAAGACAAGGCTGAAGACGGCGCTTATTTGGCGGAGTTGAACAAGCGAGTCTCTGACCTCGGAATGACCAACGTCCTCATCATGATAGATGGCGAAGGGGTGATGGGTGCAGATACTGAAAAAGAAAGGAATCGCGCCGTAGACCGACATAAGAAATGGGTCACCGCAGCCCAGACCCTCGGCTGTCACTCCATCCGGGTCAACGCCTATGCGAAAGGAACTCCCGAAGAAGCAGCGAAAAAAGTGACCGACGGTTTGCATAAGCTCTCCCTCTTTGCGGCAGAACACGAAATCAATGTCCTCGTGGAAAACCATGGCGGTCACTCCTCCAATGGAAAGTGGGTCTCACAGGTTCTTAGCGCCGTAAATTTACCCAACTGTGGTTCTCTACCAGACTTTGGTAACTTTAAGGAATATGATCGGTATCAAGGAGTCCGTGATCTGATGCCTTTTGCGAAAGGAGTCTCTGCTAAGTCTGTCGAGTTCGATAATTCAGGAAATGAAGTTCACACCGACTTCTTTAAAATTATGAAAATTGTCCTCGAAGCCAACTATCACGGCTATGTCGGGATTGAATCGACAGGTGCAAAACATAGCGAAGACGAAGGGGTGAAACTCAACAAAGCACTCCTCGAACGTGTGCGTGAGAAGCTGAAGTAAACTTCCTCTCGCTACTACCAATTCATCCCAAATTTGACTTCGCGCCATCGGATCGCTTCTTCTTCAAAGACGAAGCGCCCGCAGAAAGTTTCCCCGGCTAACATCTCTTGGAGCCAATAACGATCGTCTGCCCACATGCGGTCGAAAGGGATGGCATCGACTTTGCACCAGAGAGGGATCGCTTCTGGCGTTTCCGTAGGTGTGCCTTCATAGCCATCGGCCATGAAGACGTGGCAATGGATGTCGGGCATATCCGACATCACAAAAAAGAGTTCACCCATCTTCTGCACCCCCGTAGCGGTGATACAGAGTTCTTCTTGCGTCTCGCGAATGGCACATTGTAAGGGAGTTTCTCCGGGATCAATCTTGCCACCAGGACCATTGATTTTGCCGGCACCGATTCCGCGCTGCTTCTCAATGAGCAAGATATCATCACCGACCCGAATAAACATCAGGGTCGCCCGCATCCCAGGTTCCCAAGTCTTCCAGTCTATTCCACTACCCTCTTGTGTGCTCATCACGGACAATCCAATAGTCAATGTCGTTTCGAATCAACTCTCGGCATAGGCATCCATCCCTTCGCAGGTGCAGACTAGATTCCGATCACCGTGAACATTATCAACCCGGCCTACCGGGGACCAAAACTTCCAATCCCGTAAGTTCGGCACCGGCCACGCGGCCTCCGCTCGACTGTAAGGATGAGACCACTCGTCGGCAGTTACCATCGCTGTAGTATGTGGGGCATTTTTCAACACGTTATCAGTTCGGTCACTCGTCCCATTAGCCACTGCTTGCATCTCACCAGCAATAGCAACCATGGCCTCACAGAAGCGGTCAATCTCGCGTTTACTCTCAGATTCGGTAGGCTCAATCATCAGCGTGCCAGCTACGGGCCAACTCATGGTCGGAGCGTGGAAGCCATAATCGATGAGTCGCTTAGCGACGTCTTCCACGCTGAGACCACTCTCTTTGGCGAGTTCTCTCACATCTAGGATGCACTCATGCGCGACAAGCCCGTTTCGCCCTTTGTAAAGAACCGGGAAGGCGGGTGCGAGCTGCTTGGAAATGTAATTCGCTAACAGAAGGGAAATCTGAGTGGCTTCGGTCAGTCCTTGCGCCCCCATCATGCGAATATACATCCAAGAAATAACATTGATGGAAGCACTCCCCCAAGGAGCAGCCGAGACCGCCTGTTCCTCATCGGGTAAGAACGGAACCAAGTGCTCCGCCACCCCGATGGGACCGACGCCAGGGCCGCCACCGCCGTGTGGAATACAGAAAGTCTTATGAAGATTCAGGTGACAAACATCCGCCCCAATGAGACCGGGGCTGGTGAGCCCTACTTGAGCATTCATGTTGG
>CALFBF010000062.1 GCA_937949965.1 uncultured Roseibacillus sp.
AACGTTGCCTGACCTATCCTACCTAACGCCCCTAAAATACTGTCACGTTCGAGGCTTTGTGGCAGTTCCCCGAAACTTGCGCGAGCGTCTTTACACGCCTGCTCTAGCTTATCATCGATCTCTACTATAGCCGGAACAGCCGAAGCGGGAAGAATGTCGAAGCTATTAGCCGAACAAATTAACCTGTCCACCGTGTAATCTCGTCCTTGGCTCATCGAAGACCAAAAGCGCTGCCGAGGCACTTTCCATTCCTCTTCCCTGCTCATCCAATCCTGAAAGACACTCCTGAATTCTTCGGGATTTGAGCAAGCTTGAATAGGAACGTCTCTCGGGACTGATTTCATAAACTGAAACTCCCCGCTTCGCTGCGGCGGATAACTCCAGTAAACATCCAGAAAAGTTGGTTCTGCACCGCCTCTTCTAGTCTCAACGATTAGGTCCGATATGTTTTGCGGCCTACCTGCTAAGACCTTGAAGAAAGAAAGCAGGTCATCGACAGCTCGAATTGAGTCTTTGAAGTTTTTAGGAGATGAAAAACGAATACTTACTACTATCTTGTTAGGCACGCTAATACCTTTTGGGCTTGGTGAAGAGTAGGAGAGCGAGTGCCTAACCGTAACTGCCCCCAGTTCTATTTGGGCTGAAAAAATTTCATCGTTTCCCGTGAAATAAAAAATATAAGGAAAGTCTCCACAGGCTACTTGGTGGCCTACTGGCTGATTTGCTATGATACTTTCCATCTGAAGCCGACTATTTTCAATCACTTGCCCAAAAGCTTCCTGATCGTTAAATATCACCTCGGCGTCATCGATAACAAATTCCAAAGACTCGATAACCTCTTCTGAGGCCTTCAAATGCTCTTCGCCATAGACAACATAGTGGGGGAAAATTTCCGTCGAGTAGGAGGTTCCCGTTTGCCCACTAGTGCTACTAACTCCACCCCAACAGCAGTCATAAAGCGAGACTCGTGGGCCTCTGTAGATCTGACCAAACACTTCATCACAGCCTTTTCCAGAAATGAAGTCGTTTGAATAGAGGGTTAGAGCGGTTCTTACTCCTCTAAGCTTCAGAGTCCCGTGAAGATCACTTGCTCTATCCTGCAGGAATCTCCCAACATGGTCCTTGTCTTCGAACTTTTCCCCAGACATCTAGCAAAACTTAGAGTTAACTTCCTTAGTCCATCAAGACCTTATTCGAACAATTCAACACGAGCACCTCGCACCGATGGCCTCAGCTGTTTTGAGGTCATACTTATCGAAGTTTCAAACAGTCACTACCCTCTCGTCTTCCCGTCTCCAGAAACAAGCCTCCCTAAGTTGTGGAGTCACACCGCGCTTTCGGGTAATACCATCAAGCCTTTCGGGGTCTATCAAGCCAGTCCAGCTCTAGAACCGCCTCAGAGACCACAGGAGCGACCTGAGGAGGCTTTGAGTCAATGCCACTCTGACTACTCCGCCATGATACAGCACCCGCCACGATGGCGACGATGACAACAAGTAAGAGAACGATTTTCACCGCTACTACTCAGACACCGCAGCCGCAGACGCCAACAACGGAATCAAGAAAAGCCTAGAATTTTTTCATAGGGACCTTTCCCCTTCTTAATCTCTACCAAGCCAAATCGCTCTCACCAGCAGGCAAGACGGTTTCGACGGGGAACCTAGGGGGTCTGATTTTTTCATGGGCTCACTCTATTGAGTGCTCAATCGATCCTCGAAAGAGATTTTCCCCTCCTCACCAGCTAGCAGCATGGCGGCGAAGTAGCGGGGAGTCCTCGGATAGGGTGTTTTTTTCGACATCTCAACAAGAGTTTTCAGAGAAACTTCGTTGCCTTTTAGTTGCCCGCAAAGAGCATAATCACCCTGCATTTGCCAACATTTGAGCGACATCTTCAAAAAGACCCCGAAACCAAAAAACTTTTATTCCATAAGGATTTTTATGGAGGCGGCGGGCGGATTCGAACCGCCGAATACAGGTTTTGCAAACCCGCGCCTTAGACCACTTGGCCACGCCGCCATCTGAAACCGTCGTGCTGCTGACGGGCGGAAAGGCTTAGGGCCACGGTCCACTCCTGTCAATACTCCTCTGCCACGATTCTTCGCTTTGGTGGCAAAAAAAGCTTAAGAGAAAAGCGCGTGCTCTCTTCCTGTCTTCAGCTTACTATCACGTTCTCATGGAACTGTATGCTCACGAGACTGAAAATCACCTCGAAGCGCCTGCTATTCGGGCCTCAATCCATGTGGGAGCTTCCGCAATCTCGATGTTGATCCTCGATTGCGGTGATTTGGCGAAACCCACCCCTCTCGAATTCCTCGAACAACCTCTCCCTCTCGGGCGAGATATTTTCTCGAAAGGGCTCGTCTCTCGCACCACGACGGAAAGAGCCGTGGAGATTCTAGCAGGTTACCTCATTACCCTTCGCGAACTGGGAGCAGGCATCAATGAAGTCTCACGGATCGTGGTGACTAACATTCTTTCGGAGGCTTCTAACAAGGAGGCAGTTTCGAATCGGCTCTCGGTAGCAACGGGGCTCTCGATCGGCATCCTCGATGATGGCGAGATGACGCGGCTGGTCTATCTGAAGACCCTACGACGACTTCATGAAATCGATTCCATGAAGAAGCGGGTGACGTTGGTCGCTCACGTGGGACCGGGCAATACGCGGGCGCTCCTCTTTGCGAAAGGGCACATCGACGAATATGAATCCTATCGCCTGGGCACTCATCGCGCGGCAGAGCTCATCGAGGCTTCTTTCACCGAAGGAGAAGCGCAACTGCGCTTGATTCGCGATAATGCGGCGGGTCCGATTTCACGATTGCAGTTCGACCTCCGCGAGCATCAGGTCGAGGAACTGGTTTTGATCGGGTATGAGATTCAGCTCCTCGCGCCCTATCTCCTCAAGTCCGAGAATGCGACCCGCTGCACGGTGAAGGCGCTACGCACTCTTTGCCAGGAAGCGGCTCGCTTGCCAGAAGACCAAAGGGCCTCCACCTATCAGCTCGATTACCACACTGCGGAAGCGCTCTTGCCTGCGCTGCAGATTAATCTCTCGATTGCGGAAGCCTTCGGGGTGAAATACGTTCATATCCCGACTTCAGATTATGAACGAGGTCTCTTACACGACCTCCCCTTTTCATCAGAACTCACGCGTGAGTTCGAGGCGGAAGTGATTCGCTCTGCCTCTCATCTTGCCGAGAAATACGAGACTCATAGTCACCATGGCGAACAAGTAGCCTTTCTCTGTAAGAGACTCTTTGAAGAGACGCAGCAACTCCACAAGCTCTCGGACCAAGATAACCTCCTCCTCCACGTCGCGGCAATTGTGCACGAGGTGGGCGGCTTTGTGAGTCCCCACGCTCACCACAAGCATTCGCAATATATCATCCTCAATTCCGAAATCTTCGGTCTCTCCTTCCGAGAACGAACGCTGGTCGCCCTCATTGCGCGCTATCATCGGATGTCTCCACCCAAGCCGACTCACACCCTTTACGAAAGCTTGCCCCATAGCGAGCGGATCCGGGTGAGCAAGCTCGCTTCTCTGCTACGAGTAGCCGATGCCCTCGAACGCACGCACTCGAACCGGGTGCGTGACCTGACGATCACGATTGAACGGACCAAGCTGATCCTGCAACTCAAGGATGTCTCCGATGCCACGGCAGAGCGTCTTGCACTGGAAGGAAAGGCAGACCTCTTTCGCGATATTTTCGGACTCGAAGTCATTATTGCTGAATAATCTTTCTAAAGAACCATGCCCGACCAATTCATCAATCGCGAGCTCTCCTGGTTAGAGTTTAATCAACGCGTCCTCGAACAAGCAAAGAGACCTAATTCCCCTATTCTGGAGCGTGTTAAATTCTTGGCAATCACGGCATCAAATCTAGATGAATTCTTTCAGGTGCGCGTGGGTGGACTCACGATGATGCGGCGCTCGGGCTCACACGCGCGCGACCTCACCGGGCTCACCCCCTCGCAGCAACTGACCCAAATTCGCAAGCGCTGTCAGGAAATGTCGGCAGAGCAATACCGGATCCTAGTTGAAGAGATTGCACCTGAACTGGATCGAAACGGGCTCACCCATCTTCAGCCAAAAGATCTGACTCCTGCAGAACGAGTCGGAGTGGATGATTACTTCTCCTCCTTCATCTTCCCGATGCTGACTCCGCTCGCCTTGGAGTCCTCACAACACGCCATTGCCCTGCCCTCCTTGCAAATCGTGATCGCAACTCGACTAGAGTCTGCAGATGAAACTCGTTACGCCTTCGTTCCCATCCCGATCAATATTCCTCGCTTCATCTCCGTTCCGCGTGAGGAAGGAGAAGGCTTTGTGATGTTAGAAGACCTCGTGCGCTTTCACCTCGGTGACTTATTCCCTCGCGAGACAATCACCGGCACCGCGCTCTTCCGTCTCACGCGGAATACTGATATTGCGGTCGATGAGGAAGATGCCTCCGACCTCATTGATGACATGAAGGAAGTGCTTTCTGCCCGTCGTTTCTCAGCAACAGTGAGACTCCAGCTCCGCACTGGTGCGCCGCGTGATATTACGCGATTGATTCAAGAACTCACTGGAACGGGTCCGGGCCAGCTTTACCGCGTTCCGGGCCCGCTCGCTCTTGCCGAGTTCATGCAGCTCGCACTTCGCCCCGGCTTTGACCATCTACGAGAGAAGCAGTGGACGCCACAACCTGCACCCTCTCCTGATCCCGCAATCTCCATCTTTGAAGCAATTGCCGCCAAGGACATCTTGCTTTCCCATCCCTACGAATCATTCGAACCCATCGTTCGGCTCCTGCAAGAATCTGCTGACGATCCGGGGGTGCTCTCCATTAAACAAGTTCTCTACCGCACTGCAGAGCACTCTCGCATCATTGATGCTCTCATTCGGGCCGCTCAAAACGGGAAACAAGTCACCGTCTTGATCGAGCTCAAAGCCCGCTTTGACGAAGCGCGTAACCTCCACCAAGCGGCAGAACTCCAGCGAGCAGGGGTGCAAGTGGTCTACGGGGTGAAGGGGCTCAAGACGCACGCAAAAATCACCTTGATCTCACGGAATGAAGGGGGCCGACTCCGTCGCTACGTCCACCTCGGAACGGGCAACTACAACGAATCCACGGCGCGGCTTTACACCGATATCTCTTACCTCACCTGTCGTCCCGAATACGGGGCTGATGCTTCACTCTTTTTCAATGCCGTCACGGGTCGCTCCAAGTTGGTGCGTCTGCAGAAACTCGCCCCCGCACCGACGATGCTGAAGCAGCGAGTCATCGAGTTGATCGAAGGAGAAACGACGCGAGCGGAACAAGGAGACAAGGCCCTCATCATGGCCAAAATGAATTCGCTCCAACATCCCGAGATCATTGCGGCGCTCTATCGGGCCTCACGTGCGGGGGTCAAGATTAAGCTCAACGTGCGGGGAATCTGCTGCCTCAAAACGGGCACTCGCAAAGAGGCCAAGAACATTCAAGTAGTCTCCATTATCGATCGTTTCCTAGAGCATGCTCGCATCTTTTACTTCCACCGTGGTGGCGACCCCGATGTCTACATTTCATCCGCAGACTGGATGGTGCGGAATCTGGACTCCCGAGTCGAGTTGATGTCTCCCATCGAGGACCGCAGCTCCAAACGACGCCTCATTCGTATTCTTGAGGCTTGTTTCAAAGACAATACCAACTCATTCCTCCTTGGCAGCGATGGCAGCAGCTCGCCCAACCAACCAGGAAAAGGCGAACGCCCCTTCCGCCTGCAAGAACACCTCTACAAACAAGCCAGCAAAGCTGCTCGTAATCACGAACGGCAAAAAGCGACTACCTTCGAGCCCTATCTCCCTAACGAGTAACCTTGCTAACGCTCCTCTCTCCCACCCTTCTCAATGCCTAAACAAGATAAAAACATTCGTCGCGCGGCGGTCTCCATTCTACGCGCCTGGTCCAAAGGACACGTCTACGCCGAGACCCTCATCGATAAACACGCGCGCCGGAATAAGCTCTCTCCCTCAGACCGAGGATTGCTCAATGCCATCATCCTCGCCGTCTTGCGTAATCGCCGTCTGTTAGACTTCTACATCAATCGCCTTCGCAAAGGACAACTCGATCACGAAACGCGCGATATTCTGCGAGTGGGATTAGCACAGATTCTCATTCTTGGCATCCCCGAGCACGCAGCCGTCAATGAGACCGTGAACTGTGGTCGCGCCCCAGTGCGAGGCCTCATCAATGCCGTGCTTCGAAAGGCGATCGAAGCGCACAAGGGACTCGCCTCCAAAGCGGAAGCCCTCCCTCCTGCCGAGCGTTACTCGCACCCTGACTGGTTGGCGAAGCGATGGCGCAAGCAGTTCACCAAGCCGGGTGCACTAGCGCTGATGAAGTGGAACAATCAACCTGCTGAGACCACTCTCCGGCTCAATCCACTGCGACCAGACTCGGCCAAACTCGCCACCGATCCACGTCTAACAGCTCTCCCTGAGATCCCGGGATTCTTCCTCCTTGAGGGACCCATCCCCTCGGAATGGACCGAGGCCGGCCTCGTCTACATCACCGACCCCGCGACTCGGCTCTCAGTCGAGTTGCTCGCCCCCCAACCAGGTGAAAAGATTCTCGATGCCTGTGCGGCACCCGGTGGCAAGGCGGCCTTCATCGCTGCGCTCATGGAGAATCAAGGAGAGCTTCTCTGCACTGATTCCAATGAATTACGCATTCCCCGCCTTGAGGAAAATCTAACCAAACTCGGGGTCACTCACTCACAGACCAAAGTCTTTGATTGGACACAAACTCCTCCTACTGAGTGGCACAATCGCTTCGATGCCATCCTACTAGACGTCCCGTGCTCCAACACGGGAGTACTTCGCCGTCGGGTAGATGCTCGCTGGCGTCTCACACCCGAACAAATCACTGAACTCAACGGCATCCAGCGGACGATCCTGAGTCAAGCTCTACTCTGTCTCAAGGAAGGAGGCCGTTTGGTCTACTCCACTTGTTCGGTGGAAACAGACGAGAACGCCGACCTGATTTATCCTTTTGCGAAGGCCAACGATTTCAAAGTTGACGACACCCGTCAGTCTCTCCCCCACGAGGATGAGCAAGATGGCGCCTTCGCCGCTCTACTCACTCGTAAACTGTCTGCTTAAGGACACCCAAAAGGGAATCGAATAGACGATAGAGTTACCTCCGTCACCTCTCACACTATCGAACATATAGCCCCAAATCTCGGCGTCTAATCAGGATGAAAGCTGTTCAACAAAGCAGATTCTTTCTTACCAAATCACCTGTTCTAGCCTCTCGAAGTGCTTCCTTTCCCACCCTCAGCCCCTGCGACATGAGCCTCTTTCGTCGAGTCCACGGTCACTTCCACTGACATCAGAGGACATTGCGCAGACACCACTGGATCCATTGGTCCAACTCGTCGAATATCCCTCGTTTTCTGCTTGCTCGATAGTAGTCCATCCACCCCCGTAACAGGGCATCAAGGTCTTCTTCGGTAAAGGACAGCCCTCGCGATTCTTGCCTTGCCCTCCAGCTAATAGTTCTCTCTAGGCAGTTGCGCCCTACCGGCCGTATACAAAAAAAAGGACCCCAATGAGGCCCTCATCTAAAAACGACTTGGATGGTCGAACTCAGCCGAGTCGATAGACAATGCGTGCCTTGGAAGTATCGTAGGGAGACATCTCCATCTTCACTTTGTCTCCGATGACAAGACGGATGAAGCGCTTTCTCATCTTACCTGAAATGTGAGCAAGAACCTCGTGACCACTGGGGAGCTCCACCTTAAACATGGTTCCAGCTAAAACCGCACTCACCGTTCCTTCCACTTCGACAGCCTTTGCTTCACCATCCTTGGCTCGGATGTTATCCTTCTTGAAGCCTGGACCTCCACGCCTTCTGCCTCCGCGTCTGCGGCCTCCTCCTCCTCGTTTTCTTGGCGGTCCTGCGATAACTTTCCTTTTGTTAATTACTGCCAGAGATACTCCCTGTGCCTTGCTAAGATGACTCCATGCTCCTCGCTTGACAACTGAAAAGTTTGCCAATCGAAAAGACAAATTGGCTTATTTTAAAGGAAATCTGGGGATTTCCCCTCCTTACTTTTAAGTATGAAATCTCGTAGATTAGCGGCTCATCTCAACCCGATTATCGCTTTTATCACACAAATCAACCACCCAAGATTCAGCTTAGCTTTACATGTCCCCATTTTACCTTGAAGAACAGGCCTTTCACCCACACCTTAGCAGCAAGAACCCATGGAACTCGATATCCTAGACGTCTCTTTTGACACCTCCAAGATTAAGCCAAGAGAAATCGAGGAGGCGCTCGAAGATCCTTTCGCGGTTAGAATGCTACCCGAGAATGAACGTTCAGACGGCGAATCCCGTTTTTACGCAATTGGCAAGTCGATTTCAAATCGCTTCCTCTTTCTTGCCTTTTCGACGGATGGGAAAAAAGTGCGAGTGGTTGCCGCTCGCAATGCTAGCTCAGACGAACAAACTTTTTACGAACGCAAGTTTGCTGAATTCAAATAAATGAAGACCATTACCAGCTGGGATGAGATTCCCGACTTCGAAGACGAAGAGGACGAAGCCAAGTTTTGGAGTGACCACGATCTTGCTCCTCGCCTCATGCAAGGCTCTCTTCATTCGCCGGATTCCCGTGAATCAACGACTATTACACTTCGTTTTGATCCCCGGATGCTCTCCCGTATCAAGCGCATCGCGCGCTCCCGCTTCCTCAATTACCAATCTATGATCAAGCAGTGGTTGGCGGAACGTTTGGAAGATGAGATGCGGAAGATGGACTAACAGCCCAGCACCTCCTCCCTCTTTTCCACTCGCTATTGTTCGCGTCTTACTTGCTAAAGTGAAACTCCCTCGCTTAGCTCTGCGACCACTCCCTTGGTCGGTAGCCTTCGGAATTTGGTTCATTACACTCTGGTTACTATCAGGGCGACCTGCGGTGAATCCTCCGTTACCGATGGATTTTCCCACCGATAAGGTTTTACACTTTGGTTATTTTTTCGGAGGAGCAGGGTTACTCTCAGCGGCACTCTTGTTACAAAGACGCCTTCTCATCTCTTGGAGTAGTCTACACCTTATTGTCATCTGCCTTCTCTTCTTCACAGGAGCCCTCGACGAGTGGCACCAATCTTGGTATCCCTTCCGGACTGGAAACGATGCCGGTGATCTCAGCGCCGATTTTTGTGGAGCACTGATTGGCACCTTCGTTTTTCGAATGGTGCAACCTCTCGTCTTCCCACAGTTTCCGGCAAAGCCCTGACCTTACACTCGTGGACACCTCCGATACAGATTCGTCACAATTCGGTCTGGCCCCTCCTCTTTTCTTTCTAAATTCTCTTCTTCAACAACTATGATTTTTCTCACCACTGCCATCGACTATCCCAACGGCTCACCTCATATCGGTCATGCTTACGAGAAGGTCCTCACCGACGTACTTGCTCGTTACCATCGCCTCTGCGGCCAGAAAGTCTACTTTCTAACAGGAGTCGATCAACACGGACAAAAGATGGTCCGAACAGCAGAAGAGCAAGGAGTCAACGTCGCCACTCTCGCTAAGAAGAACACCAAAAAATTCACCAAACTCCTCGATGCCCTTTCCATCTCTAACGACGGCTGGGCAGAAACGATTGACCCCACCCACAAGGCTTGCGTCCAAAAAATCTTGCAGCATCTCCATGACGATGGACAGCTCTATAAGAAGTCCTACCAAGGCTACTACTCGATCCGCCAAGAACAGTTTTTAACCGATCAAGAACGCGATACCGACGGCAACTTCGGACCCGAATGGGGAGAGGTCGAAGAACGCAAGGAGGAGAACTGGTACTTTAAGCTCTCCGAACACACCGCCTGGCTACGCGAAGCAATGCAATCCAACGTGGTCGGAATAGAGCCTGCCTTCAGAAAAAACGAAGTCCTTAATGCCATCGAAAAAGCAGAATCGACTGACCTCTGTATCTCGCGGCCCAAAGAACGTCTCTCTTGGGGAATCCCCCTCCCATTTGATGAAGACTTCGTGACCTATGTTTGGTTCGACGCCCTCATCAACTACATTTCCTTTGCAGGCTACCTCAAAGATGACGATTCCGAGTTGCCTAACTTCGAAGAACTCTGGCCCGCTCACCTCCATGTCATTGGCAAGGATATCATGGTTCCCGCTCACTCTATCTATTGGCCCTGTATGCTGCACGCGATTGGCTTTAGCGATGAGCAGATGCCTAATCTGTTAGTTCACGGATGGTGGAATATTCGTGGTGAGAAGATGTCCAAATCTCTCGGCAACATCGTTGACCCGATGGAACTCGTAGATGCTGTGGGGACAGATGCTGTTCGCTACTATCTGGCCCGTGACATTGTGACTGGTAAGGACTCAGACTTCGATACTGAACGCCTCTTCGTGCTCTTTAATTCTGAGATGGCAAATGGCCTTGGTAATCTTCTAAACCGCTCCCTCAACATGACCAAAGCTTCCCTTGATGGCAAGCTAGAGAGCTATCAACACGACGACGAAGAGTGCCAATTAGTAAGAAAATCTCACGCTAGTCTCTTAGAGAACTTTCCGCAAAAGATGGCTGAACATGATCTCCGAGGTGCACTCGAAGCCCTCGTCTCGTTCATCACTGATGTGAACACCTTTGCCGAACGCACCAAACCTTGGGAACTCAAAAAAGACGAAAGCAAGCGCGATCAACTCACTGCTGTTCTCCACCACATGTGCGAGTCCTGCGCCCTCGCCTCGATCTTACTACAACCCTTCCTACCTGATGCCGCAGCGAAGATGCAAGGACAACTCAACGCGGCTCATCTTGCTGAACTACAAATAAAAGACCTCCAATGGGGCCTCTTGCCAGCAGGTCAAACCATCAACAAGCCCAAGCCTGTTTTCCCACGCCTGCAAGCACAAGAAACGGATTAGAACTCGCAGTTCCCTGGGGTGCGTGGGAATGGAATGACATCCCGGATATTCCCTACCCCGGTGACGAACATGACTAGGCGCTCGAAGCCAAGTCCAAATCCGGCGTGAGGCACGGTCCCGTATTTCCGCAGATCGAGATACCAATCGTAGCCCTCACTCAAGCCCTCTTCATCCATCTTCGACTTCAATAAATCATAACGCTCTTCGCGCTGACTGCCGCCGATGAGTTCCCCGATTCCTGGCACTAACAAGTCCATTGCCGCCACCGTTTTGCCGTCATCATTTTGACGCATGTAGAAGGGCTTAATACGAGTCGGGTAGTTGTAAACAGTCACTGGAGCCTGAAAGTGTTTTTCGGTCAAAAAACGTTCATGCTCGCTCTGAAGGTTCTCTCCCCAAGAAACGGGATAATCAAACGACTCATCACAAGCTTCTAAAATCGCCACGGCTTCGGTGTAGCTCACTCGCACAAACGGTTTTGTAAGTACTTGCTGCAGACGATCTTCAAGCCCCTTGTCCACAAACTTTGAGAAGAGTGCAAAGTCCTCCGGCATCTCCTCAACCACCTCGCGAACCATCTCACGCACAAACTCTTCTGCTAGATCCATATCTCCTTCCAAATCGCAAAAAGCGATCTCGGGCTCAATCATCCAGAACTCAGCTGCGTGACGAGAAGTGTGAGAGTTTTCCGCACGAAAAGTGGGACCAAAGGTATAAATATTAGAAAGCGCACAAGCAAAAGCCTCCCCCTCTAACTGACCACTCACGGTCAGGTAAGCCGCTTTCTCGAAGAAGTCTTCTTCTGGCTTTCCACCACCGGAAAGAGGATCATGTGTAGTCACTCGAAACATCTCTCCCGCCCCCTCACAGTCACTCGCGGTGATAATGGGAGTGTGAACATTCACAAAGTCTCGCTCGGCAAAAAAGCGGTGCACCGCTTGCGTGAGCCGACTCCTTACTCGAAAAACAGCTCCATAAAGATTCGCGCGCGGACGCAAGTGAGCGATTTCACGCATAAACTCAGCAGAATGACGCTTCTTTTGAAGTGGGTAATCCTCAGGGGCCTCCCCCACTAACGACACCCCAGTGGCATGCAGCTCCCAAGCTTGCCCCTTAGCAGGAGAAGCAACTAACGCACCGAAAGCCGAGACCGCTGAGCCAGTCAACATCTGCTTCAATTGCTCCGAACCAGGAATCCCCTCATCGACTACAACCTGTAAAGACCCTAGGCACGAACCATCATTCAGTTCCAAAAATGAGAACCCCTTGGCATCTCGCCGCGTGCGCACCCATCCCGCCACCTGAATCTCAGACCGCTCTTCGGCACTCTGCAAAACCCGCTTAATTAACTCCCGTCGCATCTCCCAATCAATCGCTCAAAAAACGATAAAACTCAAGCTTCCCCTCCATCACTTTTCTCTTTCAATCTTACCTGCCGTAAAGGGCTCACGCGATAGAAATAAGTCTTCGCTCGCAACAGCTGACCTTGAATAGAAAATGAATAATGAGACACCCCATTAGCGTTGGTGCTAGAAACAGAAATTCGAGAATGCAGGGTACTTCCGGCAACCTGTTTTTGAGAAAAAATGATTCCTAAATTTTTTTCAAATCAAGGCGATTTGAGATTGGTTGCAAAACCAAACTCAACTTTTAAAACACTCAATTACTAGAATAGTCCCTACGTCACGCTACTTCGCCTTCCCTTTTCGCAAGGCGGTGATCATACCTAGCCAAGTAGCAGCAAAAGCACTCAGAAGAGCAACCGAAAGACAAGTGCCGCCGAGATCGCCTATTTTGCCCGTGATACTAACAACTGCAAACAAGCCCATCGTGCAGAAATAGATGACGCCCATCAAAAGACCAAAAACGATCTGACCAGGCTTAGAACGATTGTTCCAAAACATGCCTCCTGGGATAGCTCCTAAGATGAGTCCTCCTCCGAGAAAGACCAGTGGCTGAAAGAGAACAAAAGAAAGCAGGACACAGGCAAGCCCGAGAAAGAATCCTCCCCCCACGAAAATTCCTTCCAGTTTCTCCCGCTTCGTCAAGGTCAGCCGCGCAGCCTTATCCTTGAGAAAGACAAAACTGCCAATGCCATTAGCGAGGTAACTCCCAAAAGCGAAAAACAAGTAGAGTACCACTAAGATAATCGCTAAACGAACATCAACTTTTTCTAACAGACCGCGACTGATCCGAAAGGCGACAAAAATCCCGATAATAATGATAAACTGCTGCTTGTCAGAATACTTCTGCAAGAAGAAAGCCCACTTCAAATAAGCGCGATAAATGAAAGAGCGTGCCTTGTATGTTTCGCGCAATCCTCTCCGAGCGTATTCTAAGGAAGGGTCAAGACGGAGCGCTTCCTGAAAGTGGACTTCGGCCTGTTGGCGATCGCCGCTTTGAAAGCAGGCCCATCCCGCATTGGCATGCGCTAAGGGGTCCTCGGCATCACGCTCTAAACGAGCGGAAACCTCTTCTGCCGAGTTGGCGACCTTTCCTTGCATCCGCAAGAAAATGGCCAGTTGATTAAGCGCAAACTCGTAATCGGGCTCTAAGCGCAGAGCCTCCCGGCAAGCTTCTTCACCCTCCGGCCACTTGCGTAGACCTCCGTAAGCGGCTCCTTTGGCAGCCCAACCGAATGCGAAACCTGAATCCATTGCAATGGACTTTTCTGCTGCGGCTAATGCCAGCTTATCCTTATCAAGCCGAGTTAAAATGAGCGACTGAATCGCGAAGTATTCGGGCACTTCAGGATTGAGACTGATCGCAGTCTCAATCGACTCCAGTGCCTCCTTCCCCTGCCCCTCCATCAGGTAACGAGTGAGGGCCAGCTCCATGTGCGCAACTGGGTTATCAGGCTCGCCGGCAAGATGCTGAAGCAACATCGCCACCGCTTCTTCATGACGGTTGAGCTCTCGCAGCCGAGTTGCATGTGAGATACTCATTTCTTAATACCCATAAACTCTAACACCTCGTCATAGAAACCGCTTTGATTCGCATAGAGCGCGTAGTTCTTTGCGCTTTCAAACCACTTGTGAGTGCTTGGTTTCACTTGCTTTGCGGTCTTGGCAAGGGTTTTTCCGGTGACGGGAACGACCTTCCCCTTTTTCATCGCTTCCTCCAGAGTGGATTCCACTGCTTGGTCGAAGACGGCTCGAATATCGGCTCCGCTAAAGCCATCCGTCTTCTTGGCTAAAGCTTCTTCATCGAGGTTCACGATCGGCTTCTCGCGAGCGTGAATGCGCGCGACCTCCTTGCGAGCCTCGGCATCAGGCGGGGGCACGAACAGAAGGCGATCAAAACGACCAGGACGGAGGAAGGCGGAATCGAGATGCCAAGGAGCATTGGTGGCTCCCAGAATGAGAACACCCTCGTTACTGCCATTAGCGCCATCCATCTCGGCCAAGAGCTGATTAATCAGGCCACGGCTCCCAGACTGGCGCATGTCGCGTCGGTCTGCTGCGAGTGCATCGACCTCGTCAAAGAACAAAACGGTGGGAGCATACTTACGAGCGAGTTCGAAGATCTGGTGCAACTTTTGCTCACTCTGCCCGATATACATATCGAGAATCTGGTGTAACCCCACGGAGAGAAAATTTGACTCAATCTCCCCCGCAGTTGCCTTAGCGAGAAGAGTCTTACCACACCCCGGAGGGCCATACATGAGTACTCCGCCACCAGCTTTCTTGCCGTAAGCTTTGAAGAGTTCTGGTTTCTGGAGGGGAAAAATAATTTTCATTCGGATGTTCTCCTTCACCTCTTCCATACCACCGACATCGGCGAATTTGACTCCTCCTTTCTTCGAAAACTCGACTCCTAACTCTCGTGCTGCGACGGCATCCATCCCTTCGGTCTCGTCTTCTTCTCCTTCGTCTACTTTTTCGACATAATGACCATCTCCCGTCATCACGAGACGCTTCTTCTTCTCTCCTCCACTCGCAGAAGTTCCTCCCGCCTTAACGATTCGTTCTAACAAATCCTCATCACGACACCCCATATCGAGTGCTTGTGCGGCCTCGTAGAATTCTCTCGCATCATGGGCATCTCCTTCTTTGAGAGCTAGTTTTGCGCGTAGGAGCCATGCCTCTGCCACCCCAGCATCGCGAGCACACAGGACTTCCAGACGCAGAATAGCCTCTGAAGTTTTGCCATCGAGATCGAGTAGTTGAGCAACGCCAATGAGGGCCTCAGTATGATTCGGGTCTAAAGCGAGAACTCGTTCCCAGTGCAGCTTTGCCTCCTCTAGTTCAAATTCCTCGGCACAAGCTTTGGCAACCATTACCAAGAGAGGAACGTTTTCGGGAGAGGCTACTAGGGCAGCTTTCAAAGCATCTAACTCCATGCCCACAAAGTGCCTAAGTTTTGCTCGAAAGACACGAAAAAAGAGGATCCTTACGAACCCTCTATTTAAATTCGAAGAGCAAAGTTTTTCTTAAAACTCAAACTCATCAACCAAGACTTCTGCTGCCGGTTCACTCACTAAAAGTCCTTGTTCTGAAGTCGTCTGTGACTCGCTCGCAGCTCCTGTTGCCGGAGAGCCCTCTGCTTTGCTTCCGAGCTGACTCATCTTAGCAGAGAATCCAATGAGAATAAAAAAGAGAACGGCTAGCAAAATGGCAAAAATCCAGAGCCCTCGCTGGCTATTGCGTTCCATTTGCTTGAGCACGAGCAAGACATCATCACTTGACTGTTCGACTCGCTCAGCATTCTTTCTAGCGAGTTCTGCCGCCTTTTCAAAACGCTTCTCCATCTTCACCCCAAAGTCACCGATAACAGCTTGTGCACTTGCCTGACCGGCGGCTACTTCAGAAACGTTTTTAGCCACCTCTTGCATACCAGCATTTACCGTTCCTACACCGGTCGTTAAACTAACGATACCGCCGTGAACTTGGTCCATGGATTCCAAAAGAGAGGAATCTCGATCCGAAGCCTTATCCAAACGCTCACGAATTGTGGTAAGAATTTCACTGGCCTCTTCCTGGCGCGTCTTGACGACTTCAATATTCTCAATCGCTCCGGGAAAGGGGCTCAAAACCTGAGTAATCTCTTTATGCCTGCCTCGCTCTTCCTCTAATTGCTCCCGAATCTCTTCGGTGGAGAGAAGCAAACCTGCGTAGCTAGAACGTAAATCCTTGAGCTCCGCTGTGAGCATTTCTTCACGTAACCGTCGCTGGGTATGTCTCTTAAACATCTTGGCTAAGAAACTTCTCCGTCGCGGAGAATTCTCATCTTCTTTCTCTAACTCAAACTCAGGAGCGGGGAATTCGTGAACTTCAGCCTTGAAGGGAACGTTCTCGAGTTCTTTCTTAACCGGGGAAACAGCAGCATCAGAAGCGAAAGGAGCAGGGATCTCGACGAAAGGCCCAGAGGGAGTTTGGAATGGGGACGCACTCATAGGATTTGCACTTGGAAGCATTCTTTTTCTAAACCAGTTCATCATGAAAGAGAGAAATTTTCCCGACATTAAATTTTCAAAAATTTTCTGAAAATTACGTGTTAGATACTATTCAGTAACGGCCACCTCATTGCAATGCAAAAGGGTCAGAGGGTTACAAAAGTTCTCGAACAGCATCAATTACTGTTACTTAACAAGGTGATTCATGACCAACTTTTAGGATCATTCGCGAAAAAGTAACGGAGTAAACGATACAAATCAGGATGCTCTTCGGCTATCTGATCTGCTTTCTCAAAAAAAGTTTCAGCAGCAACGGCGAAGAATTCAGCCTCATTAGTAGCTCCGTAAGAATCCATCACCGTTCGTCGCCCCTTCTCTACGTCTTCCACCAAACGTCCAAACTCATGTCCAAAGACCTCGGGCCAGCTCTGAAAGTCTGCATTATCAGGTAATTCAGGGAAACCATCTGCGGGACCGTTGATGGTATCAAGCTGATGGGCAAACTCATGAATCACAAGATTATGGCCATCCTTCTCATCACGACCACCGCTGCGAACACTATTCCAAGCGAGAACGACTGTTCCTCGCCCCCAGCTCTCGCCCAAACGAATATTCTCCATTCCGAACTCATCCTTCACTCGATAAGCATCGGGATAGACTAGAACGCTGCGAAGACTGGGATAAGGAGTCCCCCGTTGATTGGTCCAGAGCAAGCATGCCTGAGCCGCAATCACGGTCTTCATCTCGGCACTTACTTCCTCTAACCCTCCACAGGCTTCAAAGACCTTCTCGTATAAGAAAATCAGAGACAGCCCCTCCACCTCTGCACGCACATTTGCAGGTAGTCGATCCCACAAAGCCCAATTTTCTCTCACCCAAGCAGTTTGCTCAGGTGAAAACGAAGACTCTGCAAGCACACGCCGATAAGCTTGCCGCCTTCCCAACACCCAAACGAAAGCAATCGCTGCCGAAATAGTCAGAAATAAGATAAGAGCGATGGCGGCCACAGGATCGAGGTCTTTCTCCGTGATCGACTTACTCGGCTAAGCGAAGCGTAATGCGCTTCATACGATCATTCCCTCCAGGGGAGGTCGACTCAATCTCAGGATCGTCAACGATGACATTGTGAGCAATGCGACGATAGTAAGCATTCAAAGGCTTGAGACGTTGAGGTTTCCCGGTCTCTTTGACTTTATTCGCTGTAGCCAAGACCGCTTCACAAAGTTTCTCCTCTTGCTCAACACGATAGTTCTCACAATCAATTCTCACTCTCGTAGCGTCGGGATTCTTTTTCTGAAGAATCCGGTTCACAAGATATTGAATATCGTCGAGGCGATCCCCGCTGCGACCGATGAGATACTTCCCTTGTTCGGTGCGGATCTGTAAAACAGCTCCCTCTTCACCTTCCTCATGCTCGATACTGTAGCTGAAGCCCAGCTTACCAAGAATCGAATCGAGCACTTCTTCTGCTTGTTTAGCGTCACTCATATTTAGATAAGGCAAAGCCTACCTAGTCCTCGCCCGCGGTCAACCCAGCTTAATCGCCTGTTTGCCAGTCTAGAGGCGCCCTTTTCCAAAAATAACCCTTTCTTACCATCGCACCCAACCACCGTTGCGCTAAGTTATCGCGATGACCTCAAAGAATACTCATTCAAAAACAATCGGCTATTTGCTCTGGATTTTCGGCTTCACGGGAGCACACCGATTTTATTACGGTCGACCCATCACGGGCGTGATCTGGTTACTGACGGGGGGACTCTTTCTCGTCGGCTGGTTGGTTGACCTTTTCCTCATTCCTCGCATGGATCGACACGCCGACCAACGTTTTGAAACGGGTGCCATCGACTACAGTCTCGCTTGGGTCTTACAGACTTTTCTCGGATACCTCGGCATTCACCGCTTCTACCTCGGCAAGTGGCCCACGGGTATTCTTTGGTTGTTTACTGCTGGACTCTTTGGAGTGGGCTGGGCCTACGACTTCTGTACCCTGAACCGTCAAATCAACGAACTTAACTCCTCCCAGAGCGGCCTTCTCCAGGCCCAGCGCTGACCTAACAATCACCAGAAGTCTACGGAGCAGGGCTACCCGCCTCTTGAATTAAATAAAAAGCCCGACCAACGGGCGCATTGTTATCGGTATAAGTCCCCGAAGCCACGCCTGAGCCATTGGGAGCTAAAGCAAAGGTTTCCAAATCTGTCGTTCGGTAGACATCCGAAAGCCCGCTGGCGGTGTAGTTGATCACGAACTGCCCATTAAAGGCAGAAACATCGGCAATACTCACCGTGTAAGCAGAAGCCTCTCCAATCACAAAAGCGGCAGGTAAAGAGCTCGTCTCAATGTCGTCACGAGCGTTCCCCCCGATGAAATTATTCGGATCAGAGAGAGCTGACTTCAACTGAGCGAGACTGCCTGTGGTAATGCCTGAATAGATGGCATTATCAATCTCGGGCCCTAAGGCGAGGCCGCCCCTCGAAGAAAAAACACCGGGTTCGGCAGAGGTGTTGGTGTCGGTCGCGTTATCATCCCAGCTCCCATTCATCTGAATTCCAGCTAACAAAGTTGGCGCACCTAAACTCCCTTGGAAGGCAAAAAGTTGATCTCCGCTCGCGGACAAAACCGGTCCACTCCCACTCGCAGAGCCTAAGCTGGGCACATCATCCTCAAAAGAAATCACCGTTCCCGCAGGAACACCTGCATTGGGAGCAACCCAAGTGAGAAGCCCTTCTCCTGGGCGAAAACCTCCTGCCGCAAGCCAGCCATTATCGGTGAAATTAATCTGCACCCCGCCCGAAATATCGCTCAAGGCCACAAAGGCAAAAAAGTCGGGATTATCCGCCGCATAGCCAACGAACGCAATTTCGCATACTGCAAGCGCCGGCGCATTGACATCTAATATCATCACTCTGGTGCTCGTCGTCAGTCCCCCTAGAGTTGCCGAAACGGTCACGGACTGGCTTCCGTCAACCTCGCCGTCGTCTATCGGAGTTCCCACAAAAGTGGTGGTCGATTCGCCGTCAAAAATGATGACTTCGGTTGGCACGGTGAGCTCAGTTAGATCGCTACTCGCGAGAGTCACCGTGACATCACCTGAGGTATCCGGAAAACGGGTCACCATAAATGAGACTTCTCCCGCGCTATCTTCTGCAATCGAGATCAAGTCCGCGGTAAGAGTCAGCTGAGAAGTGGTATTGGAAAGGCCCGGCGTCGCCGAAGGAGCCATCGTCATGGCATCAACAAACTCAATGACACCAGCCTCTTCTCCCCCATCAACAGTGAGAAAAAAGCCCACTGGCTCAAATCCAGTAACCTGATCCGAGATCAAGATATCAGCCGCTATCACCTCTCCCGCTTGATTCGCATTCAAATCATTATCAGGATCGAAGGACAGCGCGGAAAAGACGACCTCACCACCATCATTTACCAGCACAATCGAAAATTCAGAATCATCGAGATCAAGACCACCGATCTCCAAATCAGGAGTCATCTCGTAAACCGAACTCACAAACTCATTTCCAATCGTGAAAACCCTCTCGG
>CALFBF010000063.1 GCA_937949965.1 uncultured Roseibacillus sp.
CGCAGGGGCCGGCCTTCTTTTTGGCAGAGCTTTAATCGTTCCGAGAGTTCTTTTTCGGAAAGAACCTGGGCGGTGCCGGCTAAGAGGGTGCTGAGTTCGTCGCTCATGTGTAAGTGCGTTTCTAAACATGAGAGGGCAGGGGAGGCACGTTTTCTTTTTGTAAGTGGGGGTCGATTTGATAGTTTCTGAGTTAATGACCGACCCTTACACTTCGCCTAGCCCCTCTGGTCCTCCAAGTGGACCACCTGTTCTAGAACCCAAATCGCTCAAAACTTTTGGTGTTCTCCATTTGGTATTCGGTATCATAGGAGTCATTGGTATCCTCTGGGGGATTGTTAGTTTGTTTCTCGGGAATTTCATGGCCAGCTTACAATCCTCTGGTGACGAAGCTCTTTTTGAACTACAGAAAGGACTGAATGAGAGTCTGTTACTAACAAATGTGATTGGACTCATTTTCTCTATAGTCGTAACTTTTTTCATCCTCAGAGCCTCTTTCAAGCTCCTAAAAGGGAAAAAAGATGGCGCGAAGGCATCCATCACTTATGCGCTCGTCTCCATCGTGTTCAAGGGGCTCACCATTATTGTCTCTCTGGCAATTACCGTCCCTACCATGAATAAGTATTTCTCTAAAATACGGGACTTGAATGGGGGATCTTCTACCGATTCCTTTATCGAGGTTATGAAGACCACCACTTCGGTAAGCAGCGTCGTCATGCCTATCCTGATGTGCACATACCCGATCCTCAGCTGGGTTATGCTCCGAAGAAAACCGGTGAAGGACTATTTGGAGCAATTCGGCAAATAACTTGCCATTCATTTGATTTTCCGCTTGAAAACGGCGTGCGAGGAACTATGAAGCCTCTCCGCTATTGAGTTGGTGGCCGTAGCTCAGTTGGTAGAGCCCCTGATTGTGATTCAGGTTGTCGCGGGTTCAAGTCCCGTCGGTCGCCCCATCCCTTTCCTTGTATTGTGACTGTCCAAGCTAATGATGCAGTCCACCGAGTTGAAGCCAACTTAGGCTATCGGTTCAAGAATCCCTCTCTCATCCGCGAGGCTTTGACTCATCCCAGTATCGTTTGCGAGAAAAACTCGTATTCCACTGACAATCAACGTCTTGAGTTCCTTGGCGACGCCGTTTTGCAGCTCGTTTTAACGGAAGCGCTCTACGCTCGCTTTACGGAACAAGACGAAGGAGTCCTCACCAAGTGGCGCGCTCGGCTGGTCTCAAAGCCAGCTTTAGCAATCTTCGGGACAGAACTCGAACTCGGTCCCGCCTTTGCGATGAGTAAAGGGGAGGAAGCCCATGGAGGCCGGGAGCGCGACTCGACCTTAGCCGATGGAGTGGAAGCCGTTCTCGGGGCCGTTTACCTCGATGGTGGCTTTGAAAAAGCCAAGGAAGTGATCTTACGAATGACAAGCAATGCATTCGAGAGCGTCACCCTCAGCTCAGAAAGCGGAAACCCAAAAGGGGAGTTGCAAGAGAAGCTACAAGCGATTGCGGCGGAAAGTCCGAAATACGAAATCATCTCCTCTTCCGGTCCCGATCACCAAAAGAACTTCGTAGTCGAAGTGAGCTGGCGCGATCAACTCTTGGGCAGAGGAGAAGGAGCCAGTAAAAAACTCGCTCAGACAGCGGCAGCCGCTCACGCGCTGACTTCGGAGCGTTGGCTAAAATAACAAGATGGCTGCCGATCCACAGCCTTGTCCTTTTCTTCCCAAAGTCGATCGAGTTTGGCGGGCACGCGATATGGCTCCATTCCGCCAACGTCGCGATGCCGAATTCTACTTTTCAGCCCTTTGCTACGCACAGTCACTGCTATTGGAGGGGAAACCCGCACAGGCACTGCTTCAAATTAATAAATCCTTCCTAGCGGACTTCGAGAACGGAGAATCCACAGCCATCCTCGAAGAATGGCCTCCCTCGTATCAAGCAGTGGCTTGGATCATCGAAACCTTCCGCGATGAGGGAGAAACTTTCCTAGGGAATCCGGTCAGACATTACCAACACCTCGCCACTCGGATGAGTGGGCCACGACGAGAAGTTCGGATTCTCCGCGCTTGGGCCTGCTTCTACATCGCAGAAGTCTTCGCGCCAGAATACCCGCGCGACAGCGAACAAATCGAACGCGAAGAACTCATCATCCCATCCTTCAAGATCATCCAGCAAGCGATCGACCGCTTCGGCTGGGCAGGAGAAGGGAATGTTCTACGTGGAACGTTCAAACGATTCCAATCAAACTGACCCGTCCTCCACGTCGAGTTAGCTCACCTTCTTAGCCAGTTCGAGCTTCTTGAGCCAAACAGATAAGACTGCTACATCAGCCGGAGTGATGCCCGCAATACGACCCGCTTGACCAAGAGTCTTGGGTCTGATTTCGCCAAAACGCTGGCGAGCCTCAATCTTCAGTCCGCTGATGGACTCGTAATCCAGATCATCTGGCAAAGCCGTATTCTCTTGCTTGGAAAGACGCTCAATCTGCTGAGCCTGTCGCTGAATGTGGCCAATGTATTTGAAGTCACTCTCGAGAATGTCCCAATGTTCCATGTGGAACTTTGCCTGCATCTCAGCAGGGAGGTTTTGCCAGTGACTCTCGTTACGTCGGAACCAGTTGGCGAGCTTGGTTCCTTCGTAAGCAGTTTCTTTGATGTAAGTCGCTCCCTCGGCAAGACGATCTCGTTTTTCTTGGAAACGACTCCATCGTTCGTCACTGATGAGTCCCTGCTCACGTGCTTGCGGAGTGAGACGCTGATCGGCGGTGTCCTGACGGAGAAGGAGGCGGTGCTCGGCGCGGCTCGTGAAGAGGCGATAGGGCTCGGTGCAACCCTTGGTGACCAAATCGTCAATCATGACCCCAATGTAGGCTTGGTCACGCCCGAGAATGAGAGGCTGTTTCCCAAGAGCTTTTGCACCTGCATTGGTCCCGGCAAGGAGACCCTGCGCGGCCGCCTCTTCGTAACCGGATGTGCCATTGATTTGACCCGCGAAGTAGAGTCCCGAAACCAGCTTGGTCTCTAGCGTGGGGTAAAGTTGCGTTGGCGGGCAGTAATCATACTCCACCGCATAACCCGCGCGGATGATCTCAGCATTTTCTAACCCCTCAATGGAACGGATGAAATCGAGTTGCACCGAATAGGGGAGGGAAGTGGATACCCCGTTGATGTAATACTCACGAGTGTGACGCCCTTCGGGCTCTAGAAAGACTTGATGGCGTTCCTTATCCGCGAACTTGACGACCTTGTCCTCGATGGAAGGGCAGTAGCGTGGACCCACACCCTCAATCATACCGCCATACATAGCGGAGAGATGGAGATTGTCTCTGATGATGTCGTGGGTTCCTGGATTGGTCCACGTGATCCAGCAGGGGAGTTGTTCTACGTGGAACATCCCTTCTTCTGTATAGTGGTTGAGGCTGAAGAAATCATCTTCATCACGAACCAGTTCCTCAGGATGATAGGAGAACAGTGAGGGCGGTTGGTCCCCGACTTGACGTTCGCATTTGGAGAAATCAAGGGAACGGCCATTCAGGCGGCAGGGGGTGCCGGTCTTGAAACGATCCACTTCAAAACCCAGTTCCTTGAGCGAATCGCTCACTGTAGAGACAGCATCACCGGTGCGTCCTCCTTTTTCCGTTTCTTTCCCCACATGCATGAGCCCACGCATGAAGGTTCCTGCAGAGAGAATAAGAGTCTCGGTATTTAGTCGCAGACCAAGGTTCGTTTCCAAGCCACGAATCTCATCATTCTCGACAATCAGCCGCGTCACGTTCCCTTGATGCAGATCGAGGTTCGGGGTGGATTCGACAATATTCTTAATGCGGAACTGATAAGCCTTCTTATCACACTGAGCGCGGGGAGCGCGCACGCTGGGGCCTTTGCCACCATTTAACATCCGCCACTGAATCGCGGTCGCGTCGGTATTCTGCGCCATGATTCCGCCCAGAGCATCAATCTCCCGCACGACATGCCCCTTCGCCAAACCACCGATCGCGGGGTTACAGCTCATCTGCCCAATAGTATCCAGATTCTGGGTCAGCAAAGCCACCCGACAGCCCATACGGGCAGCGGCCAGCGCGGCTTCTACTCCGGCATGACCAGCGCCGACGACCACGACCTGATAAGACTTGGGAAAGGTAAACATAAGCGCGCGGACCCTAGATCGAAATCCCCGTCCCGTCGAGAATGGGCTCCCTCTTTGGAGTAAAAAGTGAACAGCAAAATGAGCGCCCATGTTCCACGTGGAACAGAAGGACGACGAATTACTATAAACCTAGTATTCCGATTTGAATTGGATTCTACAAACATTCTGATAAGGAACACCTATGTCGCAAGGCAATCGCTCGATCATTTTCCTCACCATTATCATTGCCCTCCTCCTGCTTAGGGAAGTGGGGCAGCAATTTGGCCTTCATCACTTTCAGCCCTACATCGCGCTTTTCTTCGCGCTATCAGCTCTGAAGAAAGGCCCTTGGCTTCTCGTGCCAGCGTTAGCCTACCTCATTTCCACCATGGTCGCAGTCGGTGGTTTCCAGCTTTGGATGCTCTCACCACTCTTCGCCTTTGCGCTCATCGTAGGGTGGGGGAAGTTCTTCTCTCGTAAGGCGAGTGCCCCTCTCCTGCTTGCGGGCTCTCTTGGAGGCGCTACCATCTTCTACCTCGTGACCAATACCGTAAGCTGGGCCACCAGTGCGCTTTATGAAAAGAGCTTCGCTGGCCTCGCACAGGCACTCTGGTTGGGACTCCCGGGATACCCTCCCACATGGACATTCTTCCGCAATGATGCGGTTGCGACCCTTCTTTTCACTGCGTTTATCTTAGTTCTCAACCGAATGACGCTAAATTCACCAGCACAACAAGCTGTTGAAGTCAGCGCCTAATAAATTGATCATCAATTGATTGAGAGCAAATCCTTATCGTTCTCAATGACCGATAGTGGTCTCCAATTGGGCAGGACTGGTGACAACTTTCTGCCCTCGTTCTGCCGCAAAGTTAAACGCGACTTGCGCGGATGGCAGGAAGCGGGTATGGCCTTGACCGCCTCATGATCTCATCACCTGAAACGAACGTCGAAGGATTGGATTTTTCCGACTCGCCCATCAACCAATCACTCTCGGATGCCGAGAAGATCGAGCTTTACCGCACCATGATGCGGATTCGACGTTTTGAGACCATCTCACTCAAGTTTTACAATGCCGGCAAAATGGGTGGCTTCCTCCACCTATACACCGGTCAGGAAAGCATCGCTACTTCTTGTGCTTCCTTGATGGGGGACCACGACCACATGATCACCGCTTACCGTTGCCATGGCCACTCCCTCGCTGTGGGGATGGGCATGAACGAATGCATGGCCGAGCTCTATGGTAAAGCCACGGGATGTTCTCAAGGTAAGGGTGGTTCCATGCACTTCTTCGCTCCCGATAAAAACTACTGGGGCGGTCACGGGATCGTCGGTGGTCAGATTCCACTCGGAATCGGATTGGCCTACGGCGTGAAATACAATGGCAACCAAGGGTGCTCTCTATCCTTCATGGGTGACGGCGCGGTCAATCAGGGCTCTGTGCATGAGTCCATGAACATTGCCGCTCTCTTCGAACTCCCTGCCGTCATCATCATTGAGAACAACGGTTACTCGATGGGAACCTCTCAGAAGCGTTCATCCGCTTACCGCGATTGTCTCGCCCAACGCGCCGAAGCATACGATATGGCTTGGGATATTATTAATGGCGAAGACATCTACGAACTGCGTGCCAAACTACACATTGCGATGGAACGCGCTCGTAAGGAGTCTCTCCCCACCGTGCTCGAAATCCAGACTTACCGCTGGTATGGCCACAGCGTCGCCGACGCCAACGCCAAGAAATACCGTACTCCGGAAGAAATTCAGAAGTATAAGGACGAGCACGATCCCCTCATTCTTTGGGAAAAGAAATTGATCGCAGAAGGAATCCTCACTGCGGAAGAGGCAAAAGTAATCGGTAAAGAAGCGATGGCGGAAGCAAGTGCTGCTGCTGAGTTCGCCGAGAGCTCACCGCCGCCGAGCATCGAAGACATCTCCAAGCATGTTTATTGGGAAACTGATAATGATACCGAAGCCTCCAAAGTGGGTCGCCATTTCTTCAATGACTAAAGCCCTTTCGCCGAACATTCCGAATCACCTAACACGATAACTTTTCTATAATCTCATGCGCGAAATCGAATACCGCGACGCCCTGAACGAAGCTTTTGACGAAGAACTGGAGCGCGACTCCAGTGTTGTTCTAATGGGTGAGGAAGTCGCTCAATACAACGGGGCCTACAAAGTAACGAAAGGTCTTTGGGAAAAATGGGGCGACAAACGTGTCGTTGACACCCCTATTTCAGAAGCCGGCTTCATCGGCATGGGCATCGGAGCCTCCATGCTCGGGGTCCGCCCTGTCATGGAACTCATGTTCTGGTCCTTCCACTCAGTGGCCTTTGACCAACTGGTGAACAACGCCGCCTGTGTGCGCTACATGTCTGGCGGTCTCATCAACTGCCCCATCGTGATGCGTGGACCCGCTAATGGTGGCACCAACGTCGGTGCGACCCACTCGCATTGTCCCGAAGGTCTCTTTGCTGCCTTCCCTGGCTTGAAGGTTGTCGTGCCGGCTACCCCTGCCGATGCCAAGGGACTGATGAAGTCTGCCATCCGCGACAACGACCCTGTCTACGTGATGGAAAACACTCTCCTCTACGGAAACAAGGGACCCGTTCCCGAGCCTTCCGAAGGCGACTTCACCATCCCGCTTGGAAAAGCTGACATCAAGCGCGAAGGAAGTGATATCTCACTCATCGCTCATGGTCGCAGCGTCCTGCACGCGCTCGAAGCTGCCGAAACTCTGCAAAAAGAGCACAACATCAGCGCCGAAGTCCTCGACCTGCGCAGCATTCGCCCCCTCGATCAGGAGGCGATTATTCAAACAGTCCAGAAGACGAACCGCGCCGTGCTCGTCGATGAGTCCAAGCCTTTCAATGGCGTTTCTTCGCAGATTGCGACTTTAATACAAGAACATGCCTTCGATTACTTGGATGCGCCAATCAAGCGCGTCTGCACCATCGATGCTCCAGCTATCTACTCCCCTCACATCGAGGATGAGCAACTACCAAACCCACGGCGAGTGGTGGAAAAGGTTCTCGAAATCGTTTAATACAAATCTTACGATGCGTCTTCCGTCATAATTTGTTTGCATCCATTCAACACTTCTCATTATCTTACTTAACACACCGATGAAACACCTTGCTCTTTTACTAACATCATTCGTCGCCGCGTTGATTTTCACCTCTTGTGGCACTACTAAGATCTGTGGCGGAGGTTGTCATGGATGTGGCAAGTCGCAGAAGTTCCCACACCAAGGTTGCGAAAATCAGCGTTTCGTTGAAAAGCAAATCACTGAATTCGTCGAAGAAGAAGTGGTCATCGAAGGCAAGGGCCCTAAGGGAGGCCTCACCACGGAGACCATCACTGTGCGTCGTCCTGTTGTTAAGACCGTGCGCGAAAAAGTACATTGCACTGACTGTGGGTCCAAGTTCTGCCCACACCCCGACTGCTGCGGGATTGTTCCTAAGTCTGTTCTCAGCCGCGCCACTGCTCAAGGAGGAACTGGTGAACCTCACCTTGGATTGATTCCTACTATGAAAGTCCTCGTGTCTGGTGCTCGCGACGCTAACGACCTCTAATATCTTTCCTCGTGAATGTTTTTTCAAAAGCCGGACTGTTGTGGTCCGGTTTTTTGGTATCAGGGATCGCCGTCGTTGGGTCCATCCTATCCTCCTGCCAAACTGCTGACCCACCTACGTTCGCTCCAACCCCAGTGAAGAGGGTCACGAGATTGACCAACGGCCCCACACGTTCCTACCTCGGACTCACTTCCGAGAAGGCACAAGCAAAGGCCAAACAAATGGGGTTAAGAAGCCGTATCGTTCGTGAAGACGGCAAACAGTTTATCATCACCAAAGACCTACGACAGGACCGAATCAATTTCGAAGTCGACAAGGGCAGGGTCACTTTAGCGAAGATTTTCTGAGGCGACTACTCGCTACTACTTTTCCTTGTTCACCCCCTCGCCAAGACTAGGGTCCCAGCATGAGCATTAAACCTAAATTGCTGGGAAAATCCGAAAACGCATTACCAAAAGAACCTTCCCGCGATATCCTAGACCGATTCGAAAACTGTCGTCCAGGCCGCGACTACTGGGTTCATCTCGATGCTCCCGAGTTTTCATCACTCTGTCCAGTGACCGGACAACCAGACTCAGCACACCTCACAATCCGCTATCGCCCTAGCAAATGGTGTCTCGAAACCAAGTCCCTAAAATTCTACCTCGCCTCATGGCGCAATACGGCCGCCTTCAATGAAGAGGTAATCAATACCATTCTCGATGATTTTGTCGCCGTCTGCGAGCCTGAGGAAATGACTATTCAGGGAGCCTTTGGAGCACGGGGGGGAATTTCGCTGACAGTGGAAGTCCAGCATCCGACCCAGTGACGCATTGCCATTAGAGCACCGACTCGGTAACCTTCAGGCATGGAGCATCCCCCTCTTATCGATGTTGAACCAGATGACGGCGGCCGATCCAGCAAGGCTGGTTGTGGAGGATGCTTACGTAAGCTCGTCTACCTCGCTCTTATTCTCGTCGCTCTGGCTGGTGGAGTCTACTTTCTAGATCTCGGAGATGATCCTAACGCCCCTTCCGAAAAAGGAGTTTCTGGTCTGGTACAAAAGGTGAAGCAAATTCTCAAACTAGAAAAGAAGGCTAAGAACACCACTAGCAGTACCGGCAATCCCACTCCCGTAAATCAGCAAAACGAAATTTCTACTTTGCCACAAACCGTAGAAGCCAACGCGCAAGCCCTTGACCAAGACAGCCAAACTCAGGCTCCCTCAGAAAAGACCGAAAACATCCTCAGCCCCCCGAAACCACGCCGCCAGCATCGAGGAGGAGCCTTCGGTTCCTCGACCGGTTCTCCCGTTCCAGTAGGTAATAATAATCAATATCGCCGCTGGCGGGGTAATCTGTCTACCAGTGGCAGTGATCTCACCTTCGAAATCATTTTCCAAGAATCTGGAGGACAGTTGCAGTACCGTTGCTTCGTCCAACCCTACGATACCCAAACCGCGCAACTCTTTCGTGCTGACAAAGGTGACTTCCTACTCTCATTTGCAGATACTAGCGGCCAACGGTTAATCCCTTTCGCAGATGAGTTAGAACTTCCCTTAACCCAAATGACCGCCTTCGAGAATCAAGGCAAAGTCGCCGGCTGGGTCACACGGGGAATGATTAGCCTAGAAGGAAAAACTTTATCCGAACTTCAGTCCGTTAAGTTAGGTTGGAATCTCGACAAAGATCTCAGCGACTGGCTCAAACACTTACCGCAAACTCGATAAGCAAACCTGATGAAGCAAGTGATTCCTAGCGCTGCTCTCTTCGCTATCGAGAGTGGACTTCGGATTAGAGTCGACGAAGAGAGTAGCCTCACATAGACATCCGATATGAAACGAATTTCACTCCTTCTTGGAAGTCTTGGCATCATGTCCAGCGTTGCCGAACCAGTTTCTTCTTCCGAACAGGCGCCTTGGATCCCGCTCTTTAATGGGAAAGATCTAACAGGTTGGATTCCTAAGTTTAAAGGCCACGAATTAGGCCAAAATGTGAAAGACACCTTTCGAGTCGAAGACGGTCTCTTAAAAGTCAACTACGAGAACTATCAAGAATGGGGCGACCTCTTTGGACACCTCTTCTATAAGACCGAATTTTCTCATTACAGAATCAGAGTCGAATATCGCTTTGTGGGCGAGCAAGTAGCGAAGGGCCCGGGTTGGGCTTGGCGTAACAACGGAATCATGATCCATGGGCAAAGCGCCGAAAGCATGGAACTCGACCAAGATTTTCCGGTCAGTATCGAAGTTCAAATCTTAGGAGGAACTGACAAAAAAAAAGCAAGACCAACTGCCAATGTCTGCACTCCAGGCACTCAGATCTTCTTCGACGAGAAGGTCGACAAGCGTCACTGCATCAGTAGTGAATCCAAAACTTTCCCCGGTGATCAATGGGTCACTCTCGAAGTCGAAGTTCATGGCAGTGAAACGATCATTCATCGCGTGAATGGCGAAAAAGTCTTCACATACAAGTATCCTCAGAAGAACGATGGTACTTTGTTAGAAAGCGGCACCATTTCTATCCAAGCAGAGAGCGCTCCTATCGAGTTTAGAAAAGTCGAGTTACAAAAGCTTACTCCCGCTCAGTAACTTCACTCTCCTAGGAACCCTCCCCACACCCAAATCTATGGAGGCAGCGAAACAGTTAGATGAGCTACTCAGCCGAGGTGTGCGCCAGTTTGTCGTATGCGGGGGAGCGCGTAACGCTCCCATTCTCACTTGGGTTGCACAAATCGAAGGTGCTGAAGTTTATCACCACTTCGAGGAACGGAGCGCCGGCTTTTTTGCCTTAGGCCGCACTATGGTCACCGGCGAACCGTGCGCGGTTGTAGTCACCAGTGGCACTGCCGTTGCCGAACTCCTCCCGGCAGTGATTGAAGCCTATTACCAGCGCAGGCCCCTCGTGGTCCTTTCTGCCGATCGTCCAGAGCGTTTCCGAGGCACTGGTGCACCACAAGCCATCGAACAAGAAGAACTCTTTGCACCCTACACCGACAACAAACTTTCCTTTTGGGAAGGGCTTGGGCCTCTCCACCTCAACCTCCCGCTAGAGGAAGAAGAAAACTTAGGTCCTCCGTCTTGTTTGGAAGAATACATCCCAACTGTTAGTAGCTTCCAAGTTGCTACCCTTGCGCAGTGGCTCCAAAAAGGAATTTTCAGAGGACTCGTTATTCTAGTCGGTGGATTGGATGAACAAGACCGCGAAGAGGTTTTTTACTTTTGTCAAAACCTAGCAGTTCCCGTTCTTGCTGATGCTACCAGCGGGCTACGCGAAGCGCTCGCCGATCTCAGCTTAGGTGATGCGGATTGTCTACTTTCAGAGAATCCACCCGGTAAAGTGCTGCGTATTGGGGAGGTCCCTATCGGTCGCTTTTGGCGCGACTTGGAAACGCTCGTAGAAGTCGAAGTCTTCTCCCTTACCCGCACCGGTTTCTCAGGCCTCGCTCGCGAAAGCGAACTCGTTATTGGTTCGCCCGCGCGAGTGCTCAAGGGCCTAGGAGAAGTAGAACCTGTAGGCGATGTTCTCGAACTTCTGCCCCTCAGCCGCCAACGAACACATCGGATCAACGAACTGTTAGAAGCTTTCCCAGATTCTGAACCCGGATTGGTGCGCGAGCTTTCTCTCTTCGCCACACAGGCGGATTCGCTATTCCTCGGGAATAGTCTTCCTATCCGTGAGTGGAATGATTTTGCGCAAAGGGAACAGCCTATGACCCTCGTTCGTGCTTGTCGAGGAGCTAACGGTATCGACGGGCAGCTTTCTACTTGGCTAGGCACCTCCGTGGAGGAAGGGGAGGCGTGGGCACTCGTGGGTGATCTCACCACTCTCTACGATCTATCCGCCCCATATTTTCTGAAGCAAGTTACCAACGAGAAACGAGTCTTGGTCGTGCTCAACAATGACGGCGGTCGTATCTTTGAGCGCGTGCCACGGCTCAGCGAGATGAACGCACAGGTGCAAACTTGGATGACAACAGCCCATGGCCGTAACCTAGCGCACTGGGCTGAGATGTGGGACCTAGGTTATCTGAAGATACGCTGTCGGGAAGAGCTTGATGCTCTCGATAATCTCAGTGACCGCATGACAGTTATCGAAGTCATCCCTGATTCTACCCAAACTGCTGACTTCTGGGCTCGCCTGAAACAGAAATAATTCTTTCGAATAGAATCTCAAAAAGAACCGTCCTTATAGGAGATGATGGCACCTGTGATTCGACTTATTGCGATTAGCTGTATCGCGCTTCTTTTTTCTTCCTGCGCAAGTGGCCCCTACTATGGACATGGTGGATACCGTGGTGGCGGCAGCCACGGAGGACACGGCATCGACGCCAATAAAACCGCCGCTCTTGTCGCTGTGGCGGGAATCGCAGGCTTAGCGATCCTTGCCCACAATAAGCACAAAAAGAAATATAAACGAACCAGACGCTACCATCACTCGGGATACAATGGTCACGCTAATCATGGCTACGGAAACCACAATTACGGCCACAGTAGCGGTAGACATAGGGGCTGGTAGCCTAGCCCAGTCGAACAAACTGGACTAGGAGCGTGCGTCCTACTTCCGACGCCACTTGGTCACCAGAGCAACCGTCCACTGAAACTTGCGAGCGGTTTCTCGAATCAAAAAGGGCTCGTTGGCTTCGTGCTCTAGATCGAAATCTGCGCTCAAGGTCTCCTTCAACCACGCAAGGGTGGAGCCTTGAGGCCAATTCTCTGGAGGAGTAAACTCCGCCAGCCAAGTACATGGAGTGGCCAAGACCACCTCGCCACCGGAATGAACTAGGGAGGGAAGTCGTGCTAAAAATTTCTCCGGATGAGTCAACCGACAAATTAGATTAGCCGCTAGGATCCGATCAAAGGTGCCAAGGCCATCTCGTAAGTCCATTGCGTCTCCTTGCTCAAATTGACAACGCTCGGCGGGGGTCTCTGCGGGGAGAGAAACGGTGAGATCGGTCTGACGATGCCCTTCTTCCAGACAGGGCATCTGTTGCGGACCTTCCTTCATCTTCTCAGCCGCCTCTACAAAGGCATGCGAGTAATCTATCCCAATAACCTCCTGGCACTTACGAGCCATCTCGTAGGTGGAGCGTCCTACCGCACAACCGATATCGAGACCTCGGTCTACTTCCTGACCAGAAAAGTGTTCCGCAACGCGAACCGGATAATCTAGCGCTTCTCTTGGTCCAAATTCCCAAGGAAGGATTTCCTCTGGCTTCGCAAAATGAAAGAGTAAGTACTCTGCGATTAGTTTCTCAGTTTCGTAAATGTTCATAATAAAAAAGACGAAAAAAGACGAAAAAAGAAGGGGCAAGAATGCCCCTTCTTTTCAGGTAAAAAGTTTGTTTTCAGTTCCTAAAAATTTATCCTGCAATTGCATTGATGATAAACGGGCTTGGACGGAAGTTCTCAATAATGACTTCCTGTTGTTCGCCTCGGTTCATGCGTACTTCTTTAACGTTAAAGTTCGGAGTTTTGTGAGGAGCGAAGAGGATATCGTCATGCGTCGAGTTCTCATGTTTCTTGAACATGGTCGGCACAATATCGCCTCCTAGATGATCATCACGCCCGGTAGCGAGGTGACAAGTGCCGAGCACTTTCTCATCCTGAATATCCTGGTAAGAGACCGGGAGGACTTGGGTGCCAAAACCGAGTTCACCGAGAGTACCCGTCATGGGATCATCCGCAAGACGAGCATTGTGCTCATCGATAGTCGCTTGATTTCCTTCAATCAGAGTGGACTTAACAACGTCACGATTAACAACGTCAAGGACGCCCAAAGTGCCGTCTTCATATTTCATCGGAAACTTGCCGTTAGCATCTTGGGGGACGTAATAAATCTCTCCTGCCGGTAAGTTGGCAATGTCAGGAGCAGTTCCTTGACAGAGGCCGTGTGACTTCTGAGCTTCCTGCCCGCCGAGTTCCAAATTAGCAGTCAAAATAGTTCCGTCCTCAAGGGCAAAGTCGATTTCGATAGAATCAGCCTGGGTCATTGCGAGGCGGATCTTTTCGGCATCGGCAGAAACTTCTTCATAATCAACTGCGAGGCCGGAGTTGAGAATGACTTCGTTCATACCGTGCATGGTAGCGCCACGGAATCCGTATTCCTTGCACTTGGCAGTCAGAGGAGCAGTTGCAGACCAAGTGGAAATACAGAGGATGATATCGTAGTTCGGATAAATATCCTTATCGAGGGAAAGCTCGTTCCCATCCGTGTCCCAGACCTCATCCTTGAGATCGAGGTTGGAGCCATAAGTGTAGCGGTAAGCGAACATCTCGCCTCCGGTCATTCCCAACTCATCAAGAACGCCTTCTTTCAGGCCTTCGTAGAAGTAACGATAAGCATTCTTCTGAACCTCAAATTCTTTCTCTCCCAAAAAGTTGAAATCTTTGATGAGGCCCTGAGGCTCTTCAAAATCGGTTAGAATACAAACCCGGCATCCTTGCGTGGGCTTAAAAACCGTCCTGAGAAGGCGGGAAAGATCGAAAGGAGGAAATTGCCGCTTCTCGGGATTTAGGAGGATTTCTTCAGACAAATACTCCGGTAATGCGGTGGTAGATGAGTCGCTCATTGAAATCTACGGTAAAAGGATACTCCAGCCGCGCAAGGGAAGTTTTAAACCTATTGTCCGACGGGCAGAGACCAAGGCATCTAGCTCCGGAGAAAATAACTCTTGAGGGCACCTTCGGTAAGCTGCTTTCGAGAAAAAATGATTCCAGAATTTGCTCAAATCAACAAAGAGTTGAGCAAATTGGGGAACACTTTCTTGGAACGAGGTTACCGGAGGCATCCTTAAAAAGGGACCTCTTCTCCACCATCCGACATCCCTTGTTGCCGGAGCTCTTCTAGCACATGGCTCATATCTGGTTGCTCGTCCCAGACGGACTTTACGAACATTATGGGCGCTTCCTGCCGCACGGCGAGGGCGATGCAATCTGACGGACGAGCGTCCGCATTCACGATCTTCTTCTCCATAATCTCATTCTGAGCAGTGAGGTGGAGGTGCGCATAAAAGATATCCTCTTCGACTCTACTAATCACGACATGAGTCACGGTAGCACCGAAGGCTCCTAGGACTTGTACGAAAAGATCGTGGGTCAGTGGACGAGGAGGCTTCTGTCCGGAGAGAACGGCATTAATCGAGGCCCCAATCGCGGGTTCAATGTAGAAGACAATCGACTTCTTCCCATCTCCGAGAAAGACCGCACAACCTGCCTGAGTAGGCAGAAGGGCAATGGGTTCAACTTGAATAAGCTCCAGTTTCATGAATTGCTAAGGCACTGTTAGGCCGGATCGCTCCCTCGGGCGAGAAACTTTCGGGATTGTCTCACGTATTTGTCCGCTAAATCACGCCCCATGGTGCGCTCCTCTTCACTCAGCTCACGGACAACTTTCGCAGGGGAGCCTATCACTAGGGAATTAGGAGGAACAATCGTACGACCAGTTACTAGTGCTCCTGCACCTATAATCGAGTTTTCCCCAATTACCGAACCATCGAGAATAATGGCACCCATTCCAACAAGTACTCCGTCCTCAATTGTTGCGGCATGAACAATCGCGGAGTGTCCCACCGTGACATAGTCTCCGATAAGGCAAGGGTGATCATCAGACAAGTGGAGAACCGCATTATCTTGAATATTGGAACAAGCCCCTACTCGGATCTCATTAATATCTCCCCGAAGGGTTGCATTGAACCAGACACTGCTCTTTTCCGCGAGAGTCACACGGCCAATGACATCTCCACTAGAAGCGATGAAGACATCATCCGCCACCGTTGGAGAGAATTCCTCGTAAATCTCAATAGCCATGACTTGAACTTGATGTTATCTTAGTAAATCGAAAAGACGATTTCTCTCCTCACTCGAAAAAAAGAAAAACCTTCCTAGACGGGATGAACTTTTGGCGGAACTATAAAGGGTTCACAAACATTGTAGTGCGTGCGCGATAGAAGATGATGAAAGAAGGTTTAATCGTAGTGGCACTGATTATTTTTGCTGCAGCTTTCCGCTCCTGTCGCCAGAAGTGGTCTCGCAAGGTCGGAGCCTTCATCTTCCTTTTTGCGACCTTTACCGCCGTCTTCTTTCTCTCGAAGTGTCCTTGGTCAGGTCTCATCGCAGCCGCAGCCTGGTTTCTTCTCCCATGGTTCGAACTCTTGACTCGGGTCCGGAAAATGCGCCTTCCTCAGAAGAATCGCCTCGAACAGCCCAAACCACCCGCAGACGAATTTTTCCCCAACGCTTCCCAAGCACTGATTGCAATGTCCGACGCTCACTTCGAACACATCGGAGACGCCGCTTGGCATTGGGGCGGGATGGAGCAGTACTTCCGTCTCCACTGGAATCCTGAGGAGCGAGCTGTGGCTGCGGTTTGCCTTTGTGAGCAAGACAATGTCGCCTTCGCCTTTATCTCGATTACCTCTCGCACTGAGGATGGAGAGGTCTTTCGAACCACCAACTTTCCCTTCTCACCCACCTTGAAGCATCCCCCGGGCTTTGCCTCTAAACACGTTCCTTGCGAGCGTAACTGTTTCCATCAGATGCTATCTGATCATCAAAATTTCTTACAAAAAAAGAAAATCACCACTGAGCAGCTGGCTCTTCCCGATCCAGATACTCTTGAGGGAGATATCGAGGCGGAGATGAAAGCACAAATCGAACATAACCTTGCCCACGGCATCATCTCTCCTACTCAAGAAGGGGATTTTCGCTATTCGGCACGAGGGCTCTTTTTCCTCTGGAAGCAATTTGCCAAAGATATGATTCGTTTGTGCTAAAGCGCTTCGATCTTCCTTCACAAACACCACATAGCCCCACTCTCAGAGGATACCTTTCACGAGACCATCCTGAAATATCAGTGACCAATCAAAGAATGCTCGTCTTCTTTGGCAAGCACTAGCCACCCTTAGCGGTCCGTGCTAACACCTCCCCTTTATGAAGCCGACCACCAATGTCGCCGAAACCCATGCTCCTGATGGCGCCCACTTCCGCCTCATCGAGCACGATGGGGACTACTACCTCTACATGAATGATCGCCAGGTGATGAGCACGCGCCTGACCCTATCGGAGCGGATGTTGGCTGATATCGGTTGCGACTTCCGGCCGACTCGTAAAAAGGCGCGCGTCCTAGTCGGCGGACTTGGGCTCGGCTTCAGTCTGCGCCGTGCCCTAGAACTCGTGGGGCCAGAGGCTCAAGTCGAAGTCGCAGAATTGCTCCCCGAAGTCGTGCGTTGGAATACCGAGCTCATGAAAGGCTATAACGATGATATCCTACAAGACGACCGCACTAAGATTCTAGTAGCTGATGTCCATGATTGCATCCGTAAAGCCGCTGAGGGAGGACCACAGTACGACGCTATCCTGCTCGATGTTGATGACGGTCCCTCTTCCTTGCTCCAGCCTCAGAACTCACAACTCTATCAGAGCGAGGGACTCTCCTTACTCAAACAAGCGCTGACCCCGAATGGACGAATCGCCTTCTGGGCAGTTGAGCGCGACCCCCGTCTCTTTCGCAGCCTTAAAAAGACACGCTTCTGGGCCGAGGAATACCCCGCCGCCAAGCACGAGCGAGCCAAGCGCAAGGAGCACTACATCTATCTCGCCGAGAAACAGTGACCAGATGTTAGAACGGCAGCTTGGGACCGCCCTTGCCGCCGCCGCCTAACATGCCACCGAGGCCACCCATGCCGCCACCGTCTTCGCCGCCGAGGGCTTCCATCTGTTGCATCATCTGCTTCATCTTGGACTTGGAGCCCATCATCTTCCGCATCTGACCGAACTGCTTGATGAGCTGATTGACCTCGATGAGGGTGCGCCCGCTGCCCTTCGCAATCCGCTTGCGACGAGTGCCCTTGATAATCTCCGGACGGCGTCGTTCCTTAGGGGTCATCGAGAGCACGATCGCTTCCATGTGTTTGATACGCTTGTCATCGAGAGCACCACTCGGGAGCTGCTTTTTGATTTTATTGAACCCCGGCATCATCCCTAGGATTCCCTCCAAAGGACCAAGATTTTGAATCATCTTCATCTGATTCAGAAAGTCTTCGAAGTCGAACTTGCCCTTGGCCATGCGTTTGGCCGCTTTCTCCGCTTCCTTGTGGTCGATCTTCTCCGAGATGTTTTCGACCATGCTGACCACGTCGCCCATCCCGAGGA
Source organism: uncultured Roseibacillus sp. (assembly GCA_937949965.1). Classification (GTDB taxonomy): domain Bacteria; phylum Verrucomicrobiota; class Verrucomicrobiia; order Verrucomicrobiales; family Akkermansiaceae; genus Roseibacillus. The sequence continues at coordinate 17,822 of CALFBF010000063.1, forward strand.
TGCGGTCGGCCATTCTCTCGGGGTGGAACTCGGCGAGATTCTCTAACTTCTCACCCTCACCGATATACTTAATCGGCTTGCCAGTGACTTGGCGCATCGAGAGGGCCGCCCCACCACGGGCATCACCATCGAGCTTGGTGAGAATGATTCCGCTAATCCCAACCGCATCGTCAAAGTGTTGCGCGACCGAAACAGCCTGCTGACCGGTAGCGGCATCGGCCACGAGAAGGGTCTCCTTGGGCTTGACGAACTTATGAAGCTTCTTGAGTTCCTCGACTAAGGCGTCGTCAATTTCCTGACGGCCTGCGGTGTCGAAAATAATGACGGTGGCCTGGCGAGCTTCATCCGATTTGAGCGCGCGTTTGGCAACCTTTACCAAATCCTTCTCACCGGCTTCGGGGGTGAAGACAGGCACCTCGGCCTGCTCTCCGAGAAGAGCTAACTGCTCGATGGCAGCAGGGCGATAGAGGTCACAAGCGACCAGGAGGGGCTTGCGACCATCTTTCTTGAGCCGTCGCGCGAGCTTAGCGGCGGTTGTCGTTTTACCAGCCCCATTCAATCCACAGAGAAGGATGTGAGCGGGGGGATTGAGGTCCAGGGGAGCCTGATCACCACCGAGAAGAACCGCCAATTCATCATGAAAGATTTTAACAATCTGCTCGCCAGGCTTAACGGACTTGAGAACGTCTTCTCCCTGTGCCTTCTCCCGCACTGTCTCGATAAAGGTCTTCGCTACCGAGAACTCGACATCCGCCTCCAGGAGGGCAAGCCGAATTTCGCGCAAAGCATCGTAGATATTCTCTTCGGTGATTTTGCCCGTTCCGGTCAGATTACGGAACGATTTGTCGAGGGCGTCAGAGAGATTGGAAAACATGATCGAGGCGGAAGTTGAAGCGAAGCGAGCAATTGTTCAAGCACGAGTCCCGAGAGAATTCGCTCTCTTCTCATCCTCTTTCGCAAAATCTCCCGCTTTGGCGCTTGGCAAAGAGTAGCCCTTTCCCCAAGAACAGATGGAGACTTAGTCAGCATGAAAAGAGAATCGATTGCGAAGTATCGTCCCTTCCCCAAAGTGGACTTACCAGACCGGACCTGGCCCGACCAGGAGCTTACCGCCGCCCCTCAATGGTGTTCGGTCGATCTTCGCGATGGGAATCAGTCCCTCCCTGTCCCGATGTCAGTGGAGGAAAAGCTGGAGATGTTCGACATGTTAGTAGGAGTAGGCTTCAAGGAAATCGAGGTCGGCTTCCCGAGCGCAAGCGATACCGAATTCGAATTCCTCCGCCGTCTCATTGAAGAAAATCGCGTGCCCGCAGATGTGACCTTGCAAGTCTTGGTCCAGACTCGCCAACACCTCATCGCGCGCACCTTCGAAGCCATCAAGGGCGCGAAGCAGGTGATCGTCCATATTTACAACTCCACCAGCACCCTACAGCGGCGGGTTACCTTCTCGGATGCCAGTCAGGAATCGATTAAGCAAATCGCGCTCGATGGCACCCGTTGGGTCAAGGAGCTAGTTCCTACTGTGCCCGGAACCGAAGTTCGCTTGCAGTATTCGCCAGAGTCTTTCTCCGACACCGAGTTAGCCTTCGCCCTAGAGGTGTGCGAGGGAGTGATGGAGATCTGGCAGCCTACCGAAGAGAACCCTATCATCCTCAACCTCCCCGCTACCGTCGAATGGTCTACCCCAAACGTCCATGCCGATCAGATTGAGTGGATGTGCCGTCATTTAAAAAATCGCAAAGCCGCTATCATCTCGCTGCACACTCACAACGACCGCGGCACCGGGGTAGCCGCGACCGAGCTCGGTCTCATGGCAGGGGCTGATCGAGTGGAGGGAACTCTCTTTGGCAACGGCGAGCGCACGGGTAATCTCGATGTCGTGATTGTGGCGCTTAATATGAATAGTCATGGCATCGCCACCGGTCTCGACTTCTCGAATCTTTCGCAACTGCGCGAAGTCTACGAACGCACTACCCGCATGGTGGTGCCCGAGCGGCAGCCTTATGCTGGGGAACTCGTTTTCACCGCTTTCTCAGGAAGTCATCAAGACGCGATTAAGAAGGGCTTCGATCGTCGTGCTCAAGAGGGGAACGACGCCCAATGGGGAGTGCCCTACCTCACTATCGATCCCGTCGATATCGGCCGCAGCTACGAGTCTATCGTGCGCATTAACTCCCAAAGTGGAAAAGGAGGGGTCGCCTACATCCTCGATAAGGATCATGGCTTTGACCTCCCCAAAACCATGCACCCCCAAGTCGGCAAACGTATCTATGACTTAGCCGATGAAGAAGGCCGCGAGCTCACTGTGGAAGAAGTAGGCAAAGCCTTCGCCCGCGAGTTCCTCAACGTCCAAACTGAACTCATCCTTGAGGACTACGAACTCGAACACCATGCCGGCGAACGCAACGAGGTCGGCTGCGCTGCCAAGGTCTCTCGCCAAGGTGAAAGCCTGACAATTCGCGGTCTCGGTAATGGCCCTATCAACGCCTTTGTGCACGGCCTCGAACAACAGGGCTGGAAAGACTTTACCCTCACCGACTACCGCTCCCACGCTATCAAGGATGGTTCCGGAGCAGATGCCGCCGCCTATGTTCAGCTCCGCAAAGACGATGGCCAAATCGTCTGGGGTGCCGGAATGGATTCTTCCATCGAGATAGCTGGCGTCAAAGCCCTCGTTTGCGCGTGGAATCTACTGCGTTCTTAGTAAAAATAGTCGAACCTCTGATCGTCTACTCCTGGCTCCCAATCGGAGTTAGAGGAGGAAAACCCTTTGAGACTTGCTGACTCGCAGAGCTGAGAATTCGGGAATGAACCTCCGTCGAGGGTGACAATTCACTGAACAGACTGGGATTAATACAAGCGGCCGTGGCCAAGGCATCAGCCATAAGACCATTGGAGGCCACCACGGTCGCTAACAGTGAATCGGTCATTCCCAGCCCAGTCGCAGGGTCGATGATGTGAGCATATCTTTTCCCCTCGATTTCCACAAACTGCTCGGTATCGCCAGAGGTGGAAATAGCACAGTCTACTACCGTAATAGTAGCGGCTAAATCTTCTCCATAATCTGGCAGCCCAATCGTCCAGCCTTCCTTCTTCGGAGGAGCTTCCCCACAGCGGACATCACCGCCAATGACAACGAGGGCTTGCGGGAGGCCTCGTTGCACTAACAAGCGCAAGATTTCTTCCGCAGCATAGCCTTTCCCTAATCCACCAAGATCAAGCCTTAGATCAGAGTGCTTTTTCCGCAATCGCTGTCCTTCGAGATCGACCTCAATCTTCTCCCAACCCGAGATCGATTGCACCTCACTGAGCGTGCTGCCACTTGGCAAGCGCCCAGCCTTACGTGTTTCCCGCCACAGATGAGACATCGCGCCGAGGGTCGGATCATAAGCTCCGTCGGTGAGCGTGGCGAGCTCGAGCCCGTAAGCCACCATTGCCAAAAAGTCCTCTGAGGCCGAGAACCAGACATCGGCCTCATTACTATTAAAGCGGGTAAGCTCACTGTCGGGCAAATAGTCCGAGGCCACTTGATTAATAGCTTCTCCTCGCGCGAAGGCAGCGGCAAAAGCATCCTCGGCCTGCGCGGGCGATTCCGCAAAAAGCGTGATCGTAGCGAGCGTTCCCATCAAAGGCCGCTCCTCCTGGTAGCGGAAGCGCTCAGGAGCTGGCGCGAGTTCATTAGACAAATTACCCCTCTGATAAAACCACCACCAGACCGCACCTGCGATAAGAACGAGAAGGAGAAGGACTAGCTTCACTTTTTGGGACTGAGAATGGTTCCGAGTAGACATAGGGGGGCTCCCCCAATCTAGGCTTAATCACACGTTAGGCCAAGCAGAGGGCGCGTTCTTGCCAAAGAAGCAGCTACCATTTAAAAAAACGGTCATGGAACACCACGTCTACTTTTGGCTGAATGAGGAAAGTAAGTCAGCAGAAGCTCGCACCGCCTTCGAGGCTGGTCTCGCGGCACTCTTTGATATCGCAGAAGTCGCTGGTGGCTCCTGGGGCACCCCCGCCAAGACCGCGGAACGCCCTGTGACCGAAAACAGCTGGGACTACGCCCTCTCGATGAAGTTCGCCTCCCAAGCCGAACACGACATCTATCAAGACCACCCAGAGCACGATCTCTTCATTGACCGCTTCAAAGCCTTCTGGGCCAAGGTGCAGGTCATGGACCTCGAAGAAGGCGCCTAGATTCCTTCTTCCGTGAGATGCTGGGCCGCGAGATCCTCCAGTTGGACAACTGACTCCACTTGCGACAACGATCGCCGCAAGGCCTTCGACCCAGGGAACCCCTTACAATAGGCCATTAAGCGCGCGCGCATCGCCATCATAGTATGGCGCTCATCGCCGTAACGATCGGACTCGGTTGCGAGCCGGCAATGCCGTAGGATAAGCGGCCAACGCTCATCGACGGGAAGGGGAGGGAGCGTTTCGCCGGTTTTTAAGTAATGCTTGGCCTGTTGAAAAATCCATGGATTCTGCATCGCGGCGCGTCCGATCATCACTCCCGAGACTGCGGTTTCCTCCTTTCGGCGAGCGAGAATTTCGCCACTGGTGATATCACCATTCCCCACCACCGGGATCTTAACGGCACGAGCAGCGGCATCAATGACATCCCAATCTGCTTCACCCGAATAACCTTGCGAGCGGGTGCGACCGTGTACCGCAATGCTGGCAATTCCTTCAGATTCCAAAATTTTGCAGACCTCCTCGGCATTAATCGTCGTTAGATCCCAACCCGCGCGGATCTTGGCGGTCACTGGCACCTGATCACCGACCGCTTTCACGATACCGCGCGCAGTTGCGGCTAACAGAGGGCAATCTCGTAGCAGGGAAGAGCCGCCATTCTTCGAAACGACTTTATTCACCGGGCAGCCGAAGTTGATGTCGATGAAGTCAGGGCGCTTCCAAGTAATAATCTTATTAGCCGCCTCGCCCATACGAATACCATCGGCTCCAAAGAGCTGGACGCCTACTGGGCGTTGTTCATCCGTGAACTCAGTGTATTTGCGAGTACGGTGGTCGGCTTGCATAATTCCTTCCGCCGAGACGAACTCGGTAACCATGACATCAGCGCCCATTTCCTTACAAATAGTGCGGAACGTGACATCAGTCACCCCCGCCATCGGTGCTAAGAAGAGGGGAAATTGACCATCTGCAAACCAAGAGAGCATTTCGCGGTCACCAAACCGCAAACCCCTACTGAAAGCAACTCCTAGGTTTACGGTTCCTTTCGGCTCAAGGGCACCTCCGATAACTTCATTCCAAGAAAATGTTCACATTTTAGAGCACGATGACAAAAAAAATCTTGTTTTCAGCTAACAGATTGATATTATCACTCCGTTCACTCTCACTTTTAATGAAGCCCAAAGCACTTATTCTAATTTCTTCGTTTGCTGGTATCTACTCTGCAAGTGCCTTTTCTCTCGATTTCTCAGGGTTCGCGACTGACGGTTCAGACAATTTAGGCTCACAGCTAGGCGAAGAGCTAGTTGTGAATGTTCCTGGATTTGGAGATGTTGCTTTTGGCGTTCAACAATCTGGAGCTACCGCAGTGATTAGCGAGATTGACGGTGAACCAGCAATCCAGTTTGATCCTACAAGATCTATCACCATTGATTTCTCCGACGGCGGTACCGTTCAAAACGTTGTTGTTTCTTTCGTTGGTATCGATGCAGGCGAAAACACTTCCATTACCATCCCCAATGACTCTTCTGCCCTCGTAGCATTGTCTGCTGGCACAGCTGGTATCTCAGAAGTGACCTTCGACCGTGTAGACAAGAAGATCCCAGAGCCCTCTACTGCAGTGCTCGGACTTCTCGGAGCAGTTGCTTTACTCCGTCGTCGTCGCTAAATTATATCCGACTACCTTTATCTTTTCTCCAAAAGGCCCTCCTAACCGAGGGTCTTTTCGTTTTTAGTCATTTCTCTATTCTATCATCGTCGTTCCCAAGGAATTATTTTTCAATGAGATCGCTTTCAATAGTCTGCATTTTTTCTTCGATGATTTTTCTATCGAACATGCAGATGTATTTAAACATGTTGATTTCGGAATCGAAAAGCTAGAATCCACGTTCGATATCACACACGAACAATCGTTGATAATGCTACTCACCTCCTCATCGACCGACGCCCATTCTAATGGGCTTCTTCTTGAGGGTGTATCCGATAACCCGTTTTTGAGAAAAATAATTTCAGATTCTCTCAAATCGAGGCGGTTTGAAAGTCTCTTGAACAAGTTCATCAGATTTCAACCAACAAAGAGTTGAACAAATTGAGGGGCATTTTCTTAGAACAGGGCTATCGAAGGTGCGCTTAAAAAAGAAATTAAGCCTCTTTCTAGATTTGACTCAACGATTTGACCTAAATTATGGGACAATCTTTACCGGATCCCCTAAAGAAAGGAGTTCCCACATTCTGCGCACATTGCCACCGGGTACACGGATACAGCCATGCGATGCGGGATAGCCGGGAACGTAACCTTGGTGGAACCCAAAGTCGCCACAGCTAAAGCGCTGGAAGTAAGGCATGGAGGAGCCGTAAATCGTGGAATTCCAATGACGATGACGGTTGGTGATCACGAAAGTGCCCGTCTTGGTGCGGTGCCCAGATTTACCGGTAGAAACTCTAGTGCTATAGATTTCCTCATCACCATCATAAACCCATGCTTGTTGCTTCGAAAGATCAATGACCGCTCGGCGGGTGACTTGGGAAGGCTCGCGACCAAGCAAGATCTGCATCATCGGCACGTCAGCCCGACGGGCTGCCCAGCTAATGGGATACCAATAATTGTAACGTCCTCCGCGAGTATAAATCTGAGAATCCGCACCATTGGCTAAGAGCAGGCGCGCGAGTTCAATATCTCCACTATCTGCGGCCATTCCAATGGGAGTAAAACGTCTAGTATTACGAAGAGTAGAACGCGCGATGTTCTCACTCGCAATTTGGTCGAGAAAGAGCTCCGACGGGTAATCGTAAAAGGGGACATTAGGATCTGCTCCGTGCTCCAGCATCTTCGCCACCAGCGCTCGATCCCCCTTTGCCACTGCGAGGTGGAAGGCGGTTTGCCCTTCCCGAGTCATGGCGTTAGACAGTGCACCCGCTTCCAAGAGTCGGAAGGCAGCCCAACGATTATCGGTCCGCACAGCAGCGCCTAACAAAGTATCATCGGATAGACTACAAAGAGAGTTGGGATCTGCTCCATTCGAAATCAGAAAATCGATTAACTCTCGGTCGTTCTCAACAATGGCATCGTAAAGAGATTTTGATGGGATCATGGCCCCATATTGAAGCAACACCGACGCGAAATCATAGTCTCTCACTTCCAATGCAAAATCCACTGGTTGGAGCCCATTCTGCCCACTTATATTCGGATCTGCTCCCAACCTCAAGAGCTCCCGGAGGCTGCCGGGATCACGACGCATGACCGCAAGATGAAGAGGAGTATTCCCATTGTGATCCTGCTGATCGAGAGACACACCATGACGATGAAGCGGAGCAAGAATATCAAAAGAACCACTCCCCACTGCCACATGGGCCGGATTCTCACCCGCCGCGTTCACAGCCTTCAAGTCCATCCCCTTATCAGCCAAAATCTCAATAAGCTCAGGCTTACCAGCCTCAGCTGCAATGTGGGGGAGAAGAACTTCTTCGAAAGAGTTCTTATGAGAGGTATCTTCGAATGAAATTCCGCTCGTAATCAAATCAGTTACTAACCAGCTTTGGCCTTGGCGAGCAGCGACTTCGATCAAGGTCGTCTTATCTGCTGCTTGGGAATACTTATCTACTCCATGTTCGAAGAGAAGTTTGGCCACAGCTAAGCGGCCCTCAGTCACACATTCCACGATGAGCGAATCGCCGGAAGGTAAAGTAACATCAGGTGAAGCTCCTCGTTCTAAAAGCTCGCCAACCAACCAAGTTTCACCCGAACGAGCGGCATGAACGAGAGCATTCAATCCCACGCCATCTTTTGGCAGGGGGGAAGTGATTGCTTCTGGAAGTAAACTCCAAGCTACCCGCGTGCTTTCAGTCGCTGCTGCGACCATCAGAGGGGTGCGGCCACTCTCATCAACCTCACTTTGAGGGAGAGCAGTCGCGAGAATACCCAACGCCAGCCCTTCATTCCTACTCTCTAGAGCACTGAAAAGCGCGAACTGAGATTTGGATGCTTCTTGCTGAGCCAACGCGCTCAATTCCTTATTTTTCTCCGAGACACAGCTTGTCGCGAGACAACAAGTCAGACTGAGAAGGAAAAAATTGGGGGGTTTTTTGCAGAAATCCATCGGATCAGGCTCTTTATATAGAAACTTTATGACAAACTTCAACGATTCTCGTTCAAAAACGAGAAAAATTCAAAAAACCAAGATCGGACACATTCGTCCAAGCGGCACTCGCCGCACAACTCTCATTTGGCCTGTCTAGCTAAGGAGTCTTTCGCAGCGAAATGAGCTGTCGAATACCCTTCAAATTCTCCCTAGCGAGTATTTCTCGCCCTTCTTCAACGCCTCCTCTAGCCTCAAAAACAAGCCATTGCCGGTAATCGATCTGATCAAGCACCTGCGCCAATTTAGGAAGGTCTGTCTGATCCTTTCCAAAATGAATATCTCCTTCGGGCTTGATATGAATTTGACAAAGAAGCGCCGAACCCATTTCTGTTAATGCGGTGAAGATGTCCTCACCCTCCCGCATCATATTCCCAGTATCGTAATACATCTTGATCTCGTCTGGATTTCCAAGGCGTTCAAAGAGCTCCATGACCCGGCGATAAGGAATCGGGGACTCGATGCCGAGGGTCACTCCCTTTTCTTTCGCCATGGGTAGCAGCTCCTTCATAAACTCAGCCACTCCCGCAATCTTCTCCTCTCCCTGGGTGAAATTCGAGGGGCCAAAGAAGGGAAACAAGAGAATGGGGCAATCCAAGGCCTGACAGGCCGCGAGAGATTGCTTCATGATCGCTAAACCACGCTCTCGGTCGGGACCTTTTTGCCAAATAGTGAGCTTATTCATGCTTCCGGCACAGAGTGAGATAATCTCTACCTCATGCTCCTCGGACGCTTTGCGGAACTCTGCAAGGAGTTCGGGGTCGGAGAGAGTGAGCACGTTCTCTGCATCCAGCTTACCGGTATGAATCTGAATCCCTTGGTAGCCGGCCTTTTTCGCAAGGGCGATGCTTTCCACCTTCCCCCGATAGCCGAACGCAGTCTCCATGACTCCAATCTTCGCCTCTTCAGCAAAGAGAGAACTTCCGAGGGACAGAGCTACAACGAAGGATTTCAAAAGAGTCATGCTTTAGAATTCACAGATCTAAATGAGATGGAAAGCGTGAAGTTCAAAAGGACCATCTAGGGAGCAGACCTCGGTGAACCTGCATCACCTTCTAACTTTTGTTCCAAATCAACGAGAGCATTCGCAAAGTCCGAGAACTGAAACTGAAAACCTTCGGTGAGTAATCGTGCTGGCTCCACCCGACGACTCTTTACTATCAGTTCCGTTTCGGTACGGAGAAAGAAAGCTCCAAGCTCAAGCGTCCAACGAGCAGCGGGAAGGCCAAAGCCCACTCCCACTGCCTTGCGGAGGGCAGCCATCATTTCTCTGTTAGGCAGAGGATGGGGCGCGGTGAGATTATAAATACCTTTCTTATCAGGCTGAGAAATCAACCACTCGATACTCCGGCAAAAGTCCTCCTCGTGAAGCCACGAGACAAACTGCCGTCCATGGGAGAGGGTGCCACCAAGACCACACTTCGCCAGCTTACGCAAAGTCTCATAAACCCCTCCCGGTTCCTGCCCAAAGACCATCGCGGTGCGTAAAACAAGACCACGAGTGCGGGTCTGATCAAGGCTTTGATAACTCTCTTGAAAAGCCGCTTCCCAACCATGGGCCACTTCTAACGAGTAAGCGTCCTTTGCCTCTTGATGAGCGCCATAAGTTCCTTCCTCCTCAGTTTGAGCACGATCACAGCGGTGCCGGTAAATCGTCGCCGTGCTCGAATTCAGCCAAACCGCAGGCGGATTCTCACACTGCTTGATGGCCTCACCAATGACTCTCGTCGATTCCGTGCGAGAGGCCATCATCGCCGCTCTATTCTTGGCGTGATAGCGACAATTCACCGAGCGCCCTGCGAGATTAATCACTGCTTCGCTATCGTCGATCACTTCTGCCCATGGTCCCAAGGTCTTACCGTCCCAGAGAACCACTTCTGCATTCGTAATCGCACAAGGATCGCGGCTCAAAATAACCACTCGCCAATCACGCTGCGCAAACCAATGAGCGAGAGTGCGACCTAAGAATCCGCTCCCTCCCGGAATGACCATTGTTTTCTCCTTCACCCTTTCTGAGATACAAACCCTTTCATCAGAAAACAACTCTTTATTTCAGTAATTACTGAAAGTTCAGTTTATTTCTCTGCTTCTCTTTTGATGGCATCTAATCGCTCTACTTGTGCGCGCTGTAAAGCGGGCGTGATAAGGGTTCGCTCAATGGGCCATCCGATAGGGGCCAAGGGCAGCGAGAAGGCAAAGGTGTCTTCAAGCAGACAACCCCCCTCGCTAGCAGTAATCCGATAATGATGGGAAAAGTGAGAAAAGAGTCCTTGCACCATCTCATCCCGAAACTCATGAGGAGGGTCAACCCCCCCGACACGCATCCGCAGCCGAAAGCGAAAGCCAAAAAAGCGTGCGGAGTAAACGGTCTCGCATCCTTCACCCGCGAGCCCAGTAGTCTGACCTGCAACCGCCCGTGCCTGGATGGATTGCGCTGCTTGCAAATGAAAATCGATGGAACGACACAGATCGAAGACCACCTCTGGCTCCGCTCGCACTTCACGCTGATAGGTTTTGCGAAACATGAGAAAATAAGCTGTTAGAAAATCACTGCAGCATTATCTCCAGATGATGGGCCGTCAGCTCACCCATTGTTCGGCAGTGAGAGAGGTCTGCAGTGGGATAATATTTGCCCAACTCTTTGCGGAGGGTTTGCACGTGAGCTTCGGGAGAAAGGGTGTCCTTCTTCATGACTGCAAGGAGGGAACTGATGCGAATCCGCTCCACCTTGGCACGACGCGCCATCTGAACCCGCTCTTCTTCCACGTATTGGGTAATGGTCTTGCGATTAAGCGCCCGAAAGGCGAGCCGCGTGATCGCCTTGTTCGAGTCAAAGTGATAGGAGAGATAAGTCTTACTACGGCCTTCGTAGCATTGTTGGTCAAAGTCAATAGGCCGCACTCGATACTGGATCTCTTCGAAGTCTGGCGTGATATCGACAACGTAGTTCACCGAGCGCATATCGCCTAACAGGCGAATGAAACAACGCTCGTTGAACTTGGTAAATTCCTTGGCAATTCGCACGGTATTGAGTTCCTTACTGCCGAGATAATCACGCAGGAAGACATCACCCGGCACGCCCGCAATATGTTCCTCAATGAGGGTATTCCCATTCACGAGATAGTTGAGACGATTGGGGGAAAGAAGGTGCTCGAGCTCGAGACCATAGAGTCGGGAAGCATCCGCAGTCTTGACGTAATAGTAGTCCGAGTTCCCGTTGAAGAGGTTCTTGATACAAATCCGGAAGGGGCGGGAATTCCCGAAGGAACCAAAGTCAATCCGATCGATCGTAAGGTGCTCCATCAGGCTGAGGTCGCCACCAATCTTGAGCATGGCATAGATTCCCGTCAGTTGTGGCACGAGAGTTTCCATAATCTCAGGCGGATACATCACTGTCAGCCACAGGGTCTCCTCCCCCTCAGGATTGATATAGGGAACCGAATCGGTGAAACGGTGAAGGTCGTCGTAAACCAAGGGGATATCGGACTGCCGACCAAAGTGGTAAAGATACTGCCGCAGGGAAGAGGAGAGAGGGTAGAGAGTTTTGCGACGGGTGATCATGAATCTACCATAGCGGACTCCCCCTCCAAGAGCGAGCCCATCACAGCACAATCTCTGTTCCAATCCCCGTAGTTGTAAAAATCTCTAACAACAAGGAATGGGGAAGACGCCCATCGATGAAGTGAACCTTCTCCGTGCCAGCCTGCAGGGCATCGAGCGCCGAAGTGACCTTGGGAATCATTCCGCCCGCGATAGTACCATCAGCGAGATAGCCGTTGGCTTCATTTTGACTCAAAGAAGGAATCAGCGTGGTCGCATCCGAAGGATCACGCATGAGCCCGGGAACATCAGAGAGATAGACCAGCTTAGCAGGCTGCAAGGCCTTCGCGAGGGCAGCGGCAGCGAGGTCGGCATTGATATTGAGCGAAGCTCCCGTGCCCACCTCATGACCTAGGGGAGAAATCACTGGAACAATATTACTAGAAGTGGCGTAGAGAACTTCTTCCACGAGACAACTCTCCACCTCACCGACATAGCCAATGTCCTTCCCCGCCGGCTTCATACGCTGCGCTTGGAAGACCTTGGACCCGGGAATGGCGGTCGCCCGACCCCCATGCCCATTGAGCAGCTTTACCAGCTGAGGGCTGAGGGTATGCGTGAGCGTCTTCTCCACGAGCGTGATCGCCTTTTCACAAGTAACGCGAAAACCCTCGACCCACTCTGGCTCGAGGCCCGACTCTGCCATCGCTGCCGAGATCGCTTTGCCACCCCCATGCACAAGGACGGGCTTGATGCCTGCCACCTCTAGAAAAAGGATGTCGCGCATGAAGTCGGACACCAGCTGCGGGTCCTCCATCACCGAACCGCCAATCTTGATCAGAAAGGTCTTTCCTCGAAAGCGTTGGAGGTAGGGTAAGGCCTTGATGAGGACAGAGGCTTTCGCTTGCGGGTCAGTCATGAGCTTGAGACAAGCAAAGGAGAGAGGGGAGGCCAGTTTTTTTTGATCGGAAGCGTCATTTCGGAACAAAGGCTTCCCAGAGACGGACTTGGTTTTTAGCTTCGCATCACGGTGATTGGGATTCTCGATTCTGGCGTAGGTGGGCTCTCGGTCTTGCGAGAAGTCCGCGCCCTCATCCCTACGGCAGAGATCTCTTACGTAGGTGATTCCGCCTTTTGTCCCTACGGCACGAAGTCCACTGCAGAGCTGCGCAATCGTATTGGCACAGTAGTGGAGTCCCTCCTCGCCCAAGGAGCGCGTGTGATCGTCTTGGCCTGCAACTCAGCAACCATTCAAGCGGTGCACTGGTGCCGAGAGCAATGGCCGCAAGTTCCCTTCGTTGGGATGGAACCCGGAGTCAAGCCAGCAGTAGCAGCAACCCGCACAAAAGTAATCGGCGTCCTCGCCACCGAGGCCAGCCTAACCGGCGACATGTTCCAAGACTTGGTCAGTAAGCACAGCCAAGACTGCCAGATCCTTACCCGTGCCTGTCCCAAGTTTGTCGAGCTCGTTGAGGAAGGGCTGTTAGAAGGGGAATCCGTCGAAGTCGCCGTAAGAGAGTATGGACAACCTCTCGTAGATGCGGGTGCCGACGTCCTCGTCTTGGGTTGCACCCATTACCCTTTTTTAAAGAACGCCATTGCCCAGATTCTCCCGAATACGGTGCTCATTGACACCGGGCCAGCAGTCGCCCGACGAGTCCATGATGTGCTCGCCCACATCGAGAACGAGCAAAGAGAAACCGCGCAATTGACCATTTTCACCAGTGGTCCCCCAGAAACCATGACGAAACTCTTAAAAAAGCTTCTCCCCGAAATCGAAGGAACAGTACAGCACTTACCGCTATCGAGCTAAAGGATGCCTCCGGTAACCTGCTTTCGGCAAAACATGATTCCAAATTTTCTTGGAACGAGGTTATCGGAGGTGCTCCAAAGAAAGATCCACCCTTTCCAGCTTGCTTGTATCTCAAAATGGAGTTCCCTTTCCCCGTGATTAAGCGGCGACAACTTCTCAAAACCGGACTGATGACCTCGGGCTTTCTCGGTCTCCAGCGAGCGCTGGGCCAAGCCACGACCACAGCGGGTCAACAAGGACGCCTCTGCGACGGATACGGTCCTTTGATTGCTGACCCCGATGGCATCATAGATTTGCCAGAAGGATTCTCTTATAAAGTGATTTCCCGCCGAGGGGCTCGCATGAGCGATGGCTTCAACGTCCCCGGACAACCCGACGGGATGGCTGCCTTCGAAGGAAAAGACGGGCGCATCACACTAGTGCGTAACCACGAACTCGGCCTCGGCTCCAGCGCATGGGGCCCCCAACCACACGCTAAGAGCTTTCCCGATAGAGTACCCGTTTACGATGGGGGAACTGAGGAAGAAATCTGCTACCCTGGAGGAACAACTCACCTCATCTACAATCCCGAAACAGAGCTAGTGGAGAAAGAATACCTCAGCCTCGTCGGTACCGACCGCAACTGTGCCGGAGGACCAACCCCGTGGGGCTCATGGATCACCTGTGAGGAACCCGAGTTCCTAACCGAAGGGCGTGGAGTCCGGCACGGTTGGTGCTTCGAAGTGAAAGCTGATGTCGAAGGAGTGCAGGAACCGGTCCCGCTCACCGGTCTCGGCCGCTTCCGCCACGAAGCGATCGCCGTAGACCCCAACACCGGTATCGTCTTCCTAACAGAAGACCGTCACGAAGGCCTCTTCTACCGCTTCGTTCCGCTCGAAAAAGGAAACCTACAAGCAGGTGGACAATTGCAAGCACTCGCCATCGAAGGACAAGCAAGTGTCGACTCGCGCAACTGGTTGCAGCCCACCATAGCCGAAGGCAAGCCCGTCACTGCTAAATGGATTGACCTCGAACAACCCGAATCACCCAATGACGACCTCCGCTTCCGAGGAGCTCAGGCGGGCGCCACCCTCTTCGCTCGCGGAGAAGGTTGCTGGTGGGGTGATGGCGAAGTCTGGTTCTGCTGCACCAATGGTGGACCCAATCGACGAGGACAACTCTTCCGCCTCCGGCCCGAAGACGACGGTGGCTCGCTGGAACTCTACCTACAACCCACCGCCTCTGACCTTCTAACCAATGGCGACAACCTCACCATTGCCCACAATGGCGACGTCGTCATTGCCGAGGATCGAGGAGACCGCCAATGCTCCCTCCACGGAGTCACCAGTGAGGGTAAACTCTATAAAATCGCCTCCAACCGCCTCAACTCCTCTGAATTGGCAGGGGTTTGTTATGCCCCGGATGGGCAGACCCTCTTTGTAAATATTCAAAATCCGGGACTCACCCTCGCGATCGTTGGTCCTTGGGGCTCTCGGAAGGGTTGAACTCCGACAGGCCAGATTTCTGTGCCCTGAAAAGGAAAGAACATTGACTCAAAGCGCCTCTTCGTTTGAGCCGCTGTTAAAATTGTTAATTTTCCTTGCTTTGTCTGCTTGACGATACCCCCGTAGGTGTGCAGCCTGCGCCCACTTTCCTCGCAAGCATGGCAGCAAAAATTTATACAGAAAAAGACGCGAATCTCTCATCCGTTAAGGACAAGAAACTCGCTGTTATTGGTTTCGGTTCTCAAGGGCACGCACATGCTCTCAATCTGAAAGACAGTGGTTGCGAGGTCATCATCGGTCTCTATCCCGGTTCTAAGTCTCGTGAAGTAGCTGAAAAACTCGGCTTCCAAGTCATGGACACCGGCGAAGCAGTCGCTGCCGCCGAAGTCATCATGGTCGCCGTGCCAGACACTGTCATCCCAGCCGTTTATGAGAAGGACATCGCTCCTAATCTCGCGGAAGGTAAGTGCCTCCTCTTCTCACACGGTTTCGCCGTGCACTTCGAGACCATTAAAGCCCCGGAGAACGTCGACGTCATCATGGTCGCTCCTAAAGGCCCTGGTCACACTGTCCGGAGCCAGTTTGTTGAGAAAAAGGGAGTTCCTACTCTCATCGCCATCCACACCGACTTCACTGGTAAGGCTCACGAAATCGCGCTTGGCTGGGCTCAAGGCATCGGCGGCACCCGAGCGGGCGTCTTCGAGACAAACTTCCGTGAAGAAACCGTCACTGACCTCTTTGGTGAACAAGTCGTCCTCTGCGGAGGAGCGAGCGCGCTCGTCAAGGCCGGTTTCGAAACTCTCGTGGAAGCTGGTTACCAGCCCGAGATGGCTTACTTCGAATGTTTACACGAGCTTAAGCTCATCGTTGACCTCATGGTCGAAAGCGGTATCGCCGGCATGCGTTTCTCCATCTCCGAAACGGCGGAATATGGTGACGTCACGGTTGGTCCTAAGATTATCGACGACTCTGTTAAACAGCGCATGGCCGAGCAACTCAAGGTCATCGAAGCTGGCGAATTTGCCAAAGAGTGGACTGAGGAGTATAATAACAAGTGTGAAAACTTTAACGCAATCCGCGCTACTGAAGCCAAGCATCCTATCGAGGAAGTTGGCGGCCAGTTGCGCAGCATGATGACCTGGTTGGGCGACAAGAAAGTTGGCGAAGGCCAAAGCCAAGCCAGTTACGTTTCTGGATCTAAGTAAAGAGCAACAACGGCATTTACAAAGTTTGGGAAGTTCGGTGGGGACCGAGCTTTCCAATTCGAAGCCGCGCGGTGGGGGCCGCGCGGCTTTACTTTTTTCGTCACCTACCGCGAATTTTCCCGAAAACTTCTCCTCAAGTTGGCGTATGGGAAGGATTACCTTGAGCTGTCCCCAGATTGGTCCAAACTCAGCGCCAAGTTTTCTATTAAAACCACAATACATACAACATGTCTGAAGACGGAAATATTAATGCACGGCGGCTGCTCATTGCAGGGTTCTTAGCTCTGGTAGCAGCAGGAATCGGATTTGCGGTCAGGGGAGGACTTCTAGTCACCTGGTCCGGTAAATATGGTTTCACCTTTACGGAATTGGGACAAATCACAGGCGGAGGTCTCCTCGGCTTCGGAATCGTAATTCTCCTCACTGGCCTCATCATCGATGCTGTTGGTTATAAGAAACTGCTCCTCATCGCTTTCGTTTGTCACGTGATCTCTGCAGTAATGCTCTTTTTCGCCACTCCCGTCTTCAACTCCGCCGGTAAGGACGCTACCTATCAAATCCTCTTTTGGTCCTCCTTCATCTTCGCAGTCGGTAACGGCATTTGCGAAGGGGTTATTAACCCGCTCATCTCAGATCTGTATCCCAAGCAAAAGACTCACTACCTCAACCTCCTACACGCGGGATGGCCTGGTGGACTGGTCTTAGGTGGTCTCATCGCTCTCTTCATCGGTAAAGGTGTTGCATGGGAGATTCTCCTCGCTCTCTACCTCGTCCCTGCCGTCATCTATGGTTACTACGCACTCGTGGAGAAGTTCCCCAAAACGGCTGCTCAGTCGGGAACCATTTCTTATGGCGGTATGTTTAAGAACTGCCTCGTGCCTTTCTTCATCTTCCTCGTCATCGTCCACGCTATGGTCGGTTATGTCGAACTCGGAACCGATAGCTGGATTGCCAAAATCACCGGCAGTATCTTGGACAGCGAGGCCAAGGGAGTCATGCTCTTCATCTACGCGTCCACCCTCATGTTCGTTCTTCGCTTCTTTGCGGGACCGATTGTGCACCGCATCTCTTCCCTCGGTCTCCTCCTCATCAGTGCCGTGCTCGGTGCGCTCGGTCTCCTTCTCATTGGTAGCTCCAGCGGTGCTTTCATGATGATTCTCGCCGTCACTGTTTACAGTCTCGGTAAGACCTTCCTCTGGCCCACCATGCTCGGTGTTGTCGGTGAGCGCTTCCCAGCATCTGCAACCCTCGCGATGTCCATTCTCGGATTCGCCGGCATGACCTCTGCCGGATTGTTAGGTGGACCTGGCATTGGCTATAAGCAAGACCGTTTCGCTTCTGAAGCCCTGTCTGAGAAAGCTCCCGAAACTTACGAGCGCGTGAAAGCTGATGGCGAAAATGGATTCCTATTCTTCAAGCCCATCACTGGACTCAACGGACAAAAGGTCGCCGCCGTCCTCGACTACGAGAAGGCTATCGGCACCGATAAGAAAATCGCACAAGAGAACGGCACTTGGGACAGTGACCAGTTCAAGCAACTCCGCGAGCTCGACTCTTGGTGGGACGAGAACAAGGCCTTCCAAGAAGCGGACGCAACTCCCGTAGCCGAAGCCGGTCTCGTGGGCAGCCGTTCCGCGATCAAGGTCACCGCCCTCATCCCCGCCACCATGGCGGTGTGCTTCTTGCTCATGATCTTAGGCTTCAAGGCCAAGGGAGGTTACAAGCAGGTTGAGCTCGACGAAGAACCCGCGGCCTAAGCCCGTTCTTCCCTTTCTTCTTTAAAATGAAGCCCACTCCTCACCGAGCGGGCTTTTTTCATTCCCTCTTCACCATTGCGGTTGTGAAAGAATCCGCTATCACAAGCCCCATGACCGACGAGGAGATGATCAACTGCCAGGCCCCAGACCACCAAGTGGCGCGCCTGCGTGCCATTATGCATCGTCTCCGTGCTCCCGGCGGTTGTCCTTGGGATGCCGAGCAGACCCACGAATCCCTCCTCTCCAACCTCCTCGAAGAAGCCTACGAAGTCGTCGCCGCCATCCGATCGCAAGACTCTGAAAACCTCCAAGAAGAACTTGGCGATCTCCTTCTCCAAGTCGTCTTCCATTCCGAACTCGCTGAGGAGAACAAGACCTTCGACTTCGACGAGGTCGCACGCGGTATTTCCGAGAAACTCATCCGCCGCCATCCGCACGTCTTCGGCGACAGCACAGCCAATGACTCCGGCGCCGTCCTCAAGCAATGGGACGAAATTAAAAAAGCCGAGAAAGGCGAAGAGGAGACTCCCTATCTCCACGGCGTTGGTCACGGCCTCCCCGCAACCCTACGCGGTTACAAGCTTCAGAAAAAAGCAGCCAAAGTCGGCTTCGACTGGGCTGACACCCACGGGATCGTTGGAAAAATCGAAGAAGAACTCGGCGAGGTCAAAGAAGAGCTCGCCCGCCTCAAAAAAGGGGAAAAAGCCCACCGCGCCCTCGAACAAGAGATCGGCGACCTTCTCTTCGTGACTGTTAATCTCGCTCGCAAGCTCAAGCTCGACCCCGAACTCGCCCTCGAAGGCACCAACGTCAAATTCGAAACCCGCTTCGCCTACCTCGAAGAAAAGCTGAAACAAAAGGGAATCACCCTCGACCAAGCCACCGTCGAAGAAATGAACCAGCTCTGGGACGAAGCCAAAACCGCCTGCTCGATCTAAGGCCCTCTATCCCCGGTCAAAGCGCTCGACTCCAATTTTCCAAACCCCTTTTTCCCAGAAAGCTTCAATGGTTTGCCGTTTGGCTTTGTTCAGGAGATTCGAGTGGGACAAACCAGCGTCCTTAGCATGTTGTGACAGCGTGACGATGGTTTTCCCTTCGAGGTAAGCAAGTCTCTTATGATAGGAGCTGCAGAGAGCTTGTCCGACAATGCTCTCCATGATCGTGGTGTCACCCTTGGCATCAAAGCTGGCGAAAGCATCATAGTAGATGCTTCGGTCAATAAACTTGATATTGATGGGCACATGGCCAGCTCTGATGAGAAGACAATTATTCAGAACCCTTCCAATACGGCCATTCCCATCGACGAAAGGGTGAATATTTTCGAAAGTCAGATGAAAACGAGCGAGCCGCTTCATAATGTGCTCCTGGCCCGACGCGTGATAGGTAATCAACGCTTCTTGTAGCAACCTCAAGACATCGTTTGGATCGGCCGCAATATGGCTCCCAACCCGAACCCACTCTGTAAGACTGCGAAAACGTCCTGCGATCTCGTCTCGTATATTACTCATGAGCATCTTATGTAGGAGCAAAATCCCATCGATCGTAAGCTCTTCTCTACTCGCTTTTTTTTCGAGGTATTCAACAACTCGCGCCAAATTCTTTGCCTCAAAAAGTTCTCGCTCAGATATAAAACGGTCCAGATTGATTTGACGCAAGATCTTGTCTGTCTCCTCTAGAGTGAGGGTGCTATTTTCGATCGCATTAGAGTTGTAGACTTGCTCCGAAACTTCCGATTCGTAGAGGACTTGCAGTAATGATTCTTTCCCCAGTTTAGCCTTCAAATAACGTTTCTGAAGTGCTCCGATCCGTTTGTAGATCTGGGGGACATTACTCATTCAGCCTTAAAATAGTCATTTTTTCACGGAAAAAAAGTCAATACCGTGAAAAAATGGCCAAATTTATCATTCATTCACGATAATAACTTGGAATTCAAAATATCGTCCTTTTTCACACTCGAAGAGAGCCTCCAGTAACCTGCTTTCGGGGAAAAAATGATTCCAAACTTTCTCAAATCGAGGCGGTTTGAAAGCCTGTTAAAAGAGTTCACCAGGCTTCGAACCCACAAAGAGCTGAGGAAATTGGGGCACATTTTATTGGTATGAATTATCGGAGGCGCCCCGAAGTTATTAAAAGAGAAGGTGACCCTGACTTAGGCAATCCGTTTGAGAGCACCAGCTGAACGACTTCGCTATCAATCCCAAGCTGGCACGGAATGTGTTTAGAGAAGAGTGAGGTTATGAAAACGACTATCAATTGCACGAAGCATCTCGACAGCGAGCACACTAGGGTCTGGGATTCTACACGAGAGCTTATCGACCGTAAGCACAAGCACCTCCGCAGTGTTCATCCTGATCTCTTCAAGGCGGAACTGCACTTACGAGCCATTCATCGGCAAACCGAGGTTCATCTCCTCGTCCATGATAGCCGTCATCGTTTGATTGAGTCTCATGCGACGACCGATAATCTCGATAAATCAATCACGCTCGCTTTCAAAAGAGCCGAGGCACAGCTCTCGAAGCCGAAACATCTTCAAAATCACTAAAGAAAAAGAGGAGCGATCTACACTCCTAAGAATAAGCGTGCGGTGGTGAAATAAATCATCATCCCCGAAACATCAACAATAGTGGTAATGGCAGGGGCGGCGATGACGGCGGGGTCCAGCTTGATGGCGCGCGCGCCAATCGGTAACAACGCGCCAATGAGGGTGGAAGCTACTACTTGAATGGTCAGGGCAGAAGACACTGCTAGGGTGAAGTGGGGGAGGTTAAGACCGACCATCGAATCCGGTAACAGAAGAGGTAGCAAAAGAAGGCAAGTAGCCGCCAAGGAAAGACCGAGGATAAGGCCCTGTAGCATCCCGAGGCGAAGCTCCTTCCAAGCGACTTGCCAGGAGTCCTTGGCTTCTAACTCACCCAACGACATCGCGCGGATAACCATCGTGGCAGCCTGTCCTCCGGTGTTACCACCGGTCGCAATCACCATCGGCAGGAAGAGGGCGAGTAAGAAAATAGAGTTCAAGACGGGCTCGAATTGGATCATCACATAACCCGAGGCAATCGCCAAAAATCCTAATACTAACAGCCATCCCACGCGTCGGCGGAGATGAACAAGAATGCGGGTGCGGAGATAGCTTTCCTCGGACTGTTCACCAGCAATACCAGCCTGCTTCTCCATATCCTCCGTCGACTCCTCTTCCAGAATCTCCATAGCATCATCATAGGTGATGGCGCCGAGGAGGCGGTTGCTCTCATCTACTACGGGGAGTGCTAACAGATCATACTTCCGCACCATGGTCGCCGCTTCCTCCTGATCTGCAGTCGCGAGAATGGTCTCTTTGACATCGAGCATGATGTCACGCACGGGGGTGTCCCGCGACGCAAAGGCAAGATCCCGCAAACGGACAAAACCAATGGGACGTTCGCGCTCGTCGACGACGAAGATACGCGAGAGCGTTTCGGCAGAGTCTTGCAAATTTCGCAGCTCATCGAGAGCCGCTTTAACGGTCAAAGTCTCGGTTACCCGGCCGATACTAGTGGTCATGCGCCCGCCCGCAGTCTCCTCATCGTATTTGAGGAGGGTTTCGGTCAGCTCCTTCTCTTCAGTCGAGAGCAGTTCGAGGAGACTATCTTGAGTTTCCTCAGAAACATCCTGCAAGACATCCACGCGGTCATCATCGGTGAGTGCGCTGAGTAGTTCCCGCTGCTGAGCAGGCTTGTAACGGTTAATCGCCTCTTCTCGTAGCGAATCGGGGAGTTCTGCTAAAATATCAGAGAATGTGGTGGGCGAGAGAGTCTGCACCATGAAGTCCCGATCCTCATCATCATCTAACTCGGCATAAAAATTCGCCAAATCGGCATAATGCAACTCCTCGGCGAGAGCGAGGATCGCGGAGCCATCGCGGGACTCTAAAGCAGGCGCAAGACGATCAGGCACGAGGGGAGAAAAACACGCTCGGGGCCAAGGTGCAAGGTTCGGGCCACGCTTAAGAGCAAGCAGCGTCTCTTTGCCAGATCAAGGGAATCACCCGTTGGTCTGTGAAGTCAGGCCCGCTATCTAACTGAGTGACTAATCGTTCATTCAAATGGGAAAACTTTCCTTTCGTTCGATAAGCCAGTTCGTCGACCGCATAGTGCAGTGCAATCGCTCGCCGAGGAGTGGAGCCAAAGTTGGGCGGATTGCCATGTACGGTATGCCAGCAAAAGAGGGCGGCATCACCGGGTTGCACTGGGGCGGGCTCAATTGCTTGGGGCTCTGGGGCCCAACCATCGGGAAGCTCAATCCAACGCCGTGACGCACTCTCCCGCGCCATCGTAATGGGCCCCATCCGAGGCACGATGACATCGAGCGGAACCCACGCCGTGACCATCAAGCGCGCTCGGCAGGTCTTCCAGCGACTACGCTCGGTATGCCAATGATAATCCACAGGGCGAGGACGCGAGACCGGGGCTTCCCAAAGCAACTGATCAAACCACAGGCGTAGCTCATCGGCTTCGGTTGCCTCTGCAATCATTGCCAACAGTCGAGGCGAACGGCTCAGGGCTGCTAGTTCACTGCGAAAGTGAGTGCTATAAGGGCTTTTCCAAGAACGGCACTGCCGCGCACGCGGAGCTGGCCAGTCAAAGGCAGGCGCACAATCAGCACGACCAGCCATGAACTCATCTTGGCCATAGCGAGCAGCCTTCAACTCGGATTCCGTGAAGACACCTTTCAAAAACTGAAAGCCGTCCTGCAAGAAAGGACTGGATGCAGTGGTTAGCAAGATAAGAGCCTTTAAAAGGATAAGCCCACCGGAGCAAGCCCCATCCTCTCTGCCAAACGGGGGACCAACTCAGGCCTCCCCAAGATTCCAGACCCCTGCCTTGAATCCTAGCTGCAATGACGAAAGGCTAAACGGGTGAACACTCTCTGACGCATCTTCGTGAATATTCGCCGTTATCCCTGGTGAGTAATAGGCGTTCTTTTGCTAACGATAGGGAGCATCATCCTCGTGCTCGTCCCTCCGCTGATGATCAAGCGCTTCTTGGACGCCGTCATTGCAGAGCAACGGTAAGATCTGATCTAGACCACCGGAGGGCTCGTGGTAGGAGCAATCGCTCTTCGCCAAATGCCGATCACTGGACGCTCCATCCTCAATACCACCTACGCACGACGCGCTCTCACCGCTTCTGCGAGCTCGGCTAGGACAGTCTCCGTAGTCTCCCAGTTGATACAAGCATCGGTGACCGATTGCCCGTGAGTAAGCTGAGTCAAGTCACCATCGCCAAGGCTCTGATTCCCCTCCACGAGATTGGACTCGATCATCACTGAGCTGATCGCAGAGGAACCGCCTGCAATCTGCGCTGCAAGTTCCTTCACAACGAGAGGTTGATTACGGAAGTCTTTGCGAGAATTCCCATGCGAGCAGTCGACCATAAGGTGAGGAGGAAGATTCTGACCATTCAAGCAATCAACCGCTTCGGCGATACTATCAGCACCGTAGTTCGGGCCGTTAGATCCGCCGCGCAAGATAATATGGCAGCTATCATTCCCAGTAGTGGAAACAATGGCGGAAACTCCTTGCTTGGTCACCGAGAGAAAGTGATGAGAACCCGCAGAGGCACCAATGGCATCGAGAGCCAGCTGCACGGATCCGCCGGTGCCGTTCTTGAAGCCAACCGGCATGGAAAGTCCAGAAGCAAGCTCTCGATGAATCTGGCTCTCAGTGGTGCGGGCACCAATCGCTCCCCAAGCAATGAGGTCGGCGATGTATTGTGGGGAAATGGTATCGAGGAACTCAGTTCCTGCCGGAATGCCCATTTCCGCGAGATCTAACAAAAGCTTTCGCGCCACTCGTAAACCACGATTGATATCAAAAGAACCATCGAGATGAGGATCATTAATGAGCCCCTTCCAGCCTACCGTGGTGCGTGGTTTTTCGAAGTAAACACGCATCACAATCTGCAGGTCAGCCGCATACTGCTCGATGAGGGGCTGAAGCTTTTGACCATACTCGAGCGCCGCATCGGGATGGTGGATGGAGCAAGGCCCAATCACGACTAGGAGCCGATCGTCTTTGCCATGTAGAATGGCGGTAGCTTCCTCACGAGCACGGGAAACCAGCTGCGCGGCACCCTCGGTGATGGGGAGATAGTAGTTGAGAACGGCCGGCGAGATGAGGGGATTGGTCCCCTTGATCCGCAAGTCGTCAGTAGTAGGTTGGCTCATGCCGCAGAGAGTTCAGGATGGAGTGAACAGAAACGAGGTTTTTGAGAAAAAAGAGACCAAATCTTTGAACCTCTAGAAGGGAGGCTCATCGTTGCTTGCGTCCATCGGGTCAGGCTCGTTATCAAAGGCCGCTTCCAGCGAGGAGAGCGCGCGATTGGTCTCCGGGTTAGGATCCCCACCGTCGCCTTTGAGAATTTTCCAAGCATGGAGGTTCACATAGTGGCGTCCTTTGTATTCCGAACCACGGAGATTGAAGTGAACCTGCACCTCATCTCCCTTAGCAATATTATCGAGGAGGCTCGTTTTGTCCTTAATGCACTCGAATTTGATTTCCTGAGGGTATTTCTCGTCAATGGTTTCGAGAACAAACTCACGCTTGGAAAAGCCGCTCGGAAACGACTGCAGGTCGAGGATGGAGTGGATTTTGCCTTTGATTTCGAAAGCGGACATAGAGAGGGAGAGTTAAGAGGCGGAACGCAAGTGTCAAGGAGGGTCTTGGGAGTTCTCTTCAAAACATTCAAATGATTACAGAAAGCTCTTTCCCCTTATCAGCAAAATTGCGATTTTTGGAAATCACGCATGTTTTATGCGCAATTCCTTATATAAGTCATTTGAAATTTTACAAAAGATATACCAAGAATGCACAAAAATAAATTCTTGCTAATCCTGCTGGCCATCACCGTTAGCCCATCAAGTCTTCTCGGCGCACTTTCAATTAATATTCGTGAAAGCACAATCACACCGGGAAACGCCACTTTTGAATTCTCAGGCACTGGTCAAATCATAGTCGATCCATTCACTAATACTGTGTTTAATCTAAATGCCGAAAGTGGGCAGTTTTTAGTCGGGAATTTAGGGTTCCTGATTAGAGATGACGCTCTAGCCCCTTTGATGCTCGGAGCATCTTCAGCGAACAGCATCTTTATTACCAATATTCTGATTGATGGTGAACTTATCTCTCGGATTGGATTGGGTGTATTCTTACCAGGGTTGACTAATGGCTCAGAGGTTTCAGATCTCAATGGTAGCTTCGAAACTTCGTTCGCATTTTCGAACTTTATCCCAGGCACTTACTCTTTAGTAACTGGCCCTGACGTTTTAAGCGATGTGGTTGGGTTCACCGATGGAGGCCCGATAACATTAACCGTCGGTCCTGTCCCTGAGCCTTCCTCAACCCTATTCCTTTTAGTCGGGAGTTTATTTCTTCTCAGGCGTCAGCGTTCTTAAGTACCCGAACATCACCCTGACGTCGTGTAAGTCCCTTAACATCTAAATGCTCCAATAAGGGCATGGCCACCCGGCGTGAAGTTCCCAAAACTTGGCGTAAATCAGAAGCAGTGGCCGATTGATGCTCGGTTAGGTAGTTCCGGACAAGATCGGTAGCGTGTTCGACAGAAGCGGCATCGACCGCAGTTTTCTCGTCAAGAGAGACCACTTGGCCAACCCGTACCAAAAAGGCAAAGGCGCGCTGCGCTGCTGCATCAGGTGCCAAATCCTTCTTATTAGGTGCATTGAGTTGTTCCCTTGCCAGTGTGGCGAGAATGGCGTCTGCTTCTTTCTTCAGCTCTGGGGGAATATCGGTTTGGTGAGAGAGAGCCTTTACGAACTCGCCCTCGGCTTGGATATCCTCCGCGCGGAGCGCCTCTAGGAGAAGGTCGAAGAGGTCATGCTGAGAGAACTCTCGGGCAAAAGTATTGCGTAAAGTCTGCAAGGGGATACCGGGAAGATCGGGATTCTTTTCGTGGTAATCCGCCACCGCTTGGTTGGAACGCGCGAGCAGGTCTTGCCACCAACTGGCATCGATATGGCCTTGCGCGAGGCGAATGATCTGCTTTTGCGATGCCAGCTCACGGAGAGCATTTTTAAAAGAACGGTTCGAGAAGGGGAACTCTTGCGCAGTCGGCTTAGCCGGGAGGTATCGGTGCTTCTGGATGAGATAATTCAGAAGGGCCTCAGGGCTCTCTTTCTTGGAAAGCTCGCGCAACTGTTCTTGATGTTCGATCTTCCCAAGATGACGGCGCGAGCCATGCGCATCGAGCACGCGTGCTCCGGCGAGAGTGGCTTCCCCGGACCAGTCACGCACGACGATGCGGTCATTGGCAAAGGTGAAAAGGGGTTCGTCTAGACGGATCTGGGCGAGACCGCTCTGACCAGGGATAAGTTCACCGTCTAACAGACGCACCCGCCCATTCACGCGGCCAGAACCGTAGTGAAGGCGAATTTTCTGATTATTCTTCAGCGGGCGCTCACTACCCGGTTGATTAGGGATGGTACGTGCGAGGCGTTCTAACACTACATTAATCGTATCGGAAGGGCTGCCTGCCTCAGCCAGGGTCAGGATTTGTCCTCGCTTCACCCCACGCTCCTTGCGGGAGTCGAGCGCGACGTCAGGAATATTAACCGCCGTCCGCATCCCTGGTCGGGCGGTTTCGACACTTTGGCTATGGTTCTGGATCGCGCGCACATGGGCAGGGAGACCCTGTGGTTGCAGCAAGACCTTGTCACCAGTCGCCAAGGAGCCTCGCGAGAGGGTGCCGGTCACGATCGTGCCCATTCCCTTCACCGAAAAAGCGCGATCTACCGGTAAGCAGGGGACGGCGAGATCCTCAGACGGAGTGGTCTCCGAGAGGGTCTTGGCAATCGCGGCGCGGAGCTCTTCCAGCCCTTCTCCAGTGTGGGAAGAGACCGGATAAATCGGGCTTTCTTCAAAGGGGCTGCCCGCTAGTGAGTCGCGCACGAACTCGACTGAAAACTCAGGATCCTCCGCGATATCCACCTTCGTCATCGCGATGATGGCGCGGGTCATCCCGAGATAGGAAAGAATATGAAGGTGTTCCTCTGATTGCGGCATCCAGCCATCATCAGCGGCCACTACAATGAGCGCGAGATCGAGCGCTCCCACTCCCGCCACCATGTTGTTGACGAAATCAGCATGTCCCGGCACGTCCACGACTCCCACTTGCAGGTCTTGACCTTCAGGCCCCGAAAGGGAGAGATGTGCGAAGCCCAGCTCAATGGTCACCCCCCGCTTCTGTTCCTCTGGTAAGCGGTCGGGATTCACCCCCGTGAGAGCCTTCACGAGGGAAGACTTGCCGTGGTCAATATGGCCCGCAGTGCCGAGAATGAAATTCATATGCCCAAACGATCGGCGAAGAGTGCCAGCGAATCAAGGGGGATGTTCTCCTTAGTCCGGATTTCAAAAAGAATCCGTTAGACGAATCGAAGCTACTCCTCAATTGCGACGATCCGCGCTTTTTCGAAATCGAAAGAAGTCATCTCGACGCGCACCTTGGTCCCCGGATGCAGTTGAGGACGGAGAGGCAAACCTGCCTTCGCGAGATGGCCGAGCGTTACCTTCCCATTCTTGAGAGCCAGATACACGGTGCGCTCATCCCGTTCTTCGGTCACAGTGGCGCTGGTTACAATCGGTTCGCTGGGCACGGATTGAGGATAAGGCGACCCTCTCGCAGAGGTCGATCCTTTTACGAATTGTTCCCTTTAAAGGAACACTAGATTTTTTGGATTCGCGTGTCAAAATGGAATGATGAGCGAGATTACAGAACTCCGAAACGCTTCTTCTGAGTTATCAATCCCGGAAAGGGCTGAACTCGCTGCCTTTCTTTTAGGCACTCTAGAGATAGAGCATCATTACGTTGACGACGATGAAGTTCGCAGGCGCTCTGAAGAGATGGACTCAGGAAAAGTCCAAGGCTTAACTCGCGAAGAATTCACTCGTGCCTGTGGGCATTAGGCTGATTTATAGAGTCTATTTTTCATCAACTCGCCGTTAGAGACGCTCGAAAAATTGAATCTGACTACTCTGAAGTATCGGAAGAGTTAGGTGACCGTTTTTGGAGCGAACTCAATCAAGTGATTGATGAAGTATTTTCTTAGCCGGAGCGCCATCATTTTGATCCATCTGGCTATCGGAGATGCAATTTGAAGAAATTTCCATTCCACGTTCTTTTTGAGATCCGGTTGGACTGTGTACGTATCATGGTGATCAGGCACCATAGCAGAAATCCAAATTATGGGGTCAAAAGACGTTAGAAAATCACAACACGAGGAGTTCCTAACTTTACGCAGCCTTACGGAGACCACACTTCTCACAATTCTGGCACTTCCCTTCACAACTTTTCGCCTTCTTTTTCGGGCGCACCGATTCATCCACTCGACGTTGAAGCCCCGTGGTCCGCTGGAGAAAGCGTTCAATACGCGCAAAGAAATCGAAGCGATCGAGAACCGGATTCAACCAATCGGTAACAGTGCAATAGCTCCGGTCCTTGGGATCGGTATGATGGGTGGCATGCCCACGTGGACTCTGCAGCAGCTTAGCCTTCTGTAAAAAAGTGATGACTGGCCCATTCTCGCGCGGCGAACGATGGGCCCAGCAATGGATCTCATTTGTGATCGCTCCAATTACAGCCGCGAGAAGCCAGGTCCAATGAAACCAACCCAAGAGCGAGACCACTCCCAGAATACTGCCCGAAATCACCATCGTGGCGAGATTCCGCTTCCAAAAATTCGACTTCGTAAAGAAACGGGGCTCGAAGTGATGCTTGATGTTCGGCTCGATGATCCACTTCCCAACGAGTGGCCATTCGCGCCGTCCGTAGGAGTCCTCCAGCCAATGCAGGATGCCTGAGACAAAGTCCACTGCCAGAATCACAGCCATCACTTGCACCCCGATAAATCCGATTTCGAAAATAAGGTTCATATTCATAACGAAGTAACTCTGCCTGAATCTGATTAATTCATGAAATTGACTTTGTTTAAGTAAACATCGATTCAATCAATCATTGTGATGACCAGCGGGGGATTTGTAAAAAGGCGAGAAATCCGCTATCCCAATGCCATGAATCGGAAGTGGTCTCTCATCTTACCTCTCATCATGGGTCTCTTGATCGCGGTGGTGGTAGGCTGTTCCGCTGGTAGCAAGGGAAGAAGCTTCATTAAGAGTTCACGGGAACGACTCGCCATCTCCTTGTTGGCTAATCCGAGAGTAGAGTTCGCCAACTACCATGTTTCTGGAAAACGAGACAATGCCACTGCTCTCGACAACCTGAAGCAAACTGCCGCTGGTGTCCCGGCAGCACGCAGCTCCTACGGCCGGGCTCCCGGGGGATTCACCCAGCTGGATCCTCAAATGCTGCGGGCGATGAAAAAGCTCGCCGATGAAGGCTATCGTTTCCACATCACCTCCATTGCAGGCAGTTCACACAGCTCCCGTTCCCGGCACTATCTCGGCGTCGCCTTCGACGTCAACAAGATCAACGGCGTCCGCGTGCGACGAGGCTCAGCCTACTGGCGTGAATTCATCCGCAAGTGCGAAGCCATGGGCGCGACCGAAACACTCGGACCCGGAGACCCCGGTCACAGCACCCACATCCACCTCGCGTGGCCACGCCCTCCGGGCCAATAGAGCTTCTCTCTGGTCTCTCTAACTTCGCCATAAGTAACAAAAGCGATAGAGAAGAAACGACCGTCTAGACCCCGTGCCAGAAATAGTTACCGCTATTCAACTTGCCAACCTAGCAGCAGCAATGAGGTTTCGATGAAAAGTCTAGAATCGTTCCGCAGCTTTCTACGTCCCAACTTTCATCTCTCGGCTTTCTGTTTCTCAACTTTCTGTTTCTCAACTTTCATTTCTCAGCTCCGTAGGAGCGCCTCGATACCAGCATAGCCCGCAGCGCAGCGCAGGGCTATGACCCTATCAGTAGAAGTCTCAAGGTCTGAAAGACCGCTGGATGCATCTCCAAACGGTTCATTATGACTGGGGCCAAGAATCATCCTGCGGTCTTTCGGACCCCTTCATCGACACGCATTATGCAATAGCCCTGCGGACTATTCTGGTATCGGTTCGCTCCTTCAGAGCTGGGCTGCCCTCATTCCTCCAAAGCTGAACTATTGACCCCGGCAGCAATGTTCTGAGATCCTTTGCCAAATATGTTCCCTACAAACAGGGCCTTATATCTAAGGTCGCGGAGGATCGATTCGTAAATCTGCTACGATGCCACCTTCTATCAAGTGTGTCTGGATAATCCGTTCCAAATTCTCCACCGTGGCATCGCGATACCAAACCCCTTCGGGATAGATCACGACAATGGGTCCGCGTTCGCAAACGCGAAGGCAGTCGGCCTTGGAACGGTGAACCGATAGCTTCGGCCCACCCAAGCTCAGCTCTGCGAGACGTCGCTTGAGAAACTTCCAAGAAGCTTCTCCCACTTCCGATGAACAACACTTCGCCTTCGTTGGCAAAGCACACAAAAAGAGATGACGTTCCTTGGCTACCATTAGTCCCAGCTTTCACTCTCGCTAATTAATTTTTCCCGCCGTTCCCGAACAAGTCGAATGACCAAAGAAGTCCATCCGGTCTGGTGAGAAGCGCCTAAGCCTTTACCAGTCTCCCCGTGGAAATACTCGTGAAATAACAAAAGCTCCTGCCAAGACTCATCTTTCTCGTAGAGACTATTATCGCCGAAGCAAGGGCAACGCCCATTTTCATCTGGGAGAAAGAGAGAAATCAAGCGGTCACATAAATCAATGGCAACCTCTCGTAAGCTCACCGTATTCCCAGATCCCGTGGGATACTCCACCTGAAGGCTCTTGCCGAAGAAATAGTGATAGCGTTCCAGTGCTTCAATAATGAGGAAATTCGTCGGAAACCAGATCGGTCCTCGCCAGTTCGAATTCCCACCGAACATCCCCGTATCCGATTCTCCTGGAACATAACTCACCGTATTGGTCTGGCCACCATACTCGAAGACGAAGGGATTCTCTTCATGGGCTTTGCTCAGAGAACGAATCCCAAAGTCCGAGAGAAACTCCTCAGGATCTAACAAACGACGCAAAGTTTTTAACAAGCGGTCCTCGGGCGGGATGGAAAGTAATACCCGCCCTGAATGAGCTTCCCCCTCAACACGACGGACATCGATATAGCGCAAAACCTCGGGACGATTGGTTAGAAACCAATCCATCCGCTTGCGAAAACCAGGCAGCGCATCAATCGTCTCTTGCTTAAGAACAGTGACCCCAATCATCGGCAAGAGGCCAACTAAAGAGCGAATCTTAAGCGGAATAGAATCCTGCTTACCAACCTTAAGATTATCGTAATAAAAGCCATCGTCTTCATCCCAGAGTCCTTCTCCTTCAAGGGAATTCATAGCATCAGTAATACTGATGAAGTGCTCTAAAAACTTAGAAGCAATGTCCTCGTATGGTGGTCGCGTAGGAGCTAGCTCCAATGCGATCGACAACATTGTTAGGCAATAGAAACCCATCCACGCGGTGCCATCTGCCTGATGCAAGACCGTGCCACTAGGAAGGGGATGAGAGCGGTCAAAGACTCCAATATTATCAAGACCTAGGAAACCACCCCCAAAGACATGATTCCCTTCCTCATCCTTGCGGTTAACCCACCAGGTGAAGTTGACAAGCAGCTTCTGGAAAGCACGCTCTAGGAAATCGAGGTCGCGCGCTCCCTTCTCGTTCGCAATCTTATACACCCGCCACACCGCCCAAGCATGCACTGGAGGGTTCACATCGGAGAAGTTCCACTCATAGGCCGGCAATTGGCCATTGGGGTGCATATACCATTCGCGTAGTAGCAGCAGTAACTGATGCTTGGTAAAAGAAGGGTCGACCTTCGCAAAAGGAATCATGTGGAAGGCGGTGTCCCAGGCCGCGAACCAAGGGTACTCCCACTTATCAGGCATAGAGAGGATATCGCGCGCGAAGAAGTGCTGCCAATCGGCATTGCGCCCCTGCAAACGCTCTTGGGGTGGGGGAGGGCCTTCTCGATCACCCTCCAACCAATCTTTGATCACATAGTAGAAAAACTGCTTAGTCCATAACAAGCCGGCATACCCTTGACGGCAAATGCGTTCCTCTTCCTGCGAAAGCTGAGTCGGTATAATCTCTTCATAAAACTGATCGGCCTCTCGAATCCGCTCCGCAAAAGTCTCTTCAAAGTGAGCGAGGCCGACACAGTCATTACCTTCCTTCTCTTCGTGAAGGCGGCAACGAATAACCACTGACTCCCCCGGAGCAAGAGATAAGGCAAAATGGGCGGCAGCCTTGGTGCCTGTTTCCTCTGAATTAACCGCTTCTCGCTCTCCCTCCGTCACAAAGCGATGGAAGGCGTCTTTGACATGAGCTTCCCCGCCTTCGTATTTAAAAACCTTAGGATAATTGGTTTCGTTCTCAGTGAACAACCATTGTGGTTCAGGCGCTCCCTCTCGCGCCACGTCCGCGTAAAAGGAAAACTGACCTAACAGATCGTGATTAGCGAGCAGGCGCTCTCCCCCCCGCCGAATGAAGGGCTTACTACGAGGTTCTTCGTATTCGTTTCCCCACTTCCAAGTGTTCCGAAACCAAAGCTGTGGCAAAACATGAATCTGCGCTTCCTCAGGACCATGATTCGTAACCGTCATTCGCCAAAGGATGTCCTGAGGAGAACGCTTGGCGACCTCTTGCACGACATCGAAGTAACGCCCTTCATCAAAAATTCCGGTATCCTCGATCTCGAACTCACCCTGATCGCGCCCGCGGACCCGATTCTCATCACGCAATCTGATATAGGGAAACTCGGCCTGAGGGTATTTATAAAGAGCCTTGGTGTAGGTATGAGTCGGGGTAGAGTCGAGGTAGTAGTAGCACTCCTTGACGTCTTCGCCATGGTTGCCCTCGGGACCAGTGAGGCCGTAGAGACGTTCCTTGAGGATATCATCCTTGCCATTCCACAAGGCGGGCGCAAAGCAGAGACGGCACTGGCGATCAGACCACCCCTGGAGCCCATCCTCTCCCCAGCGATAGGCTCGGCTCCTCGCATGGTCATGCGGAAAGGCTTCCCAGCTATTCCCATCCGCCGAGTAATCCTCGCGCACCGTACCCCACTGACGTTCACTAAGGTAAGGGCCCCAGCGACGCCAATTTTTTTCGCGCGCATCATCTTCGGCAAGTCGCTTCTCTTCCGCATTCATCAATGACAGGGCCTTAGCACGGAGAATGCCGAGAGGCGAGAGCGATTGCCTAAATGACTACAAAGACAGGCTCTCAGCCGCCACGTTGACAGGGCCGGATGGCTATGAGATCATGATGGCACGATGGCAGCGAGAGAACAACGGACTACGACCTTAGTTGGGCTCTTTATTTTTGTGGGGTTAGCGGTCACCGCTTGGCTCATTCTCCAGTTCGGGCAGTTCCAAAATTCTTACGATGAAGTCTATGAGATTAAGGTGCGCTTTAGCGATGCCAGTGGCGTGATAGAGGGCACTCCGGTGCGCTTCTCGGGAGTCCACATTGGCTCGGTCTCGGACAAGCCCGTGTTAGAATCGATCTCCCCACCCCGGGTGCGCGTGCCGGTCGCGATTGATGGCAGCCGAATCTTGCCTGCGAACGCTCTTTTTCAAATTCAGAGCGCTACCATTCTAGGAGATAAGTTCATCGCGGTTACCATTCCAAACGAACCCTCCCTGGGCGTGTTAGGCCCAAGCAGTCTCGTTGATGGAGGAGAAGTGACTGGTCTGGAATCCCTCCAAAGCGATGCCGTGGCCCTCGCAGGCGACGCTCGTCTCTTGATGGTAGACGCCCGCAGCAGTCTTCACAAGTTCGATACTGCGCTCGACGATATCAAGACCGTCACCAATCAGTTAGGAGAGACTGTCGAACAGCTCAATGAGGGATTTTTCTCCGATCGAAACCTAGCTTCATTTTCGCGAACGCTCTCCAATGTGGAGGATGCTTCTGTTGGTGTTCGCAACGCTTCTGTCGACTTCCGACCACTGCTCGTAGAGACCCGCAAAGCCATCCAACAGGTCCAGCAGCTCGCGCAACAAGCGGAGGGCACCTTTCAATCCCTCGACCAACAGCTCGGATACATCGAGCCTGCGCTACAGGAAGTGCCCGACACGATGCGCTCTCTCCAGCGCGTAGCCAATCAAGCAGAAGGAGCGGTGGGGGAAGCGGAAAAAACCTTCGCCAAAGCAGGGGAAACCTTCGATGCCATTAACAAAGGGGAAGGCTTAGTGGGCACTCTCACCAAAGATCAGGAAGTGAATGACGACACCAAAAGCTTCCTCAAAAATCTCCGTCGCCACGGCATCTTCGGCTACAAAGACGAAGAAACACCAGCTGATGATCCCCGAGAACGCTACCGTGGGCGTAGGCGTTAAATTTAAAAAAATCTTCTCAGAAAGCACACTCCGCAGTGTCTTCTCTCTTATCATGAAAAAGTTCTTCGCACTCAGTCTTGCCGCTACCTCAGGCATGCCCCTCGCAAGCAACGCCGAAGTGGCGGTCACGATCTACAACCAAAATCTCGCCGTCGTCCGCGATAGTCTCCCCATCACTCTCCAAGCGGGTGACAACGAGATCAGCTACGACCGAGCGACTGCCCAAGTCATCCCAGACTCGGTCGTGCTCCGCGACCCAACAGGGGAGGCTTTCTTCTTTCTGCGTGAACAATCCTACCGCAACGACCCCATTTCGCAGGGGCTCCTTCTTTCTCTTTTTGAGGGGAAGGAAATTCCGTTTCAGAAAATCTACCCCGATGGCGAAGTCGAGCTCATTCCCGGCACGGTGGTGCGTTCTGGTTACCAAGCAGGGGGACGTGGTCAAAGCTCACCTGTCATCGAGACCAGTCAGGGGCTGCAATTTTCTCTCCCCGGCGAACCCATCTTTCCCACCCTTGGCGATCATTCCATTCTCCGGCCCACTCTCTCATGGACTCTCGGTGCGGAGGCCAATGTCTCCTTCGAAGGACAGCTCTCCTACCTAAGCCGAGGTCTCAGTTGGCAAGCGTCTTACAATCTCGTCGCTCCCGAAGAAGGAGACGTCGTCACTCTGAGTGGGTGGATCACGGCGACGAACAACTCGGGAACGCTCTTCGAAAACGCGAAACTGAAGTTGGTCGCGGGCGATGT
>CALFBF010000064.1 GCA_937949965.1 uncultured Roseibacillus sp.
ACCCCTCAACGAGAACACCGAGAACCCCTTCCCCTGGCTCTCCGAATCCATGGACCTCAAGAAGGAGCAGAATTTCTTCGAAGGGAAGGTTACCGAATACCAGAAGGCTAGTGCCTTGGCGGGAGCGGATGATGATGATCTTTAGAGTTTGCTAGTGTTCAGTTTTCAGTCCGAACTGTCGCGAAAACTGAGACTAGCATCTTAAAACCTAACAAATCTTTCCATGCCCCTAACGACTTTCGAAGATTTAGAAGTATGGAAAAGAGCATCCCGACTCGCTGTAGACACTTATCTCGCAACCGAAGATTCTAAAGACTTTCGCCTCAACTCCCAAATGCAAGCTGCTGCCGTTTCTATCGCATCAAATATTGCAGAAGGGAGTGAACGAGATAGCCAAAAAGACTTCTGCCGCTTTTTGCGCTACAGCAAAGGCTCCTGCGGAGAACTCCGCACTCAGATTTATATCTCCCAAAAAATTCGTAAAGAACTCCAGAAACCCACCCTCAAAAAAGCAGACCACCTGATTCAAGAAACCAAAGAAATCACCGCCATGCTCCAAGGCCTCATCAACTCCATAGAGCGCCAGTCCAAAGACTGAAAACTGCTAACTGAAAACTCACAAACTCTCCACCATGTACCACTCCATCACTCTCGAAGAAGATCTCGCCCTCAAAGAAGTCATCTCCAACCGCTTCCAAAACACCAACCCCGACTTCCAAAACTACAGTTGGCGCGAGACTCTTCCGAGTAGTGATCGAGCACCCATCCCTGAGATCACAGTGACCAAGGGGAACGAGGAGGAACACTTCTCGCTCGCGGATGTAGCGGATGCGATTGGTGAGTCCCTCACCGATCTTCTCATTGCCCGCAAGCGCGACCAAGACAGCATCTTTAATGATGAGAACCGCTCTTTTGTGAGCGCAGTCGCCAACAGTGTTTCCCGCCGCCTGATGGAGCAGGTGCAAAAGGGCAATACCCTCAAGCTGACCCAAAATGATCTCTATCTTCTCATCGAGAAGGCCCTCATCGAGAACGATGCCCACGATGTCGCGAAGTCTCTTCTCTTCAAGCGCAGCCTTGAGAACCATGGCGAAATCGATCTCGACGACCAACCGCAGACCATGCCGGTGCGGCTCATTCGTCGTAATGGCAATGTGGTCCCCTGGTCGGAATCCAAAATCGAATCGGCTGTTGCACGTGCCTTCCTGACTCTTGAGGAAGACCCCTCAGCAGCTAGCGCCATCTCCAAGGCCATCACCGCCCGCGTGCGCGAAAGCGAAGAGGCCTTCATCCATATCGAGGAGGTGCAAGACCTCGTGCAGGAGGAACTGATGCGCCAAGGCCACTTCAAAACGGCCGCTCACTACGTGCGCTACCGCGACGACCGCGCTCGCCTTCGCCAGACCCAGGATGCTCCGATGGAGGATCCTAACCAGGAGTCCTTTGTCACCGTTAATCGCGATGGTTCCTCAGAGCTCTGGACCGGACAGGAGCTCAAGAAGCGTATCCAGTTCGCTTCTATCGGGCTTCAACTCACTCTCAGTGACGACGAACTAGAGCGCGAACTCCGGCGCTCAATTGGGGCTGAGATTTCTGCCGAAGATCTTCAGAAAACAATCTGCCTCAACGCCCGGGCCCTCATCGAGCGCGATGCCGATATGGCAAAATTCGCGGGTCGCATCCTCCTCTCCTACATCTACGAAGAAGTGCTCGATTGGAACATTGTCTCCGATGGTATCGAGGGGCTCAAGGAAGCACATAAGAAAGCCTTCCGCGCCTACCTCAAGCATGGAGTCAAAATCAAGCGCCTGAGCCCCGACCTGTTAGATGGTCGCTATGACATCAAAAAATTAGCCGACGCTCTCGACCCGACTGCCGACCTCGACTTCGACTACCTCGGCATCCAGACCCTCTACGATCGCTACCTCCTCGTTGACAAAACCGGCAACAAGCCCCGTCGCATGGAGACCCCTCAATTCTTCTGGATGCGGGTTTCGATGGGTCTTTTTAAAGCCGAAAAAACACGCCGCAACAACTGGGCTATCCGACTCTATCAGCTCTACAAGGGACGCCGCTTCTGCAGCAGCACCCCGACTCTCTTCAATAGTGGAACCCTCCACAGCCAGCTCTCCAGCTGCTACCTCTACAAGGTCGACGACAGTATCGAGTCCATCATGCAGCG
Source organism: uncultured Roseibacillus sp. (assembly GCA_937949965.1). Classification (GTDB taxonomy): domain Bacteria; phylum Verrucomicrobiota; class Verrucomicrobiia; order Verrucomicrobiales; family Akkermansiaceae; genus Roseibacillus. The sequence continues at coordinate 2,183 of CALFBF010000064.1, forward strand.
CGGGATTGCGGACAATGCATACCTCTCCAAGTGGGCGGGTGGACTCGGTGGTTCTTGGACCTCCGTGCGCGGCACGGGCGGCTACATCCAAGGCACCAATGGCGAGTCCCAGGGCGTCATCCCTTTCCTCAAGCTCCACAACGATCAGCTCATCGCAGTCAACCAGGGCGGCAAGCGCCGCGGCTCTGGTTGTGCTTACCTCGAGACTTGGCACAACGACATCGAGGACTTCCTCCAGCTCCGTGTGAACACCGGTGACGAGCGTCGCCGCACCCACGACATGAACACCGCGAACTGGATTCCCGACCTCTTCATGCAGCGGATGGAAGCGCGCCAAGACTGGTCACTCTTCCGTGCTAACGAGACCCCCGACCTCCACGACCTCTACGGCAAAGCCTTCCAAGCGCGCTACGAGCAATACGAACAAGAAGCCGCTGAGGGCAAAATCTGGACCCGCAAAGTCCCCGCCATTGAGCTCTGGAAGAAAATGCTCTCCATGGTCTTCGAGACCGGTCATCCCTGGATCACCTTCAAGGATCCCTGCAACGTGCGCAGCCCGCAGGACCACGTCGGCGTCATCCACAGCAGTAATCTCTGCACCGAGATCACGCTCAACACTTCTGACGAAGAAACTGCAGTTTGCAATCTCGGCAGCGTCGTGCTCGATACCCACATCACCGACGATGGCGCCCTCGACCACGACCTCCTCCGCGAGACCATCACCGTTGCTATCCGTGCGCTCGACAACGTCATCGACATCAACTTCTACCCCACCGACGCCGCCGCTACTGCAAACAGCCGTCACCGCCCCATCGGGCTCGGGGTTATGGGTCTGCAAAATGCGCTCTACAAGAAGGGTTATTCCTTCGCCAGCGAGCAAGCCGTGGACTTCAATGATGAGTTCATGGAAGCGATTTCCTACTACGCATACAGTAGCTCCAGCGACCTCGCAGGTGAGCGCGGCACCTACCAGAGCTACAAGGGCTCCAAGTGGGATCGCGGCCTCCTTCCGCAAGACACCCTCGACCTCCTGCAAGAAGAGCGTGGACAGGACATTCAAGTTCCTCGTGGTGGCAAAATGGACTGGCGTCCCGTGCGTGAGAAAATTGCCCAACACGGCATGCGCAACTCCAACGTCCTCGCCATTGCTCCGACTGCGACCATCAGCAACATCATGGGCACCACCCCGTGCATCGAGCCTAGCTACAAGAACTTGTTCGTGAAGAGCAACCTCAGCGGCGACTTCATCGTCCTCAACAGCGAGCTCGTCAACGACCTCAAGAAAGAAGGCCTCTGGAACCAAGAAATGCTCGATCAGCTCAAATACTTTGATGGCGAACTCTCCGACATCGAAGGCATCCCCGAGCGCATCAAGCAGAAGCACCTCACCGTCTTCAGCATCAGCCACGACTACCTCATCGACGCCGCCGCGCGCCGCCAGAAGTGGATCGACCAAAGCCAGAGCGTGAACCTCTTCCTCGCCTCCCCCGAGATGAAGACCCTCAGCCACATGTATCGCAAAGCATGGACCACCGGCCTCAAAACCACCTACTACCTCCGCACCCTGCAAGCCAGCAACATCGAGAAAAGCACCGTCCCCGCCGGGGCCGGCAAAAAAACCTACACCGCCGCCGAACAAGCTGCCTGCTCCATCGAAGCGATGCGAAATGGTGAGGAGTGCGAGGCTTGCCAGTAGGCAGACTCCGCTCGTGGGGTGTACGTCCCGTCCACCTATCCAACCAAGTCCTCATCTCAACAAGAGCCATCCCCAAGCTTCTCCTTTTAAAGCAGAAACAACGCCACCAACTCCCCAACCATGAGCAAAGAAATCGTCATGAAGAACCCTGAACTTAATCACCTCGTCATGATACTTGAGCACCCTGTTTGGGCCCTCCACCAAATCTGGACCGAAGACTTCAAAGCCAATAAAACAGGCTACAACCCCACTGACTCCAGCGTCAAATCAGCCATCCGCCGCACCATGGGGCACCTCAAAGGCCGCCCACCTAAACCTCTCCCTCAAACAAAAGAGAAGGACCAGTGGATTCACAACCTCACCCAAAATCTCTGGCAAACTTGCAAAGGCCAGCTCAAACAATCGACTTCTAAAAAAGACTTACTGGTCTGCCTTGTAGCCATCGAAGACTCCATCAAAGTCCACACTGTTGGAAACCCACAAGGCTACCTCACCTTCCTCACCGGCTTCTTCGCACAAATAGACACAACCATTGAGGAAATTGATAGCACTACCATCCAAAGGTAGCTCCGAATTCCATTTCCATTTCCCGAGCCCCACCGATAGGGAGCGTAGCCTTCTAGGCTCAACTCTCCAAGTCTCGGCTACGCAATCAAATGCATTACCTCAGCAAGGGGCCCAACAACCCCCTTCCTTTTCCGAAAAACCACTCAAGACCTCACCACCAGCCCTAATACATGCCAGCCAAACAGTGGAAATCGTTCTCCGACCAATTGATTCTCCTAAAAAGCCGAGGACTCATCATCGAAGACGAACCCGCTGCCCTCGATTACCTCGAACGGATCGGCTACTACCGCCTCAGCGGCTACTGGTATCCCTTCCGAAAAATGAAACCCCAGCCTCTCGGAAAGTCTTTTCGAGATGATGACTTCATCACAGGAAGCCGATTCCAAGAAGCGGTCGAACTCTATATCTTCGACAAAAAGCTTCGCCTCCTTGCCCTCGACGCCTTGGAACGAATCGAAATGGCTGTCCGTGTCGACGTCGCTCATACCCTCGGAAAACACGGCTCCACAGCTCACCATGATTCTCACAATTTCAACGGTAACTTCGTCAACAAGATCAGAAGAACGGGAAAAACCGGCTTCCAAGAATGGCACGAAAAATACAACCAACTCGAACACCGTTCCAGAAACGAAGACTTCGTAAGCCACAACAAAAAAGCCTACGGAAAACTCCCCATCTGGGTCGCCATCGAAATTTTCGACTTTGGCTGCCTTTCCCGCCTCTTTGCAGGAATGAAGCACGAAGACAAACAAACAATCGCCCTCAAATACGGTCTCTCTCCAACCAGCTTCGGCTCTCTTCTTCGAAGCCTGAGCTACATCCGCAATGTCTCAGCCCATCATAGCCGGCTTTGGAATCTCAACGTCGTGGAAGAAGCAAAGAATCCTAAACTCGATTCCACTTGGGCGGGACTGAACACAAACCGCCCCTTTTTCTACTTCTGCGCTATGCAATTGATACTGAAAGTTATTTGCTCAAACTCAAAATGGAATGAGCGCCTTCTGCAACACCTCAAAACCTTCCCCACCATTTCCGCTCAAACCGCTCGCATTGAAGATTTCGGAGTCAACACCGAACTTCAAAGTTGGGATTTGTGGAAATAAGAATAAAGACTTGAGGCTAATCTGAGAAATACGAAAACCGACACTTGCTCGCAGAAGCGAGCAGCGGTGTCGGCCATATTGAATTCACTAAACCCCCCTCCCCTACCCAAGTCAAGCTCCGAGCACAACATCCATTCTAACAGCTCCCAAAAACCAAGCATTCTCCTACCAATGAAAGTCCAAGGCCACTCGAAGAAACTCCAAGCAGTTAACAATGCCAGCAACGGCACCGAACCGGTCATCTTCATTCCACGAGATTGACCTCAACTGTTAAACCGCCCAAACTTCTTCCATGGGATTTTATATCCAGTCCAGCTACAAGAACCTCTTCCTCAGCTCCCCCGAGACAAGGCGTAAGTGCCCGCAACAACCCGAGCTTCACATCTATCACAAAGCCTGGACCACCAACCTCAAAACCATCGACTACCTCCGCACCCTGCAAGCCAGCAACATCGAGAAAAGCACCGTCCCCGCAGGCGCCGGCAAAAAACCTACACCGCCGCCGAACAAGCCGCCTGCTCCATCGAAGCGATGCGGAATG
>CALFBF010000065.1 GCA_937949965.1 uncultured Roseibacillus sp.
TCCTTGGGACTGCAGGAAGGCGAAGGCTCCAATGACGAGGAGGACGAAGACGGCTAACCAGATGCGACCCGACCGGGTCTTGGAGGCTTTGAAGAGGAGTCAGAGCATGTGGCAGTCTCGTTCACTTCTTCAGAAACTCAATAGAAGATAGTCTGTCTTATCTGCGGGAATTGTGACTCAATCCCCTGAGATGAAAACCGCTGTCTACGCCGGGTCCTTCGATCCCCCTACTAATGGACACCTCTGGATGATTGAGAATGGCTTGGAGCTGTTTGACCGGCTCATTGTGGCAATCGGGAATAATCCTTCCAAGAACTACACCTTCAGTATCCCTGAGCGCTTGGAGCTCCTCCACGCGTCGGTGCCGGCGCATGATAATCTGGTGTTCGAGCACTTTGATAATCGTTATCTGGTCGATTATGCAAAAGAGAAGGATGCGAAATACATTCTGCGTGGAATCCGCTCCCCTGGGGATTACGAATACGAACGGGTAATGCGCCACATCAATAACGACCTCGCCCCTGAGGTGACGACTTGCTTCCTGATGCCCCCACGCGAGTTGGCCCAAGTATCATCCAGTATGGTAGAATCGCTCATTGGTCCCAAGGGCTGGGAACAAACGGTGAAACGTTATATCCCTGACCCTGTTTTTCAGGCGCTGCAGAATCGCTGAGCCTGTTAGAGCTTTTCGACCTCCAAGAAGTAAGCGCTCAACTCTTCGCCACTTTCGAGTTCGAAGATCGTTTCGAGTTCGCACTCTCCTTTGGGTAATTTCACTTCGAAAACCACTTCCTCATCCTTAGCTGAAACGGCTTGTTCGCCGGCAAAGCCCCCTACTTTCAAACGAGCCTTCACAATCGGTAAAGCCTTCCCGGGGGTTTCGCGGAAAGAAACCAATCCCGGAACAGGAGCGGCGGGAGCGAGTCCATCACGAAGTTTTGCCCCAGTCGAGGAAGGCCAACGGCGCAAGGCCATGCGATAGGTGCCAGCCTCGGCAACTTGGAGAGCCCACCACCCTTTGTCTAACGGACCGCCGCGGATGAGAGAATGATTCCAGGGCACGCTGGAACCCTCGGTGAGCCAGTCGTGGGAGGTCAGCAGCACGGGGTTCTCGGCAGGATTCCCGATCTGTATCCGGGCCACTTTCTTGAAGGCGGGCTGTAGACTCTCCCACCAAGATTCGTAGTCAGCACGCAGGCGGGCGACCACTTCGGGGTTCTCTTTGGCGACGTTTTTCCTCTGACCGGGGTCAGCCTCGATGTCGTAAAGCTCTTCCCCATTAATGAGACGCCAGCGTTCGGTCATGGTGCTGCTGCGACGCCATTTGATGGGGTCTCGCACACGTTGAGAGTCGGTCACCAAGGTCCGATCCGGCCAGTCCTTCTCTCCCTTCAGAAGCGGCACGAGCGATTTACCATCGAGAGGGTAATCTTCTTCGATTTCACTTAAGCCACAAAGCTCGACAAGCGTAGGCAGGATATCGACGTGTGCGGTGAGCTGCTCAACATCCTTACCACCAGTGAGCCCCCCCTTCGGCCAATGCATGAAGAAAGGCACTCGATGGCCCCCTTCGTAGGCAGAAGCCTTCCCGCCCTTCATCCCCGCATTATGAATGCGCGAACCGCGAGCAGTGCCGTTGTCGGTCATGAAGATAAAGAGTGTATCTTCTGCGAGACCCTCAGCTGTTAGCCAGGCACGTAGTGCTCCGACATTTTCATCAATATTCGCGATCATCCCGTAGAAGATGGCCTCGGTCTGCTCGCGTGGTCCGTCGCCTTCTAATTTTTCGAGGTAGGATTTCCAATATTTGTCCGGGCAGTGGTAAGGGCCGTGAGGAGCGTTGGTGGAGATGTAGGTAAAGAAGGGCTTCCCTTCCTTCACGCTCTCGCCGATGAAGCGCTTGGCCTCTTGGAAGAAGACATCGGTGCAGTAACCGGGGAATTTCTTGGGCTCGCCATTGTGGAAATAGGTGTCGTCAAAATAGGCATTATCCCACGGGTCGGGAGCTTGTCCGACGCCGCCAGCACCGTGTCGCACCACTTCTTGGAATCCCCGATCTTCGGGGCGAAAGGGGTAATTATCACCCAGATGCCATTTCCCAAAGAGGCCTGTCGCATAACCATCTGCGGCAAAGACTTCACCGAGAGTCTTCTCTCCTTCAAAGAGAAAACAGCGCCCCATAATGGTGTGCCATGGGCCCGCCCGGTTCGTGAAGTGACCACTCATGAGAGCCCCTCGCGTGGGCGCGCAGGTGGGGCTGACGTGGAAATCAGTCAAGCGGACACTCTCGCTATGGAGAGCATCGAGAGCAGGTGTTTCGAGAATCGGATTCCCATGGCAGGAGAGATCCCCATAGCCCTGATCATCGGTAATCACGAGCACCACATTGGGATGAGCCCAAGCGACAACGGCACTGGCGAGAAAGAGTAAGCAACGCATCTGGCGCTAATGCTAGTCCCACTCGCCCTCTTTCGGCACGTTCAAAACTTGTCCAATTTCAGTCTTCTTTTTCGAGAGGAAATTGCCGTTAGGACTGGGAGTAACCACTGCCAAAATAGGACCCGGTTATGGGTGCCTCCGGCAACCTGTTTGCGAGAAAAAATGATTCCAAATTTTCTCAAATCGAGGCGGTTTGAAAGCCTGTTGAACAAGTTCATCAGGTTTCGAACCAACAAAGAGTTGAGGAAATTGGGGAGCATTTTCTCGGAATGAGGTTATCGGAGGAGCCCTTAAGGCTAATAACTGATAAACAGCGCCGCCATCGATATCTCGTGAGAAGATAATTGGGAAAACGGTTCAGGCGCGCCAGCCCCACAACAGGCTAGAGCCCCCTCCGAGGCAAAGGGCGTTCTTTACCACTTCTTATAAGGCAGAAACTTCCCATTCATGGTGACCACGACGCGGTCTCCTTTGGGGTCTTCTTCCTTCTCCACTTCGCAGGTAAAGTCGATTGCGCTCATGATGCCGTCTCCGAACTTCTCTTGAATCACCTCCTTGAGCGCTCCGCCATAGACGTAAGCAATCTCATAGAAACGATAGATTAATGGATCTTTGGAAACGAGATCAGTATCCATCGCCTTCATGGGATAAATCGTCATCTGTTTGACTACGGCGTCATCCAAGTCAAGAAAAGCACCTATCTTTTGAGCATCTTCCGGAGAAAGGCTATTCTGGCCAAGAAGAACTGAGGTTGTGAAAACATCAGAAAGTCCCGCCGCGTTTGCGATTTCACCATAAGTCACCCCCTTCGCCTGCTTGGCGGAGATTATCGCTTCTGTCATCTCAATTGTATTCATAATGATTGATTTAATTTTTGAGTTAAAATTTTTATCCCGCTTTTAAGTAAGCTGTTTTTTCACTTTTTTTTCCGTAATTCCGTCCTTTCCCCCGACAAGAAACTTCAGGATGTGGTTCCTAATTTCCACATAACGCGGATCGTCGATCAGCTCGGAGCGTACCCGCGGGCGAGGAATATCGATCTCGACAATTTCAGCCAATTCTGCATTAGGGCCATTACTCATCATCGCGATGCGATTGGAGAGTAGAATCGCCTCGTCAACATCATGGGTAACCATAAAGACGGTCGAATTCGTGGCCTCCCACATCCGTAGTAATTCCTCTTGAATCGAGCCTCGCGTCAGGGCGTCGATCTGGGCAAAGGGTTCGTCTAACAGAAGCATCTTGGGTTCGGCCGCAAAAGCTCGGGCCAACCCCACCCGTTGGCGCATCCCTCCAGAGAGCATGGAGGGGCGACGGTTGGCCGCACTCTCCAAGTTCATCATCTGGAGATACTTCATGGTCCACTCCTTCACCTCTTTCTTTGAGAATTGCGGGTGGCTCTGGCTGACTGCGATGGCGACATTCTCGAAAGCTGTTTTCCAGGGCATTAAGGCGAAACTCTGAAAAACAACCATCCGATCCAGTCCCGGTTTGGTCGTCTCTTTTCCATCCAAAATGATGCCTCCCTTACTAGCCTCGTCGAATCCGGCCATGATGTTGAGTAAGGTGCTCTTCCCGCACCCCGAATGCCCGATCATGGAAACGAACTCTCCCTTTTCGATGGAAAAATTCACATTTTCAAAGACAACAAACTCATCTCCTTTTTTGGCTCCTGGCTCCAACGAAGGATAAATCTTGGTAACGTGATCGATTTGCAAATAAGACATAACTTAAAAATATAATAATAAAAACCTCTCCCTAAGCTTCGGAATAAGTGAAGCGGCTTGCCAATTTGGAAAGACCCCAGTCCAAAATAAATCCCACCACTCCCACCACAATGATGGCGAAAATAACCCCTGCGATATCGAGGTTATTCCACTCGATCCAACTCAAGTATCCTACCCCCAACTCCCCGAGTAACATCTCCGCCGGTACCACCGCAACCAGAGCACTCCCGAACGAAATCCGGATTCCCGCAAAAATAGAAGGAGCGGCAGCCGGTAAAATAACCGTAAAAAACTGCCGCATCCAACTGAGCTCAACCATGGACGAGACTCGTAGGTAGTCTTTCTTAATATTCGAAACGCCGAAGGCCGTATTCGCCATCGTCGGCCAGAGCGAAGCCATAAAGACCACAAACACGGAAGTCCAATACGGGTCCTTGATCGAATACAAGAGTAAGGGCATCCACGCCAGTGGTGACACTGGCTTCAGCAGCTGAATGAAGGGATTAAACGCGGTAAAGATGATCCGCGAACTCCCGATGATAATTCCGAAGAAAACCGCCACTACGGATGCCAAGAGAAATCCAAAGAGAAATCGTTTCAAGGTATACCCCACGAGAAGGCCGATCCCGTGGTCATTGGTGCCTGTCTTCGCGAAGGGGGCCTTGAGCTCATCTAGGGCTGTATCCAACACTCGACCCGGTCCGGGGATGGTTTGTAGCTTATCAGGATTATTCAAAAAACCACCAGCCTCGTCTCGCACGATGTCGCCATTCATCTCCATGAGCATGAGATCGTCCTCAGATAAACCGGCGGGATTAAACTTTGGCACGCTCGTGAGGCTGGACCAAATCAATAAGAGAACCCCCAAGATCACCAAACTTAGGAGGTAAGGTGAATATTTATCTAAAGTAACATTTTTCATCAATTTTTTCATCATGATTATCAGGCAACAAACGCGCGGTGGCGATTCCCTGGTGACTCTTTACTGAGCACGCGTAATGGGAAAACTCTTGGCGTAGGCCAATGGGTCAGAGGGGTCGAATTCCTTGCCCATGACGCTGAACTTGTCATAGGAAGGTTTCATCTTCTGATAGCCGAGGGATTCGATCATATCTTCGCATTCGGCTTCGAGGTAGACCTGCTTGGCGATGGCGTCAAAGTCGACATCCCCCTTGATCTGGCCCCAGCGCACCATTTGCGACATGATCCACTTCGCCATCGAGTTCCATGGCATGGGATCAAAGTCGATTCGTCGCGGATCCTTCTTAATCCCTGTGATGCCATCGACGTAAGTCCCGGTGAGGACTTGCTCGAGAACAATCTCTGGTTGATTGAGGTAGTTCTTCGGCGCAATTGCTTTCGCAATGTCCTTTCGGTTAGCAGGATCAGAGGAGAAGTAGGTGGCATCGACAATCGACTTGAACAAGGCTTTGTAAGTATTGGGATTGTCGGTGGCAAACTTCTGCGAAATTGCAAACGCACAGCAAGGATGCCCTTCCCACAGTTCTTTCGTGAGCTTAAAGAGGAAACCGCATTTTTCGTAGACTGCTCTTTGATTGAAGGGATCGGGCGCGAGATATCCATCCACATTACCAGCCTTGAGGTTAGCAACCATTTCCGGTGGCGGCACGACTCGAATCTCGACATCCTTGTCCGGATCAATGCCTTCTTCTGCTAAGAAGTAGCGAAGAAGGTAGTTATGCATCGAATATTCAAAAGGAACACAAAAACGGAAACCTTTCATATCCTTTGCACTCTTCACTCCCTTATGCTTATTGGCCAAGGTTATTGCCTGACCATTAATATTCTCGATAGCAGGCATGAGATATGGAACCGCTGGCGAACCTGCTCCCATTGTGATGGAAAGGGGCATCGGGCTCAACATGTGAGCAGCATCCACTTCTTTATTAATGCCCCAATCACGAACCATAGCCCAACCTGAGGCTCTTCGCACCTTGGCATTGAGTCCATGCTTCTGATAAAAGCCCATCGGCTCGGCCATAATGATAGGGGTCGCGCAAGTGATGGGGATGAATCCGATCGAGAGGTCCTTCTTCTCGATCTGACCGCTCTTGACTGGTTCTTGAGCCCAGGCTTTGAAGCTTTGGGTCGAAAACACGGAAGCAACGATGGAAGCAGCAGTTCCCTGCCCCACACGGCGAATAAACTCACGCCGATGAACGTCATTGGGGAAAATTGCACGCACTACGGCTTCTTCCACCACATTGTCCACCATTGCTTCATGACTTTCAGCTAAGGGGGCATCGGCTTTTTCAGCACAGTTACAGGAGCCGCTATGATTACAAGGTTTGGCAGTCGTGGCGGCAATGGACCGGAATTCCGGATTACTCTGTTTGACAAAATCCTTGGCGGCATCGTCTAGGGGTGCAGCTTCGTGGCTATGTCCAGCCCCGATGATACGATCCGCATCGTAGGGGTTATTCATTGTTGGATACTTTTTCATGTCTTTTTCTAGGCTAATTTGAAGTGAGAGCAGGAGAGAGGTGAGTGAGAAGATCGGTGTAGACATCCTCCCGAAAAAGGCTTTGTAATTTATTCTTACTCGGACGCTTCATATTAGGTACGAGTTTATGGATAGATATTTGATCCAAAACCCAAGCGGCCTTTTGCAGACTAGGTCGATTGGCATCATTGCGATTAAAGACAATGGCATCACGAGCATCGCGATCTTGCCCATTCCCAAGCTGGAATGGGCCAACGAGAGCATTTCCTAATACTTCTTGCGAGACATCAACATACTCCGGACGAGCCAACAGCTCTGCGACAGCAGCGCGATTTTGCGATTGATCGCAGTAGTGAGAAGCCTTCCAGAGCGCGTCTAAAAGGGCGAGATAACGCGCAGGTTCCTCTTCATAGAAGGACTTCGTGGCCATGAAAACCTTCTCCGGATGCATGGGTGCAAAGTCTGAAGTCAGGGTCGCACACCAGCCTATATTTTGAAGAAGACCATAGGAGCTCCAAGGCTCGGCCACGCAATAGCCGTCAATATAACCATTCTTCAGGCTGGCATGGACCTGCTGGGGGGGTACTATGACCAGATTGACATCTCGCTCCGGGACCACTCCGTTGGCGAGCAACCAATGTCTCATTAAGTAATTCTGGGAAGAAAACTTAAGAACGCCAGCAAAGGTAAAACGGCGTTGCGGGTTCTCCTTGACGACCCGAGCTAGACTCTCGCCATCGCGCACTCCCAGTTCCCACAATTCGTTCGAGAGAGTGATGGCATTGCCATTGTGAGCGGTAAAAAATCCAGTGATACATTCGCGGACGATGCCGTTGTAGCCTAGCGAGAGCTCTAGAATCATGCTCGCGGGCGCTTGGGCGGCATCCAGCTCTCCTAGATAGAGCTTTTCTCTGACCGTAGCCCAACCGGCCTCGCGAGAGAGCTCCACCTTGAGACCGGCTTGCTCGAAGAGACCCTGCTCGTATTAATCCGGCGAGAAATCAGGCGGCATATTGAACATGCTGACTATTGAAGTATTTTTTCGCTCGTTCAGGTGACTTCTGTAAACGCCTCATTTCAGTTTTAGCTAACGCTGTGAATTCTCCCTCGTCTCGTTTAGACGGCCTTTTGTTGAGTTGTGCCTTGAGGTCTCGATTCAGGTATTCGTC
>CALFBF010000066.1 GCA_937949965.1 uncultured Roseibacillus sp.
GGGATGACGATGAAGGTGCCGTCCGGACGGGTGAGCTTAGTGGTGAGAGGGCCGACTCCAGCGACTTTGGCGGGTTCTTCATCGTAGTGGATCTCGGTCCCAACCTTGTAGAGGTCACGGGCGTAGACGCCAGAGACGATGTGTCCGGCGAGAGGCTTAAGCCCCAGCCCTAAGGACAGGGCGAGAGCGAGGGCAAGACCACAGAGGAGAATCTTGACCGAAGAGTTGAGGAGCTCGGTCTCGATACCGAGCTGGGAGAAGGTAACGGTGAGGACGAGGATGAAGAGGAAGCCAAAGAGGATGCGAGCGAGACTACCAGCGTATTCTAACCCCATTGCATCGAGGGAGCGGAAGGCGGCGTTTTGAATCATGTCCGCGATAATGTAGCCAATGAGGAGGATGATACCGGCGGTGAGGACCTTGGGCAGGAAGGCCATGATCTGATTGAGTAGCGCGGAAATATCTTCCAATCCGGCCTTATCAGCGGCGACCTTGATGAAGGCGAGGAGGATGAACCAGTAGAGAATCTTGGGGAGAGCGATAGCGGGCCCGGCCTTGAGCCCGATTTTGGAAAAGATCTCAGTGAGCCCGATTTTTGAGAAAATGTCGTCAAGTTTGATCTTTTTGAAGGTGCTGGTCAGCACCGTACGAGTCACTTTAGCGATGACTAAGCCGACAAAGAGGAGAACGCCTCCAATGACTAAATTGGGCAAGGCGTTGATTGCACCGTCAGCCATCTCCAAGAAGGCTTCGCGGAGCTTTTCCAAGACGTAGTCGAGAAAGTTGCCAGAGTTCTCGGCATCAGTCTCTTCAGCCGATTCGATACTGGCCTCGATAACTTCGATAGGCTCAGTTTCTTCGGGAATAGGGACAGAGGCAGGGTTAGCTTGGGCGAGGATCATGTTGTTCTGACCCAAGCCTTAAATTATTACCCGCAAAAATCAAGGTTTGTAGTCCTCGTCGTTCTTGTTGACGTGGCCAAAAAGAGCCGCGAAGAACTCTGAGAGGGCAGTCGTGAAGCTGAGAAAGACGAAGGAACTCGATTCTTTCACAATGGTTTCAGCGACAGCTCGTTGAGTAATCTCTTCGATGCGGCGTTCGTTTGGAGAGGCCTTGGCGACTTCATTCCAGCCAGCCTCGGCAAAGAGGTCGCTGAAGATTGAGTCGTCGGGGTTAAAGGTTTCTTCAGTCATCGGTCAATGTAAAGTTGGGGACTAGTGGTGCATTATCGATCCGAGAATAAGCTTCCTTAAAGGATTCCAGAGCGCGGTAGAGCCGCATCTTGGCCGCACTCAACTTCACGCCGAGGACATCGGCGGTTTCTTGAAGGGTAAGTCCGGACATGAATTTGAGCACAATCACTTCTCGTTCTGGTTTCTTTAATTTACTTAATGCTTCTTCTACTGCTTGTGCAAGGGCGGCCCGTCGGTTGTCAGCCTCTTGATCGACCTCGTCATTAGCGGCGTGTTCTTCGTAAGAGTTTTGGCCCTCACGCTTCCTCGCAAGCTTAGAGATGCGGTTACGGCAGTAATTGTGCACAATTTTATACAACCAAGTTTTAAAAGAGGACCTTCCTTGGAACTGATGTATCTTGTGAAAAATCTGTAAAAGGGTGTCTTGAGTGACCTCTTCGGCATCTTCAGGAGTGCCAATGATCCGGCGGCACGTGTTGAATATCAGTCCCTCATAGCGAGCGACGAGAACTCGGTAGGCGGTGAGATCGTTGGGGAGTTCGGCTTGACACCTAGCCACTAAAGCAGCGTCATCCCAGTCAGATAAATTTTCCAATGGGGGGCTCGTTTGGGTTATTTTTTGCTCTTGGACCACAATCAGGAACTAGAAGTGTGACTTACTAAGAGGATGATGTGTCTGCTTATCGTTCCTAGACAGGTATTGCAAGACCTTGCATGAATGGATTTTGTCGTTACACCGGACCCCTAATCGCCATCTCCAAGCTGTGATTGTGAGTAAGGGAATACTGAGTTTTGAGGAAGAGAGCCAAAAACCACAGTCCTACAAAGGGTTAGGGGCCTTGTTCATGGCATTTGGAAGCTGGCCGTATACCTGTCCTTAACGTATAGGTGAGTTAAGCATTTTCTTGATACGAGGGGAGAGGGGTGGCGAGGTTGCAAGGGAGTGGGAAGCGACGTTCGTGGATGCCGGGGGCGAGTTCTTTTCCCTCGTTATAGACGTCTTTGAGCATTTCGAATTTAGCATCTAGATTATCGATATGATGAAGTGCGAAGGCTTCTGGAGTGCGAGGTAGGGCCGGAGAGCCGAATTCATGGGTGCCGTGGTGGGAGGCGATGAGGTGGAGGAGGTGCAGGCGGACGAGTTCGGAGACGGGGTCGAGTTTTTCCCATTCTACTGCTTGCGGGGAGAGCAGGAGGTCTCGCCAGAGCTTATTAGCGAGTTCGATCCCAAGTGAGATATGCCCCATGAGTTCGCCCGAAAGCTGATATTGTTGGGTAAAGCCGCTCTCTGGATAAGTGTTTTCCCAGAGTTTACCGCAATCGTGGAAGAGAACTCCCGCGAGCATGAGATCTCGGTTAAGAGTGGGATAGACTTCTGAAATGGCGTTGGCGGCACGCATCATCTGTGCGACGTGTTCGACGAGTCCTCCTCGGCGAGCGTGGTGATTACGTCGCGCGGCGGCCGTGCGACGAAATCGCTCTCCGAAAACAGTGAGAAAGCGGTGGCAGAGCGCAGAAAGACGAGGATCTTTCAGGGAAATGATGAAGGCCTCAATATCGGCGTAATCTTGCCGTTGGCGTTCGAGGGTGGCGGGATCACCCGCGAGGAGTTCCTGTAGCGCCGCTTGATCGAGTAGGGAGAATTTCCACGGAGAGCCGTCCATGCCCCATTGGTTACGAGTGAACTTGCCGACGACTTCTAAGCCCACCCCAAGGCTCATGCTTTGTAATTCTTTGAAAAGAGGATGATCAGCCCAAGCCTTGAGGGTGAAGGATCCTGTCCCATCAGCGAGCCCAACTTCGAGATAGGGTTTGCCGGATTTGGTTTCCTTTTCGGTCAAGCTGGCGAGCTGGGCGTGGAAGGTCGCGCTCAATGGGGTCTCAGTCGCTTTCTGACTCAGTTCAATGATGGAAGGGCGAGGCATGACGGTGAGTTTTGACGGCGAGAGGGACTGTTGCAAGGGCTCGCAAAAAAAAGATCACTGCCAAAAGAATTTCTATGAATTAAGCTTCCGAATCGTTCTTAACTTATTATGCGTTTTCATCTTCGTTCTTTTTCCACTCTTCTCTTAGCGAGTTCAGTGCTGACTTCTCCCTCTTTACTAGCCCAAGAAGCTCTTCTGACAGAAGGGGATCGGCAGGCTCTCTTAGAAAAATTGAAGGAAGTTAAGGAAGGTGCTGGAGGGCGTGCCGTGCAGCGTTCGGGTAACGCGATTACGGCCTTTCGTTCGGCAGCTTCTAACGATGATCGGGCTCATGAGTTCTACCTGAGTTGTGTTGAAAAAGTACGCTTTCTCGATGAAAAAAGGAGTGCGCAAGAGTTCCGAGAATGGAAGCGTCGTCACAAGGAACGTGGCGATAGCCCTGGCTTTCGTCGGGTCCTCCGTCATCAATTGAACTGGCTGCGTCTCACCGTGGAGGCCAATGCGATGTCTGAGGAAGATCAGGGTGAACTCTCTAGTCGTGCGATCTCTGCCCTCGACGCCATTTTGGGAGATCAGGAGTTAGAACCTCGTCAGTTTCGGACCCTTGAACAGGATGTTACCGAGACTGTTTTTGCCCTCGCTTACGGAGTGGGAGCAGAGGAAAAATGGCCCGTTTCTCCGGTGAAACTAGAAGATGTTTACACGAATCATATTTTACCTCCTTTGGAGAAGAAGAAAGATATCGCCGCCTATCGGGCCGCATGGGGCAAATGGATTATCCAAGAAGCCCGTCTCCAAGAAGCGAAGTCAGAAAATCCTGAACGAGGAGAACGCTCCGCTGCGTTCGAACGTTTTCTAGTCGAGAGACGCCCTCAGATGCTCTGGGACCTCGAAAAAGCAATCTACGAGATCGGTGATCAGAAGGGTGCTGCCCTAGCAATGCTCAAGCATCTCGAAACCTTTGCGGGTCATCAGAATGAGGTGAAGTGGACCGAAGACTTTCTCGAGTTCCTGAACCCTCAGCCTGAGACTGCTGGCTAGGATCTTTGCGATAGCAGTTTCTTTCGTCTCTAGGCGAAGGACGGCCTCACTTCTTCGCAGGTCGTTTTCCGCGACTGTTTTTGGAGCTGTTCGAGCGCCGATTGCGACGACCGCCGTTGTTGCCGTCACGGTTTCCACCGCCTTGTGAGCCGCGACCACCCTGGCCACGTCGTTGACCACCGCCGCCATTTGCTCGCGTGCCGCCTCCTTTGCCAATGCTATGCTTGGCCGCAAGGCTGTCCCAGTGCCACTCGTGATCAGACATCACGGGAATCTTGGTCTTAATCAGTTTTTCGACATCTGTTAGAAGCGCGCAATCGTCTTCTGCGCAGAAGCTTACTGCGCGGCCAGTTGCTTCGGCTCGTCCAGTGCGTCCAATGCGATGGACATAGGCTTCGGGCTCTTGTGGCAGGTCAAAGTTGATCACCAAAGTGACAGCCTTCACATCCACACCCCGAGCAGCGACATCAGTGGCGACGAGGATGGGGAGTCGTCCGGCGCGGAATTTATCAAGCGTGCGTTCTCGCTGTGCTTGTGAGCGATTACCGTGAATCGCTTCCGCTGTTAGTCCGTTAGCAGTCAGTAGCTTGGCCAGCTTGTTAGCGCCGTGCTTGGTTCGAGAGAAAACAATGGCCAGCTCTCCCTCTTGTTGCTCGTCTAGGAGGGAGATGAGGAGTTTCCTCTTATTCTCGCTACTGAGAAAGCATACCGAGTGAGTGACATTCTCGGCCGTGGTTGTCTTGGCCGCAATCGTAACGGTAGCAGGCTCGTGAAGAATCTCCTTGGCCAGCTTTACAATATTAGGAGCCAAGGTCGCGGAGAAGAAGAGAGACTGTCTCCGCTTGGGGAGGAGGGCCACGATTTTTTTAACGTCTCTCAGGAAACCCATATCGAGCATACGATCAACTTCATCGAGAACGAAGAAATCGACCTCAGACAAGTCCACGCACTTCTGTTCAATCAGGTCGAGTAGACGCCCTGGACAAGCCACCAAGATATCGACGCCATCGCGCATCGCTCGTACCTGAGGATTTTGTCCCACCCCACCGTAGATGAGGGTGTGCTTGAATTGGAGGTGTTCGCCATAAGTCTCCATACTCTTGCCCACCTGGGTAGCGAGTTCCCGCGTAGGAGTGAGTACCAATACCCGAGCACTCTTGCGGCGAGGCTGCTTCGGGCTTTCGTGAAGGAGTTGCAGGATAGGGAGCGAGAAGGCCGCCGTCTTACCCGTGCCGGTCTGGGCGCAACCTAAGAGGTCGCGTCCTTCGAGGAGAATGGGAATGGATTGCTCCTGAATGGGGGAGGGCTGAGTGTAGCCTCGCTCTGCGAGAGCCTGCTGAATAGGTGCTGCCAGCGGCAGTTCTTGAAAGGTGGACATAAGAGGTCGAGTTCCCGGTCATCGCTCCGCTAGCTGGGAGCTCATTCGATGATGGGGTTGGGATGAAATCCGAAATCCAACTATCATCGAAGAAGATGGTTTGCGGTCGGCTCGCAAAGAAAATCGGAGCCAATAATGCGCGCGAACGCTCCGCCCTCATAGTTCGGCGTTCTTGATTTGCAAGAGGATTTTCGCTTTGTTCTAGTAGATGAAATTAGAGAGCCGAACAGTAATTGATGTTTTGTCTGTTCCGTCTAAAATAAACCCCAAGCTTGAATTCTCTTTTCGATCTCTGGGTGGGGGATAAATGCGTTAGACCGTTTGAGGAGTTCTAAGGCTTTTATTCCATCTGGATAGTTTAGTGCCTTAGCTTCAATCATGCTATCCAAGGCCCAAAGGACACCGCGATATGGTCTGCCTACTTTTGCAGCGGATCGGCGAAGTTTTCTATCACCTGTCAATAGGATGGCGTCCAAGACTTCGCTTACTACTACGCTGCTAGCATCTGGTAGACTGACTTTGTGTTGTTCTTTGAATTCCCAGCATTTTTGGATTTGTTTACTAGAGAGCTCATGCACTCTTAGGTTTCCAGACGCGACTAGGGCCTCAACTTCATTCCTCTGCTTTCCAGCTCGAAGTTCTTCCAGAATAAGATCAGTGGTCCATGTTTCGTAGCTAAGTCGAAACCAAGTGGCGAAGACTCCAATGTTCACCATATCGATGACAACATTAGCGTCTTTTAGAACGACGATCTCAATGTGTTGTGCCACAGCTACCTAGAATGGATTAAGGTCGAGTTTAGTTTGATCAATAGATTGTTCTAGAAAATGAGCGGCTTGAGAAATGGTGATGAGTTCTTCTCCGTAGGCGCGGTAAACTAGTTGCTTAAATCGAAAGCTTTTTTCAGGAAA
>CALFBF010000067.1 GCA_937949965.1 uncultured Roseibacillus sp.
AGCGGTAACTTTGTGACAGCAGAACGATTCGAAGAATGGTTAAAGTAGCACCGAGGCTCATTTGCCCCCTATTATTACCTCATGATTGCACGACAAACCATCTACGAAGGCCGCGTGCAGGGAGTCGGGTTCCGTTATTCCTGCAAAGAACTGGCCAAGGGCTACGACCTCACCGGCAGCGTGGAGAACCTCCCCGACGGCACCGTGAAGCTGATCCTGCAAGGCGACGAAGAAGAGATAAACGAGTATCTCAAAGACTTGAGCGAAGAATCAGCCCTTTCTCATCATATCAAAGGTCAAATGACTGTCGTTACCGAAGTGGATCCTGAGATCAAGGGGTTCCAAATTACGAAGTGAGGAAAAGAGGGTTCGATGTTAGTCTCACGTATCCAACCTCGAATTCCCACACTCAAATAATCATAAATACGATTCGGACATCAGCGAGTGCATGTTAGGAATCCGCAACGAAAGCTAGCCCCTCTATCAGCAATGATACTATCTCGAATTATTCTCGTGAACCGTTTTCTATTTCTACCCTTGTGCTTAGCCTTCGCGCTAAGCTTTTCCGTTGCCACCACAACCCACGCTCAAGGCCCGATCATCATGGTGAATACTACCGCCGATGAGGTAGACGAAACGGACAACCTCATCTCTCTGCGCGAAGCCATCGTTCAAGCCAGTGACTCGACCACCATCCGCTTCGATCCCAGCATTTTTACCGGCCAAGTCACTGATGCAATCGTCCTTACCGGCGAACAACTCCTCATCGACAAATCCATCATCATTGATGCCTCAGAAATCCCTAGGGGGGTGGCCATCGACGCAAATGGGCGAAGCCGCATTATAGACGTTCGACCCGGGGCTACCCTCTCTCTCCACGCGCTCACCCTCACTGGTGGTCGATCGGATAATGGCGGGGCAATCCGCAACGACAACGCCACCCTCACCCTCAACAACTGCACTCTCTCCGGCAATTTTGCGTCCTTTAGAGGTGGTGGCGTCTTCAATGATGGCAGGCTCAACCTTGGTAACGCCGCCCTCATCCTGAACAACTGCACTCTCGCTGACAATTCTTCCGATACTTTCGGCGGTGGCATTTTCAACAATGGTGATAATGGCAGTGTTTCCCTCACCTTGAACAATTCCACCCTCTCCGAAAATTCGGCCAATGCTGGCGGTGGTATCTTTAACGAAGGTAGCAATGGTAGCTCTACTCTCAATCTGAATAACTGTACCCTCTCTGGTAACTCGGCTTCTGGAACTCTCGCTGAAGGTGGTGGGATCATAAACAATGGATCAATCAACGGCAATGCCACCCTCAATCTCAACAACACCATCCTCGCAGGCAACACTGCGCTTAACGGCTCAGATTTAAGAGAAAACGCGGGCTCGACCATCATCCCCGCAGGTCACAACCTGCTCTCTAGCACAGATGGTCATTCATTAGACGACAGCGCCTCCGAAATCATGATCATTGCGGCAGCAGATCTTCAACTCGCCCCTCTCGGCCACTATGGCGGCCCCACCCAGACCATGCCTCCTCTACCTGATTCTCCTGCTATCGACGCTGGGGGTTCCGTCAATCCCTTGGGTTCCGATCAGCGCAACTTCGACCGCTTCGTCGGTGGGGTTCTCGATATCGGAGCAGTTGAATTTCAAGGAGAGACAGAGGAAATTCTCAATGGGTTCAACGCCGATGTTGATTCCGACGGAGTATCTACCGGGGTTGAGTTAGCCATTGGAACTCAAATCCTTGCAGCAGACCCTAGTGATGAGGGACATCTTCGCTTAATGGGAATTGGATCTGATGGCTCTCCTCAACTAAGTTTCGGCCTCGATGACGAGCAACAGAACAACATTATCCTGCGACTGACTCGCTCCACGGACCTCGTCAATTTCACTGAAATCATGAGCAATGAGGACAGTAATTTCCTAAATCCGGGGACAGGTCTCCTCGAGATCGGTGACTCCAATCCGCCAGTCGGCGGTAGGGCCTTTTATCGACTGGAAGCGGAACTCAGGCCTAAAGAATAAGCCGACTCGTGAAGAAACTCTCGATTTTTCCCCTCTCAAAGACTCCGCAGCTAACGTCGAGGGCGAAGGTTCTTCGCTAGATTCGTTCAGCAGCTCCATCGGAGCGTCCAGATACCAGCATAGCCCGCAACGTAGCGCAGGGCTATGGACCCTACTAGGAGAAACTACAAGGTCTGAAAGACCGCCGGATGCAGCTTCAGAAATACGGTATCAGAAGAAAAACGAGGACATCCAAGCGGTTCATTATCGCTGGGGCCTAGAAGTATCTGGCGGTCTTTCAGACCTCTTGATTGATGTTATTTGTTTCCGTCAATAGCCCTGCGGACTATTCTAGTATCTATTCGCTCCTTCAGAGCTGAGCTGCGTTTCTACGTCCCGCTGGGACTTATTTGGCTTCACCCCAATAAGCCCTTTTAAAAACGGAAAAAGGGCGTGAAAAATAGTCCTTACTTGGACTTTGTGAAAAATTTCACAAAGTCCTCTTGCCCCTGCTAGGCTAGCGATTCATAGTCCCGCCGTATCTCAATGAGCGATTCTGCGACGACCACCCAGCCATTGCCCAAGGATCTCGCTGGCGAGAAGGGCTTGGTGAATGTTCAAATTGACGGCCACTGGATCCAGGTGCCGAAAGGGACTCGCATGATCGAGGCCTGTAAGCAGGCGGAAAAAGAAGTTCCGCACTACTGTTATCACCCCAAACTTTCCTCTCCCGGCAATTGCCGTATGTGCTTGGTACAGATGGGGATGCCACCCCGACCAGCTCCCGGCGAAGACCCGACTTACGGTGAAGACGGTTATCAGGAAATCGGCTGGATGCCGCGTCCGGTGATTGCTTGTGCGAACACTGTTGCCGAGAATATGGGTATCCGCACTGGTGGCGAACTGGTGGAGAAGTGCCGCGAAGGAGTGATGGAATTCCTCCTCATTAACCACCCTCTCGACTGTCCGATCTGTGACCAAGCAGGTGAGTGTTCGCTGCAACAATTTGCAGTGGAACACGGAAACGGAGCCTCTCGCTTCGAAGAAAATAAGGTTAAGAAGCCTAAGAACGTCGACATCGGGCCTCGCATTCGCCTTGATGACGAGCGCTGCATCATGTGCAGTCGCTGTATTCGCTTCATGGATGAAGTGGCGGACGATCCGGTGCTCGGCTTCACGGACCGAGGCACTCACACCACTCTTTCCGTCCATCCCGGACGAAAGCTCGATAACAACTACGGCCTCAATACAGTGGACATCTGTCCGGTGGGAGCGCTGACGAGCAATGACTTCCGCTTCCAGATGCGGGTGTGGTTCCTCAAGGAAACTCCTTCTATTGATGTCAACTGCGGCACAGGTTGTAACACCACGATTTGGACACGAGGCAACGAGGTCTTCCGCATCACACCGCGCGAAAACAACGAGGTGAACTCGGCTTGGATGCCGGATAGTCACCGTCTCGCTTTCCACGAAATCCACGGTGAACATCGTCTCACGGCCCCACTGACTCGCAGTAGCGGGAATCACGTCGCGACCCCGATGGCGCAGGCCATTAAGGAAGCAGCGGTTGGATTTGCGGGCCTCTCGGGAACAGAAATCGCGATTGTGGCCTCGGCGCGAAGCACGAACGAAGAACTCTTCCTCATTCGCAAAATCAAAGAAGCACTCGGCACCGAGAACTTGGTGCTCATCGCCCGCAATGGGGAGTCTGATGGCAAGCTCATCAGCGCGGACCGGAACCCGAATACCACCGGAGCCAAGTTGGTGCTCGGAGAGGACAATCCTTTCGCAAAATACGACGCGATTAAGTCCGGCATCGCCTCGGGTCAGATCAAGGCCGCCCTTATCGTCGGAGAAGATCTAACGGAGAGTGGTTACGAGGCGGAAGAACTTTCCAATCTCTCACACCTCGTCGTGCTGAATATTCTCTCCAACGCCACCGCAGGCAAAGCCCACGTCGTGCTACCTGGTGCGAGTTTCGCAGAAAAGCGGGGTTCGATGGTGAACGTCACCGGACGTCTACAACGCCTCAATCGGGCCATTCTGCCTCCGGGTGAAGCTGCTCCCGATTGGGAAATCTTGGCAGATCTCTTGGCCGAACTGAAACCAGACGCCGCTAAGCCGCAGAAAATCCAAGACGTCTTCACGATACTTTCGGAAGAAGTGTTCGAGTTCAAAGATCTCTCTCTTCAGAAAATCGGCGACCACGGCATCCCCATCAAGGAAACGGGTGAAACCATTCCCCTGCTCGAAAAAGAGCGCCAAAGGGTCCAGAATCGCGAAATTGTCGGATAACTTCTTTTCTTCCAAAAATCACACTCATTGCACCGCCTCGACTAGGATAAATCAGATGAATTGGATTCCGCAAATAACCTTCAGCAGCACTTCTTCGGCTTCTCACCGAGAATTGACGACGCGGTCTTGCCAATTTGATTCATCCGCGTGTATCAGCGCTCGTCAGCGAGTCTAAAACCTTTTTCTTTCGCACAATGGACATTCCCTTCCTCATCGCCACGGTTATCAAAATGGGCCTCTTCTTCACCGTGGTCCTGACCTTCGTCGCCTACGCGGTCTACGCGGAGCGTCGTTTTTCGGCGATTATTCAAGACCGAGTGGGACCGAACCGGACCATGATTCCAACCTCGATTTTGGGATTCAAGAACGACATCAAGCTCCCACTCGGTGGTCTCACGCAGCCCATTGCAGATGGTCTTAAGTTCATTCTTAAAGAGGATTTTACTCCGGGACACGTACGCAAACACTTCTTCTGGCTCGCGCCTTGCATGACGATGGTGCCTTCGCTGATCACGATTGCGGTGATTCCCTTCGGCAGCCCCATTGGTTTCGAGGGTCGCGAACAGCCGATTTCAATGGCGATTGCGGACCTCAATGTCGGCCCTCTCTTTATCTTCGCAATCTCTTCCCTCGCGGTCTACGGAATTACGATTGCGGGATGGGCTTCGAACTCGAAGTTCCCCTTCATGGGTGGTATTCGCGCTTCGGCACAGATGATTTCTTACGAAATCGCGCTTGGTCTCTCCATCATTCCCGTTCTTCTCTTCTTCGGCGAACTCAACCTCGGCCGCATCGTTCATGAACAGTCGGTGAACGGCTGGTTGCTCCTCCCTCTCTGGAACGAGGGTGGCATGATTTGGCAAAACGGATTCTGGGATGCCGGTGGGTTGCAGCAGTGGATTCTATGGGTGCCGATGGTGCTCGCCTTTATCATCTTCACCATCTCTATCTTTGCGGAAACAAATCGCACCCCTTTCGATCTCGCAGAATGTGAGACCGAGCTCGTCGGTGGCTATCACACTGAGTATTCGTCCATGAAATTCGCCCTCTTCTTCCTCGGAGAATACGCGGCGATGGTGATTGGTTCGGCTCTCATCGTGACCCTCTTCCTCGGGGGTTGGTCCTTGCCCTTCGGGCTCGATGCCAAGCTAGGTGACAATGGCGTTTTCCCACTCTGGGCTTCCCTTCTTCACATGGGAGTCTTCCTCACGAAGGTGGTTGGCTTCATTCTCTTTTTCATCCTCGTGCGCTGGTCCATTCCGCGTTTCCGCTACGATCAGTTGATGAAATTGGGATGGGTTATCTTCTTTGAGCTTGCTCTCATCAACATCGTTTTGACCGCCCTCCTCATCGCTCGACCCAAACTCGGTCAAACTGAGTTCATCGCTAGTCTCGTTGGTCTGGGAGTCTTCTCCGTTTTTGTCTTCTTCCTAGCCAAGACGGTAGACAGCCAGATTGGACCCGGCAAACGGCTCGCTCCCACTCCAAAGCCCAAAGCCACTCCCGCGAAAGCCTAAGTAATTTCTAAGACCGAACGAACAGAACTTTCCTGCAACCACCGATTCTTATCCTCTTTCTCCCTTTCTGATTATG
>CALFBF010000068.1 GCA_937949965.1 uncultured Roseibacillus sp.
GTGGCCAAAGCAGTTGGTGCTCAAGTCGCCGGAGATGCTCAACTTACCGAAGAGCAAGCCAAGTGGGTCAAGGCCTGTGCGGAAGACCTTAAGGCAAATGCTGGTAAGTCCGTTGTCTTGGCTGGAACTCGCGAGTCCAAGGCGCTGCACGAAGTGGTGGCAGCGATCAACCTCGCCCTCGGTAATGTGGGAGCAGAGAAGCCTCTCTCTCTCAAGCAAACCGGGACAAAAGATTTTGCCGGTCTCACCGAATTGGTGAAAGACCTCGAAGCGGGAGCAATCGAAACTCTCGTTATGTTGACTCCGGGAGATCCTGTCTACGATGCTCCCGCCGATATCGACTTCAAGGGACTCCTTGCGAAGGTGAAGACTTCCATTCATTGGGGTTTGCGCACCAACGCAACGGCCTACGCTTCCACTTGGCACGTTCCGGCTGCTCATTATTTGGAGAGTTGGGCTGATGCGAAGTCCAAGACGGGAACCCATCTTCTCGCTCAACCTCTCATTCTTCCTCTTTATGACGGAGTGGGGGAGTTCGAACTTCTTTCCGCTTTTCTCGCTGATGGTCAGTTGAATCTAGGTGATGAGAAGACTCCTGCCGCAGGTTACGATCAGGTTCGCAAGACCTTCGAAGCTGCTGCTGGCAAAGACGCTGCCACTTGGGCGAAGGCTCTTCGTGATGGTTTCGTGGAGGCGACTTATCCAGAAGCGGCTCTTCCATCGGTATCACCAGCCCCGGGTGATGCGCTCCAGGCTCCAGTGCCCACGAAAGACTCTCTCGATGTCGTTTTCGCGGCCGATGCCTCCGTTTGGGATGGTCGTTATATCGAAAACTCTTGGTTGCAAGAAGCGCCTGACCCGCAGTCGAAGCTGACTTGGGACAACATCGCTTACATCTCACCTAAGACCGCTGATGCTCTCGGTATTTCAAAGGAGTTAGTGACTCTCCAGCCTGAGAATAACGTCGCTGGTTTCAAGGTTGAGAACGCACCTCGTCCCGAGATTGGCGAAGGAGAAAAAGCACGGGCTTACATGGTGGACCTCACCTTGGGCGATAAGAAGATTAAGATGCCCGTTTTAGTCGCCTTTGGCTTGGCCGAAAACACCATCATCCTACCTGTTGGTTACGGCCAAGGTGCTGATGACGGTCGCAGTGGCGCTGCTCAATTTAATAAGTCCCAGCCGCGAGTAGGGGATGTGGGCTTGAATAGTGGTTTCGACGTTTATCCTCTGCGTAGCATGGCCACGCCATGGTTCGCTGCGGGAGCAACTGTTGCCAAGAATTCAGGTCGTTACCCAGTGGCCCTGACTCAAGAGCACCACGCCATGTATGGTCGTGCTCTGGCTCGTGAAATCTCGACGGCTACCGTTGAGACTAAGGGACACGGGAGCAAAGATTACAAAACTCAGCTTAAGAAGGTGGCGAAGCAGGGCATGGATTCCCATATGCCCAAGAACCACAGTATCTATAAGCCGAATGATACTGAAGGGAAGCCCCTCATTTCTGATGAGATTCATCAGTGGGCGATGGCGATTGACCTGAATGTCTGCACCGGCTGCAACGCTTGTCTCATTGCTTGTCAGGCCGAAAACAATATCCCGGTAGTTGGCAAAGAACAGGTCGCGAAAGGTCGTGAAATGCACTGGATTCGCATGGACCGCTACTATGCGGCGACTCCAGATGGGGATGAGGATAATCCTGAGATGATTCCTCAGCCCGTCGCTTGCCAGCAATGTGAGCTTGCTCCTTGTGAGGTTGTTTGTCCGGTGAATGCGACTGTTCACACCGAAGAGGGACTCAATGCGATGGCTTATAACCGTTGTATCGGAACGCGCTACTGCGCCAACAACTGCCCTTACAAAGCCCGTCGTTTCAATTTCTTTGATTACAACAAGCGCAATCCACTCGTTAAGGACAATCTCTACAAGGGGCCTTGGGGTGAGAAGCAAGAGGGGGACTCGCGTCACCTTCAGCGCAACCCGAATGTATCCGTCCGGATGCGTGGCGTGATGGAGAAGTGCACCTATTGTGTGCAACGTCTCGAAAATGCGAAGATCAAGCAGAAGCAAATCACGCGCAAGAAGTCACTTGGGAAGGATTCTACGACCGTAAAAGTCAGCAGTGAAGACCTCCGCATCAAGGTTGATTCTGTCAAAGTCGCCTGTCAGTCCGCTTGTTCCGCAAGCGCAATCACCTTCGGTAACAAGCTTGATGGTGACCAATCTGCAATGGTGCGGGCCAAGAATTCGAAGCGGAATTACGACCTTCTCAACTACATTGGCGCCCTGCCACGGACCAGCTATCTGGCACGGGTGAAAAATCCTAACACAGCAATGCCTGACGCGAAGAGCGTGGGACAAGCGACTATTAACATTCACTAAGAGGGCATGGCGGAAGCAACAGTCAGCAAAGAGACTTCAGCGAAGAGGGAAGGGCCTAAGTTACCCGTTCTTGAACGTGAGAAGTTGATTCTTAATAAACGGTCCTACAATTGGATCACGGAGCGTATTTGTGGAGTCGTTGAGAATCCGCAACCCATCCTTTGGTGGATGCTCTTCATCCCATGTTCTCTCATCGCCGCAATCGGGGTCGGGGGAGGACTTTTCCACCTCGTTTCTACCGGGGTCGGGGTTTGGGGAAACACCAACCGCGCGATGTGGGGTTGGCCGATTGTAAACTTCGTTTTCTGGATTGGTATCGGTCACGCCGGAACGCTAATTTCCGCGATTCTCTTCCTGACTCGTCAGAATTGGCGAACCTCGATTAACCGAGCTGCCGAAGCGATGACTATTTTCGCAGTTTGTTGCGCCGGTATTTTCCCCGCCTTCCACGTGGGTCGAGTCTGGATGGCGTGGTTCCTCGCACCAATTCCAAACCCCAATGCGATTTGGCAGAACTTTAAATCACCTCTTCTTTGGGACGTTTTCGCGGTATCGACTTATTTCACCATCTCTCTCATCTTCTGGTATCTGGGAATGGTTCCTGACCTCGCGACCATTCGTGATCGGGCGACGGGTAAGATTCGTAAACTTCTCTATGGAGTCTTCAGCCTCGGTTGGAGGGGTTCGAACCGCCACTGGTCTCATTACGAGATGGCTTACCTTCTCTTGGCGGCTCTCTCTACGCCATTGGTTTTATCCGTTCACTCGGTGGTATCCTTTGACTTCGCGACTTCGGTAGTTCCGGGATGGCACACCACGATTTTCCCACCTTACTTTGTAGCGGGTGCGATTTTCGGAGGATTTGCGATGGTTTTGACGATCATGATTCCCGCCCGTTACATTTACGGCCTCGGTGACCTTATCACCATGAAGCACGTAGATAACATGGCGAAAATCATTCTCCTGACTGGCTCTATCGTCGGTTACGCCTACTTGATGGAGCTCTTCATGGCTTTCTACGGTGCCGCTAAATACGAGATGGAAGCCTTCAAGTTCCGTATCGCTGGTCCTTACAACTGGGCTTACTTCACCATGATGGCTTGTAACGTGATTTCTCCCCAGGTTTTCTGGTGGAAGAAGTGTCGCGAAAATCTTTGGGTGGTAATGGCCGTCTGTATGTGTGTGAACATCGGAATGTGGTTTGAGCGTTTCGTCATCATTGTCACCACTCTTTCTCGGATGTGGTTGCCAGGTGACTGGAAGTATTACTACCCGAGTGCACAGGATATCATGCTCTTCGTGGGCACGATTGGGATGTTCCTCACCCTCTTCTTACTCTTCCTCCGTTTCTTGCCCTGCATCAACATTGCAGAGGTGAAGTGGACCAAGGAAGAAAGTGACCCACACTTTGAGGATAAGGAAGAGCACGTTGACGACGGGGTGGAAGTGATTCCGGCCTACCAACTGGAACTTGAAAATGGGGAGGCAAAGGTCTGATGAGCACAACGGTTAAAAGAGTTTACGGATATTTAGCTGAGTTCGAGAGTGCCTCGAAGCTCTACAAGGCAGCTGAGAAAGTGCGCGATGCTGGTTTTCAGAAGTGGGATTGCCATTCCTCTTACCCGATTCACGGTTTGGATGATGCTATGGGGATTAAGCGCTCCGTTCTTCCCTACTTTGTCTTCTTCGGCGGCCTCACTGGATTCCTGACCGCCATTTCATTGGCTTACATCACTCAGGTCGAGATTTACCCGACGGTTGTGCAAGGAAAACCGGCTAACATTTTCACCATTCCCGCTTTCTTTCCCATCATGTTCGAACTGACCGTTCTGTTCTCTGGGTTTACTGTTTTGTTCGGTCTTTTGGGGCTGATGCAACTTCCTCGCCTCAACCATCCTTTGTTTGCGAGTAAGCAATTTGCTCGCGCTACTGACGACGGTTTTTTCATCTCTATTGAAGCTCGTGATCCTAAGTTTTCAGCTGAGGGCACAAAGGCTCTTCTCAATGAAATTGGGGGAGCAAACATCGAACTAGTCGAAGACGAGAACTAAGACGCAACTCCTACCATGCTGAAATATTTTTTCATCGTTTACGCTATTCTGGCGATAGCTGTTTTGGGTCTCTTTGGGATTCCCGGCACTAAGTTTGAGCGCCCACCTTTCCGGGTCTTTCCCGATATGGATGAGCAGGATAAGCTCAAGGGACAGAAGCCGAGTCACTTCTTCGAAGATGGCATGGGCGCACGCCTTCCCGTCGCGGGCACTGTTCCACTTTCGGGTGATGATGGTGTCTTTTCGGTCGAGTTCGGCGAAGGTCGCACTGGTTACTATTACACTGGTCTCAAGGACGGCTACTACGGTACTGGGATGCCTGAGGAGTTAGCACTGACTCCTGAGAATGCCGAAACTCTCCTCGCTCGTGGTGAAGATCGCTACGGTATCTTCTGTGCTATCTGCCATGGAGAATCTGGCGATGGTCAGGGAACCGTTTCTAAGTTGGGCCTGAATGGCGTGCGGAACTTACATGAAGATGGATTCCAATCTGCGAATTATCCAGACGGACTCCTCTACCATGTGATCACAAATGGTAAGGGCCTGATGGGTGCTTACGGCATGAACATTCCGGTCGAGGATCGCTGGGCTATTGTGGCTTACATGAGAGCGATGCAACAGGCTCGCGCGGTATCTGCGGACGACTTGGCGCAATCATCTGAGGTGAAATCTGAGAAAGGGGAGGGACAGTAATGGGACATCGAGTAACATCCGCCGACATTCCGGCTAATGGAGAGCAGTTGCCAAAGAGCAAGGTTGGCCTTGTGATGATGGTCTGTGGAGCAGTCGCTTTGGCTGGTCTGATAGCAAGTGCCTTTTTTCTTTGGGGAGGCGCAGACAAGCCGACCGAGCTTCGGGGTAATTTTGCCTTCTCTTGGTTATTCGCCGTTTTCTACTTCTTCACTATCGCCCTAGGTGGTTGTTTTTGGACTTTGCTTCACAATGTCTCGAACTCGGGATGGGGGACTTCGGTGCGACGCTTGATGGAAAATGTAGGTTTCGTTTTCCCCTTCATGTTCGTCTTCGCCATTCCACTTCTGTTCCCAAGTGTGCAGACCTACCTCTTCGAGTGGATGACCGAGCACAAGACCGCGATTCAATATGCTAAGGATCATGGTCTCGAAGACACCAGCGCCGTAGCGGGTCTGGAAGCTCGCGCAGCTAAGCACGATGGCATGTTGATTGCCAAGAACTGGTATCTCAGCCTTGAGTTCTGGCATGCTCGTTTCGTCATTTTCTTCCTCGGCCTTGGATTTGTCATTTGGAAGCTGCGTAAGCTCTCGGTAGACCAAGATACTTGCTCTTCTCCCGGCACGACTCGGCTCTTCAAAGCTCGTGCGATGTCTTCTTGGGGAATCGCGGTGTTCGCTGTTACTCTCACTTTCATCGCCGTCGACTGGGTGATGGGACTCGATTACACTTGGTTCTCAACCATGTGGGGGGTCTACATCTTTGCAGGCAGTGCGCTTAACTCAATGGCAGTCATTCTCATCGCGAGTATTCTTCTTCGTAAGGCTGGTTTCTTGAAGAATGTCGTCACTAAGGAGCACGACCACATCATGGGTAAACTCATCTTCGCGTTCACCATCTTCTGGGCTTACATCTCCTTCTCTCAGTTCTTCCTCTACTGGTATGCTAACGTGACGGAAGAGACGCGCTACTTCATCCTTCGAAACACGGAGTGCTGGAATATCCTGAGTTACGTTCTCGTCTTCGGTCACTTTGGAGCACCCTTCCTCTTGCTCTTGCGTTCGGACCTCAAGAAGAAGAACAACTTCATGATCGCCATCGCCGGATACCTTCTCTTCATGCACTTCCTGGATGTCTATCACATGATTATCCCTGAGCGCGGACCTTCCGTAGGTAACGTGGTCTCTCACGATCCCAAACTCTGGATGGGTGGTGCTTGGATTGGTGATCTCATTGCCTTCGTGATTGTAGGCTGTGGTTTCGTCTTCTTCCTCCTTCGTAATATCACTTCGGTCTCGCTCTATCCTCACCGCGACCCTCGCATCCTCGAATCCGCAAACGTTCACAACTAGATGTCCGCTACTAACGATACTCCACTGAAGCGATTCATGGCCTTTTGGGTCGTGTTGGGAGCGTTCTTGCTCTTCGGTATCATCGCTCTTTTCCTCGCTCCATTGGCTAATAGCTCAGAAGTCACTGCTGCTGATGAAGCGGGTGCCAAGCGCCGTCTCGCAGTACGTGAATTGGTCGAAGCTGAGCAGCTCAAGAATCTTTCTCGGGTCGAAAGTGGAAATAAGATTCAAGTTCCTCCTTCCGAAGTTTTTTCATTGGTGGGTAAGCAACTTGCAGCGTCGAAAGCAGCTCCCGTGAAGGACGATAAGTTCCGTGACCCTGCGG
>CALFBF010000069.1 GCA_937949965.1 uncultured Roseibacillus sp.
AGATGAGTTTTGCGAGTTGGCGAAGCAGGGAAATGTGGTCCCTGTCTACGCTCAGCTCGCTGCCGATTTTGAAACGCCCTTATCGGCGTATTTGAAAATCCGTGATGGACGTTGGGGCTTTTTGTTAGAAAGCGCCGAGAGTACTGATGCCAGTGGACGTTGGTCGCTGGTTGGCACGAGCCCACGGGGAGTCTTCCGTTCCCAAGGAAACGAGTGTTCGGTGGCTTGGAACGGGAAAGAGGTCGAAGCTTTGCAGGGAGACCCGCTTGCGGAGTTGGAGAAGGTGATGTCGCGTTACCAAGTGGTAGAGCATGGTGATGCCCCTCCTTTCTTTGGCGGAGCAGTTGGTTACCTCGGGTATGATGCGGTGCGCACTTTTGAGCCTACGATTCAGACGACCCCGGAGGACGACCTCGGTTTGCCAGAGTCTCTCTTTATGATCTCGGGTGAAGTGCTCATTTTTGATCACAAGCTTCGCCGACTGTTAGTGGTCGCTAATGCCTTCTTAGACGACTTTGAAAACCCTCTCGATGCCTGGGCTGATGCTTGTGAACGGATTGCAACCTTAGAAGAGCTGTTAGCCAATCCATTGCAGGTGCCGGCTTTGAACGGGTTAGTCGAGTTCGAGACGCCAGTGGCAAGTAGTAATGTCACTCGTGAGCGTTACGAAGATAATGTGCGTCGTGCCCAGGAGTTCATCGCCGCTGGCGATGCCTTCCAGATTGTCCCCAGTCAGCGTTTCGAGACCGATTTTAGCGGAGGAGCCACCGACCTATACCGAGCTCTTCGCCACGTTAATCCCTCACCTTATTTATTCATTTTGGAGCTCGATGGTTTTTCTCTCGTAGGTAGTTCTCCTGAAGTTCATGTGAAGGCGATTGCAGACCGTATCGACATTCGTCCCATTGCGGGCACGCGCTGGCGTGGCAAGACCGAGGCCGAGGATGATGCCCTTGCTGAGGATTTACTCAATGATCAGAAGGAGCGTGCGGAGCACCTCATGCTCGTCGATCTTGCGCGTAATGACGTTGGCCGTATTGCAGAGCACGGCAGCGTCTCAGTGGATGATTTCATGATCGTAGAGCGCTATAGCCATGTCATGCACATTGTTTCCAATGTGAGTGGACGATTGGAGGGCTCACATAGTAGTTATGACGTGTTGCGTTCCACTTTCCCTGCTGGAACAGTTAGCGGAGCGCCCAAGATTCGAGCCATGCAGATTATTAATGAGTTGGAGACGACCAAGCGTGGGGCTTACTCTGGTGCAGTAGGTTACTTCGGCTGGGATGGTAGTCACGACTCTTGTATTGCGCTGCGAACAGTCTTGCTGAAAGACGGGAAAGCCTACGTGCAAGCAGGTGCAGGGGTGGTGGCGGATAGCGATCCGTCTTATGAATTTGAAGAGACCGCTAACAAGGCGGCAGGAATGATGCGAGCGATTGGCTTAGCAAAGACTCTTTTAGAATCTAACGCGGAGAATTAGGTTATGTTACTTGTTATCGATAATTACGACTCGTTCACTTACAATTTGGTACAGTATTTCGGAGAGTTAGGAGCAGACCTTAAGGTCATCCGTAATGATGAACTCTCGGTTGACGAAATAAGCGCGTTGGCTCCCGAGAAAATCATTATCTCACCAGGACCGTGCACTCCCAATGAAGCAGGTGTTAGTATCGAGGTCGTGAAGCATTTCCAAGATCAGCTTCCTATCTTGGGGGTTTGTCTCGGTCACCAGTCCATCGCACAAGCCTTCGGTGGAGATGTTGTTCGCGCCCCTCGTCTGATGCATGGGAAGACCTCGATGATGCATCATGAGGGAGCGAGTGTTTTCAAAGGTTTGCCGCAGCCCTTCGAGGCGACTCGCTATCATTCTCTCATCGTTAAGGAGGAGACTCTGCCAGACTGCTTGGAGGTAACAGCCTGGACCGAGGAGGGCGAAATCATGGGTTTGCAGCACAAAGATTACGATATTCACGGGGTCCAGTTCCACCCCGAGTCTATTTTGACCGCAGAGGGGATGAATCTTCTCGCGAATTTCCTGAAATTCTAAGCTTAAGAAGAACGAATTTATAGGAGTGAGAGGCCTGTATGGCGCTTTAGTACGTCATTGGAGCTTGCGGCGTGGCTCTGATTCCAAAAAGCTATCGAAAGTTGACCTCCTTATCCTATGGCAAACCCCGTTAAGCAACCTACACTCTTCGAAGTTTTTGGCCGTTCTCAAAGTCCGGTTGTTCCTGAAATCAATGAGGGATCTCTCAACCGAGTTGTCGATATTGTCAAAGCCTCAGGGGAAGAGATGGGAAAAATCGTGCTCCTACGTTCTCCTCGTGCTGGTTACGGTAAGACTTTGTTGCTTCACTCGATGAGCAACCGTTTAAGCGAAGGATTTCGTTTCTTGGCGGTCGAACCGAGCGGAGGGGGCCGTATAGACGGGGAAGTTGTTTTAGAGAGCGTGGTGCGTCAATTATCAGAAGTCCTACCAGCTTCGGGAGGATTGACCGAGTTTGATTTATTTGCACGGCGTCTCTTGGCTCTTGGTTTGAAGCCTCTTCTCATTAGTGGTGAGATTCCCAGTCATGACCGTGAGGGAGCCCTCTTTGCGATTGAGAACCGCCCGATTGAGACCTTTGACTTCCATCATCAGCAGGCTGCTACGGCACATTGGACACAGGCAAACTTCGAAGTTTTGGGACCACGGCTTGCTTCAGAACTCAGCGAACTTTCACGCTCCAGCCTCCGAGGTTGTGCTTATTGGATCGATCTTCTTTTCCGTTATTCAACAACCCCACCAGAGAAGGTGGAACGCACTCGTCTCCTCAGTGACGCCATCTTTGGCGATCTACAGTCTCAGCCTGGCAGCAGTGGTTCTGAGGACCGTTTACAAAGTTTGTTAGCCCTGATGGGACTCGTTGAACCAGTTGTTCTCGTCTTTGATGAGACTGAAGGCCTTTCAAACCAACCCGAAGCAGGTCTGCGAGTAGCAGCCTTTGTCGTACAGTTGCGTCAAGCCTGTCCGGCTTTGACTGTGGTCTTAGCCGTTAATGAAGATGTCTGGGAGACGGGACTGACTCCTCTTTTGCCAGGTGGCTTGGCAGATCGTTTGACTGAATATGAGGTGCGCTTGAGCAGTCTCTCCCGTAAAGACGCAGATACTCTATTAGAGAGTCGTTTTGGAGACGATGCTAGTGGGATATCTGAGAAAATGAAGTGGACCGAGCCGTTGTCTGCTCGCGGGGTCCTACGCGACGCCACTCTAACCGTACGTAAGATTGAGGCTGGAGAAGACTTTGAAGAAGAGGTTCCTAAAGCTTCTCTTGAGGCGAAACCGAAGAAGGAAACTACGACCTCTTCTCTAACAGATTTGGCTGCGACCGCAACAGCAGTCACCGGAGCAACAGCAACAGTAGCGGTTTCTAACGAAGAAACATTTGAGGAGAAAGCGAAGCGAATTCTTGAACCTATATCTTCACCTGAAGCCCCCGCCTCCAAGGTTGCGGAGCCTCCTAGTGGCACCGCTTCTGACACCGCTCCCAAAAGCGAACCCGAAGCCAAGCCTGTAGAACCGACTAAAGATCCCTTCTCAAATCCTATTGGGGACGCGGTAGAAGCTTCTCCGAAGTCAGAAACGAATAAAATTGTTGATGTAGAAGTCGTTCCTCCCGCTCTTGAAGCGAGCCCTCCTATTGAGGCTTCTGTGAAGGCAGAACTAGAGTCTACCGCTTCCATTGAATCTGCACCCAAAGCTGAGAGTTCGTCTCCCTTTGCGATGGTTTCTGACCCTGCCGTAACTGAAGAATCTGTAGTAGAAGAAAAGACCCCTTCAAACGAACCTCATGAAACTGTTACTTCTTCTCCATTCGCAGCCGTAGAAGTATCATCTCCAAGCCCAGAACCTGCTCAAGCCACTGCTGGAAATTGGTCCGCACAATCTGCCGTTGAGCACTTTGCGGCAAGTCAAAAAGAGAGTCCAGGCAGTAGTCTTATTGCGGAAGAATTAACTCAAGAAGAAGCCCCCGTTGGGAGTGCTTTTGATGCTCCGGTTACCACTAAACCTGCAGTA
The DNA here is from genome assembly GCA_937949965.1 of uncultured Roseibacillus sp. Taxonomy (GTDB): domain Bacteria; phylum Verrucomicrobiota; class Verrucomicrobiia; order Verrucomicrobiales; family Akkermansiaceae; genus Roseibacillus. The sequence goes on from CALFBF010000069.1 coordinate 4,061, forward strand.
GCCTCTCAACCGGAACCCGTGATTTCGGAACCTAATCCACAAGCGGAAGCTGCTCCAAGCCCTTTTCAAATTCACCAAGAGGAGAAAACACAAGAAGCAGAAGCCGCAGCGCCCAAAGTCAAAGAGGCAGCCACAGCTCAGGCTTCTCCTTTCTCAGTGAGTGAATCAATAGCAACTCCACCAACGGCTCAGCCGGCGCCAAGTGCAGCACCAGTTTCTGCCATAACACCCTCGGTGAATGCAAATTTAACTCCTGCTGATACAATCGCAGAACGTTCTCCTTTTGAGATCAATCAAGACTCAACCCCTATCCCTGCAGCAGCAGCTCAGACAACGACTCAGACGGGACCGGCAGCACCAGTTCAATCTGTTCGAACAGTAACAGCTCCAGTAACAGAGAAAGCGGCTCCTAATGAGCAACCAATACCTCAACCAGCCCAAACCGCTCCGAGGCAGGAAGTTCTAGCAGAGGAATCACCATTTACTACCGCGACAAGCACTCCGACAACGCCAGCCAATTCTCCCTTCTCGGTATCACCCCAGCCCTCAGTAGATGCATCGAATAGTCAGGACACGGAAGATGTGGAAGCGCTCTTGAATCAATTCAAAAAACGGTTTGGGCAATCTAACAACCTTGCAGAGTAGAACTATTAGCAAAAAACGATGAGCATAAGGTCGCTTCAGTAAACTGCTGACACCAAACGGTCTCCCAATCAACATGTCCCTGTAGTTCAACGGATAGAACACGGGTTTCCTAAACCTGAAATGGAAGTTCGATTCTTCCCAGGGACGCCAATTTAAGTTATCCTTTTTCAGTGAGTTAAGCTAAGTCGTTTGTTTGAATGGTTCGTTTTGGCTGTGGCTCTTTTCGTCTAGTTTCGGTTCTTTTTTTCAGTAAAAACTAGTTATCGATATTCTGAAAGAAAGGGATTAGAAGCGCTTTGAAGTACGCGAGAATTCTGGACCACGAGCAAACCAAATCAGAAACTATGCAAGTGAAGTCCAAGAAGAAGTATACGCAGGAATTTAAGGATCAAGTTGTCGCCCTATTAGACCTAGGGAAGTCTCCCACAGAAGTGGCTCAAGACATGGAG
>CALFBF010000070.1 GCA_937949965.1 uncultured Roseibacillus sp.
AAATACAAGCAAAGAGTGGTTGCTGAGTATAAAGTCGCCTTTCTAAAACGCGGTGACCTCGTTCTTGAGCAAGGTTATCTAGAGTGCCGTTCTCTCTTAGGATTTTGGTGGCGCAATCAAAGAATTGGGGAAGAAGAAACCGTCAGGGTCTATCCCAACTACGTGCCTGCTCTCAACTACGGTCTCCTCGCCACCGCTGATCGGGCAGAGCTGATGGGGATTATCAAACCTCGTAATAAGGGGATAAGTAAGGAATTTCATCAACTCCGCGACTATTACGAAGGGGATAGTATTTCACAAGTGGATTGGAAGGCGACTTCGCGGTTCAATCGACTCATTACCCGCGAGTTCCAGGAGGAAAGAGATCAGACGATCCTTCTTGTGCCTGATTGTAGTATCCGCACCCGCGCTCTCGATGGCGAGTTGCCGATTCTTGATCACCTTCTCAATGCCGCCATTCTCCTCTCCTACATCGCCTTGGGACAGGGTGATAAGGTGGGGGTAGTTTCGTTCGGAGGAGAGCTTCGCTACTTAGCTCCCGAAAAGGGAACCAATGGGATGGCTCGTATTCTAGACCATCTCTACAGCTATCAGCCCACGCGAGAGTATGGCGACTATGCCGAACTCGTGTCGCGTATTATGCGCACACAGTCCAAGCGCTGCCTTGTTGTCGTGCTTACTAATCTCAGAACAGAAGATCAGTTCGGCGCTCTCGATGCACTGCAGTTATTAAGACAGAAGCATCTTGTGATGCTCGCCTCGGTGCGGGAGACGTCCGTCAGGGCTGCTTTGGATGCACCTCTGGAGACGGTCAAGGATGCCAGTCGTTATCTAGGAGCTCTTGCCTATGAGGAGGATATTCAGGAACTCGTGACGCAAGCACGGGAACGAGGATTTAGCGCGGTGCATGAGTCCTTGGAAACCTTCCCCATTGCATTGGCGAATCAGTTTTTGGATATCCGGACTTCGGGTCGTTTTTAAAAGACTGGCTTAACGAGAGTGCTGTCATGGCCACACTTGCGCTTGTGTCTCAGTGGGAAAGGAGGAATAGTCAGAGAGTGAAACTTATTTTATCCATTCTCGCAGTTTCGTTTTCGGTTCTTTCTTGCACCCCAGTGCACGAGCGACAGGCTGGTGGTGGTGCCTTTGATGATTCTGAGGTCGGCAAAGCTTTAGACGCAAATGCTCCCTTGCCCCAAGATAATATTAATGCCGCACGCAGCTTCGAAGAGTGGAGGGAGCGGGAATGAAAGATCCTCGTCTAACAGAACTTGCCCGACAACTGACTTCTTATTCGACCCGAATTAAGAAAGGGGAGTCTGTTTTACTCGATTTGCATGATGTTCCTGAAGCTTTCGCGGTGGAACTTATACGTGAGGTTCGTCGTCGTGGTGGGTTGCCACAAGTGCGGCTTCACTCCGCTTCGGTGGCTCGGGAACTCCTCATGGGAGCAACCGATGAGCAATACCAGATTACCGCTAAGCATCTGCTCGCCGAGATGAAGGATGTCGATGCCTACATCGCGGTGCGTGGTGCTCACAATATTGCAGAACAGAGTGATGTGCCTGCCAAACGTATGGAGCTGGCGATGACGCATATGCGTAAGGTCATCGATCACCGCGTCAAGAAGACGAAGTGGTGTGTCCTGCGATGGCCTCATCCTGCGATGGCTCAACAAGCCGGGATGAGTACGGAGGCTTTCGAAGACTTCTACTTCCGAGTCTGTCTTCTTGATTACAAAGCGCTTTTACCGGCAATGAATTCTCTTAAAAAATTGATGGAGAAAACCAAACAGGTGCAGCTCAAAGGACCTGGCACGGACCTTTCTTTTTCGATTGAAGATATTCCGGCAATTGTCTGCGGGGGGAATTATAATATTCCAGATGGGGAAGTCTTTACCGCCCCTGTTAGAAATTCAGTTGATGGGGTCCTTGCCTACAATACACCTAGTATTTATCGGGGAATTCCTTTCGACGGGGTGAAGTTTGTCTTCGAGAAAGGAAAAATTGTCAAAGCAACTGCTGCGGGGGGGAGAACTCGTGATCTTAATAAGATTCTCGATTCTGATAAAGGAGCACGCTATGTCGGCGAGTTTGCTCTCGGCTTCCATCCTGAGATCAAAGAGCCCATGAGAGATATTCTTTTTGATGAGAAAATTGCCGGCTCTTTCCACTTCACTCCGGGACAGGCGTATGAGGAAGCTGACAACGGAAACCGTTCTCAAGTGCATTGGGATCTAGTCAATATTCAGCGTCCTGATTACGGTGGCGGAGAGGTGTTTTTCGACGGTAAAGTGATTCGGAAGGACGGGCAGTTTCTTCCTAAATCGCTTGCGAAGCTGAATTGGTGAAGCTCTAACCGGTTTGAAATCATCGAGTAACGAGAGATATCTGTTGAGAAAATTTTCTTTGATAGCTGTAGAATCATTATTTGATGATAACAAATCATTTTCAAGTAAGATTTTGACTACATTCACGATTCGAACTTGAAGATGAAATCCTGCTGTGGCTGACTTCGGAATGCGTAACTCCCCCCGGCGAAATGTTGTCTCACGAGGACGGTTTTTCTTTGCCGCTCTCTGTTTTTTGCTGGTCAGGCTTTCCCTGATCACGATTTTAGGTCTTGTTGTTTGGATTTTGTTAGAAAACGGCAAGGTTCCCGAAAAGGCTCTTGTTGGGCTCGGGGTCTCGATTGGATTATTGATCGTTTGTGGAATCAATATTTTGGTAAATGCCCGTCGAGTCTGTTGTCCCTTGTGTCGAGCATCTCTCTTTATGTCGCCTCGTAGTTTGGTGAAGCCAAAGGTCCTTAGGCTTATGGGAAATGCGAAAGTGCCTCTCGCCTTTTCTCTTCTAACAATGCCCACAGTCCTCTCTTGCCCGTATTGCGCAGAGAAGGTGCGTCTTGTGCGGAGTTCTTAACGAAAAATGCAAAGCCCTTTGATTGTGAAGGGCTCAGTTTTTTATAGGGCACCTCCGATAACCCCATTGCAAGAAAACGCTCCCCAGTTATCTCACCTCTTTGTTGGTTTTTAAAATCACATGATTTGAGAAGTCTTGGAATTATTATTACTAGAAAGTAAATTACTGGAGGAATCCTAAAGGAATAGGGTTACCACTTGGCCACCACATCCTGAATCACAGTGAGAGTCTCGTCGATGTCGTCGGCAGTATGAGCCATCGAGATGAAACCTGTTTCGTAAGGACTAGGTGCCAAGTAAATCCCTTCCTCTAAGCAGGCCCAGAACAGTTTCTTGAAGATCGAGAAGTCTTGTTTGGTAACACTGGAGACATTGACGATTTCCTCATCGAGAAAGTAGAGACAAAACATCGAGCCCACTTGATTGAGTCGGTGAGGAATCCCTTTATCACTGAGAATTTTTCTTAATCCATCTCCGAAGCGGGTCCCGAGATTGGTTAACTGGGCATAGCCATTCTGCTCCTCTAACTCTCGTAACTGGGTGAGCCCCGCTACCATGGCAAGGGGATTTCCCGAAAGAGTGCCGGCTTGATAGACCGGCCCGTTAGGAGCGAGGTACTCCATGATGTCGGCTCTGCCACCAAAAGCTCCAACAGGTAATCCGCCACCGATCACCTTACCCATTGCTACTAGGTCAGCAGTAAACCCTTCCAGCTCTTGCACGCCGCCTTTTGCGAGGCGGAAGCCGGTCATCACTTCGTCAAAAATGAGGAGAGCACCATGCTTTTCGGTAAGGTCGCGCATGAGCTGAAGGAAGCCCTTTTTGGGGAAGATGAGTCCGGCGTTCGCTGGGTAGGATTCGGTAATTATGGCTGCGATTTGCTCTCCGTATTTCGCAAAAGCTTCTTCTAGTTTCTCGGCATCATTGTAGGGGAGAGTGAGGGTTTCAGCGGCAAAGCTTTGTGGGATTCCAGCCGAATCAGGCTCTCCAAAAGTCAGTGCTCCGGAGCCTGCCGCGACCAGAAGCGAATCGACATGACCATGATAGTGACCTTCAAATTTAATAATCTTGTCCCGTCCCGTGAATCCACGCGCGAGGCGGACACAAGACATCGTGGCCTCGGTGCCCGAGTTTGTCATGCGCACTTTCTCAACGGAAGGCACCCAATCAATAATCTTCTGAGCCATCTCGACCTCTCCCACGTTGGGGATGCCGTAGGAGATACCATCTTTGGCCGCTTCATGTATGGCGTTAGTTACTGGGATCGGAGCGTGGCCCAGGATGTTAGGTCCCCAAGAGCCAACGTAGTCGAGGTAATGCTTACCATCAACATCCTCGATGCGGGAACCCTTGGCCCTCCGCACAAAGAAGGGGTCTCCATCGACATTTTTAAAGGCTCGCACCGGGGAGTTGACTCCGCCTGGAATCAAGGCCTGTGCACGGGAAAACATCTTTTTCGAAAGGGGTCCGACTGACATTACGGGAACCTTGGCGAAGAACTCTGAAGAGGTCCACTGCTGATTTATAAATCCGTTGCGTCGAGATTGTCAGAACGTTGTGCACGTGGTCAAACTTCAGAGTTTTGTTCCGTACTCAGACCATGTTTTATCATCTTCGTGTCGCGCTTGGGGCAAGATTTGGAAAAATGGGGAGCTGACGTCATCTTTGGACGTGAGAAGGGCTTCTGGGCTACTGTTGCTCGTTCCGTTTTCCGCATTTTCTCATGGCTGTTCATCGTCATCGTTCGACTGCGCCTCCTTCTCTTTAGGACAGGGGTCAAGCCCCAAGCTCGCTTGGGGGTGAAGGTGGTGAGTATAGGTAACCTCACAATGGGAGGCACGGGGAAGACTCCAGTCGTCGAGTTTTTCTGCAAAGCCCTTCTCGCGCAGGGGCGTCGTCCGGTTATATTGAGTAGAGGTTACAAGAGCCGTCGCTTGGAGGAACGCCAAGTTTGGCGCGGGCGTCGGGAGGAGTTTCTCGGCGAGTTTCCCAAGGTGGTGAGCGATGGTGAGCGTCTGCGCCTTCCTGTCGAATACGCTGGTGACGAGCCCTACATGCTAGCCAAGAATCTGCTACCTGGGGTAGGAGTAATTGTGGACCGTGATCGGGTGAAAGGGGGGCGTTTTGCTGTTAGGGAGCTTCAGTCCGATATTCTCTTACTCGATGACGGCCTTCAATATCTCAAGATTGATCACTCCATCGATGTCGTGCTCGTTGATGCCGAGCGCCCTTTCGGTACCGAAGCTCTTATCCCCAGAGGGACTCTACGCGAACCTCCCTCGAATCTGAGTCGCGCGAATTATATCTTTGTCACTCGCTGTCAGCGACCCTTAAGCAAGGAACAAATCACACGTCTCCAGCGGCATAATAAGACCGCACCTATTATTCAAACTCAGCACGCCCCCCAGTATTTAGAAAAAGTTTTCACCACTGGTGAGCGGTTAGAACTCTCTGATCTCAAGGGAAAATACGTAGCCGCAATGAGTGGAATTGCGAATCCCGAGAGCTTCGAAGGGTTGTTACGCGACTTGGGTGCCGAGATTCTCTTCCATCGCACCTTTGGTGATCACCAAGTTTTTCCTCAGAAAGACGTCGATCTCGTTTTTGATCGAGCCCTTAAGCGTGATCTCGATTTAATCATCACTACTGAGAAGGACGCCGTTCGTTTTCCTCGTCCTACTGAGGAAAGTGTCCCACTCTATTTTCTCCGTATTGAGGTGGAAATCATCGAAGGTAAGGAAGAGTGGCAGACTTGTTTGGAGCGTCTTTGCCATCCTCCAGAGCTTCCCGCTGCCGAGTGGTGGAAGCAGCGTGCTTTGGGTAAAGCCGCTGTTTCTCGTTAAGGGCAATGTCAAGAATTGTGTCTTGGCCTGACAACGATTGAAATTGAACATCGCGCCTCAGGGCCTCAGCGTTCTCGCGAATGCTACGGTCTTTGATGACAGTCTCAGGTTTCACCTTAGTGAGCCGACTTCTAGGTTTTGTGCGTGATATTATGATCGCGCGCTTTCTGGGCACCGGTCTGATTGCCGACGCCTTCTTCGCCGCTTTTCGTTTTCCGAACCTTTTTCGTCGTATCTTTGGGGAAGGCGCTTTCAATGCCGCCTTCGTCCCGATGTTTGGGAAACGAGTCGGAGATGATCGGGAAGAGGGACTTCGTTTCGCAAGTCAGGCCTTTTCTGTCCTGTTCTTGATGTTGGGTGTTTTCACTCTAGTTACCATTCCTGCCATGCCACTTTTGATGAATGTCGTGGTGCCGGGTTTTAAGGCGCAGCAGACCTTGGAACTGACTTCCGAGCCACAAGCCGTCGAGCTTAAGCTGAAAGGCTCCAGGTCCGTTTATCTCGCACTCGATTCTGGAGGGAAGCTTACCGTCCAAGAAGCCACCTTCGAGCAAACTCAGAAGAAATCACTGGGCGCTCTTTTCGGGAAAAAAGGAGAAGTCTCTCCTCAAGCCCTTAGCGAACCCATTACTCAGTTCACCGAACCAGCAGAAAGCTACCGCACCTATCTCGGTCCTTTGCTTCCAGATTCGCAGTTAGAGAAGAACGCTCGTGAACAACAGGCGAATCTTTTTGGAGAAATTCAGAAAAACTCCTTTGTCGTCGAAGGTCTTGTCTGGTCTCAGGACCGCTTCCAGCTCGCCCCCGAGAGCACCCAAGCCCGTTTCGCACGACCTACCGGCAAGGCTGGTCGCGGGATGGACTACTTCACCGCTCAGCTTTCTGGAGAAGGGGTGGTCAAACTCTACCGCAATGACCCCGCTACCTTTGACAAGACGGTGCGCCTTGCGCGCATTATGTTCATCTACTTGTTATGTATGGCTCTCGCCGCGCATCTCAGTGGGGTTCTTAATACCTTTGGCATCTTCGGTATGCCTGCTGCCGCACCGATCATTCTCAATCTCGTTTTTCTCAGTTCCCTAGCTCTCGTCGCTTGGAAGGACTGGCTCCCGGGCGAGACCCTCGCTTGGGGTGTCGCTATCGCGGGCTTTCTCCAACTCGCCGCTCTCTGGTGGACTTGTTTGCGCAAGGGAGCACCCATCAAGCTAGTGCGTCCTCAGGTGAACCCCGAGATTAAAGAACTCTTCGGCCTCATGGGGCCCGGCGTAGCCGCTGCTAGCGTGCAACAGATTAATCTCCTTATTGGTGGGATCATTGCTTCTTTTCAGCCCGGTGCTGTTTCTTATCTCTACTATTCAGATCGAGTCTATCAGCTCCCCCTTGGGATGATTGGAATCGCTCTTGGAGTAGTCCTCTTACCTGAAGTCACCCGTCAGCTCCGCAGTGGCATGGAACGCCAAGCAGGAAAGACGATCACTCGCGGGATTGAACTCGGGATGCTCCTCACTCTTCCCGCTGCTATGGCCATGATTGTGGTGCCAACTGAACTCATCGCAGGTCTCTTCCAACGTGGCGAATTTGTTCGCTCCGACGCGGTCCAGACTGGAAAAGCTCTCGCCGCCTTTGGCCTAGGTCTTCCTGGATACGTTCTCATCAAGGTTCTCCAACCCGGCTACTTTGCGAAGGGAGACACCAAGAATCCCATGAAAATGGCCGTGATTATGGTGGTCGTGAATGTCGTCATCAGCCTCCTTCTTTTCCCATGGATAGGGCATGTCGGTCTTGCCCTTGCTACCTCGATCGCAGCTTGGGTCAATGTCTTCATGCTCTGGCGTGGCCTCAATGGCTTCGTCACCTTAACTGAGCGAACCGTCTTCAAACTCGGTCGCATGGTCCTCTCCAGCCTTCTTATGGGAGTGGTTCTCTACTTTGCTGCCAAAGGACTAGCCCCATGGTTCGAAGGCTTCGCTTGGCAACGCGTGATCGCGATGATTCTCCTCGTCGGAGCCGGAGCTTCTGCCTTCGGTGCCCTCGCCCTCTTCCTCCGCGCCACCAGCATCAAAGACTTAAAAAGCGGCTTTGGACGGTAAGTGAGGCGTTCTCTCTTTCCTATCAATGGAGACGAGCAAAGCCGCTTTCTTGAAAGCCTCGATGAGGATGTGGAGCTGACCCCTGAGTGGAAAACCGAACGGGATCGCCATATCCAGTCTATTGAGAATGGCACCGCAAAGCTCATTTCTCACGAAGAGCTGATGGACAATGTACGCGTTCGCTTAAGAGAAACCAAAAAGCGACGTCACTCTTCATGAGGTATGACCTAGGCTCCTGATGGGGAGTTTTGGGCCGATTATGGGATAAGAGAACATGTTCGGTTTCTGTTACGTCGAACCCTGCTTGATTGACAGTATGCTTGATTGCGATAGATCTAGGGAAGGTTCTTTGAGCAATTGGCTTAGTTGGACTAAAACACGCTGCTAAATATGAAGATCTCCTATATCTTGGCCACGTTTTTAATGTCCACGCTATGTCTTTCCGCTGATGAAAAAGGGCCCACAAAGAGGGAATCGCCGTTTTCGAACAATCGCGAGAAAATTGGCTTTTCAACGAT
>CALFBF010000071.1 GCA_937949965.1 uncultured Roseibacillus sp.
TCACCTCGGTCACTATACCGCCCTCGGGCGCACGGAGGCACGATGTCAAGGGCAAGCTCCTCCACGACGGCACGCGAGCCTATCAGCGGGGTAGTAAGAACCGCCTCCTCAAAGTCTCTCGCCAAGATCTCTGTGGCAGAGCAGGCCGAGACAGCTACCGCTACGACGCCTTCGGCAACATCTTAGTAACGCAAGGCGAAAAAGCCATAGAGAATGAATACCGCTTTAGCACCAAACCATTGAATGAAGTAAATGGCCTCTACTACTACAGCTACCGTTACTATGATCCAGTGACAAGCCGCTGGCCAAGTAGAGACCCCTTGGAAGAAGAAATGTTGGATTGGGGTGAAGAACAAGGTTTTGCCGATAAGATTGGAAGTTACTCTGTAAAAGGGGCTAGAGGAGCTACGCCTTATGAACAGTTGCCGGGTGATACTGTTGAGATGGCAAAGGATTTTGCGGGAGATATCGAGAAAGCTTGCTCAGGAGAAGAATGGTAGTTGCTGCGATGAAGAAGTGTTTTATGTTTTTGTGTTTTTGTGTTTTTGTGTCTTCCTTGAGATTCAAGTTGAGGGAGGTGTCAGGGTATACCCAACAGTAAATGATAAACTAAGTGAAGGTTTTATCAATGTTTTAGCAATGGTGTGTTTTTCTGAACAAGTTAAAATTGATGAAGAATTAAGAAGCCACTATGAAGAGGATCTTCTTTTTTCATGTTTTGGTTATTGGTTAAGTAGTAGGAATGACTTAATTCCTAAGAACGATAGAACTGAAAAACGTATCAAAATAATATTGAAAAAGTTTTCGGTAAAGAGTTGGGAGTCTCTGATGTCGTTACACGAGCAAGGAGGCAAGATTGTTTACTTATGGTGGTACGATTATAATCAATGGGAAAAAGACGCAAAAAATTTTCGGGTTTATTATGAGAAAAAGTAGCCCGCAGCCACATTCAAAAATGCCGAGGGAAGGCAAAGGCGTCTGTTCGGAAAGGCAGACGGGGTCAGCAATTGTCTGATCAAGCGTGCATATTGCAGGCGCTCACGCCGATGAAGAGGCCCATGCTGATAGCGGAGAATTTAGAATGCATCGTCCTAAAAATGAAATTTTTGAGAGAAGTTTTGCTTTTACTGATTTGCTCATGCTCCTGTAGCAAAGCAGTTGAGATTAAGATGGCTGTGTTGGTGAACGAACATAGTAAAAGCGAAATTTTTTTAGGTTATAAGAAAAATAAATTGGTAATGTGGGCATCTCAAAAGCCTTGGTCTTTGGGCGGCGATTCGCTTGTATCTAAGTCTAAATTTGTAAGTTTTAAATTGAGCGAAGCAACTATAATGCTATTGGAAACATTAAGTGAAACGGTAAATTGCCTGTTGTCTGACGATGAGAATTTTAGTTTTACACCTTTAGGTGCTGATATTCCTGTTTTTTCTTTTTCTGAAGAGGGTGAAGAGATTAGGAGGTTTATAAGACCAACAAATTTGGATTCAAAAAATGTAATTGTTACTAGTTTTTATCGATGGCACAATGATATTGTGTTTGGAGTTTTTCAGTATGAAGAATTTGTATCCGATTTAGCGAAGCTGGCTTGGTTAGGCAATCAAGATTAAACAGTAGGACACGCCTGAATGGCGTTAAGTTAAGTCACGTTTCGTTGATTTTCAACGCGTTCATCGGTGTCCAAGAATAGGCTGAAATTGCACGGTTTCCATTCGGTTTAATTGCTCTAGTTCGCTTTCTTAGAAGTCTATTGAAGTGCGCGAGAATTCTGGACCGCGAGCAAACCAAATCAGAAACTATGCAAGTGAAGTCCAAGAAGAAGTATGCGCAGGAATTTAAGGATCAAGTTGTCGCCCTATTAGACCTCGGAAAGTCTCCCGGAGAAGTGGCTCAAGACATGGAGATCAGCAAGGATCTCGTTTACTTCTGGAGAAGAAAAGCCGCGCAACTCCCGCAGAGAGGGAGTGAAGGTGCGGGAGCCGTAGGCGACCAAGCCGTAACGGACGAACTGCGGGAGCTGCGCGGGCGGCTGGCCGACCTCCAGCTCGAAAACGATATTTTAAAAAAAGCCGCGGTGATTTTAGGCACCAAACCCCAGTCCAAATCAGGCAGATGATCCAGTCCCTTAAAAAACGCACCGGGGCCAGTATCCGTAAAATTTGCACCGTGTTGGAATATCCCTGTAGCTCCTATCATGCGGCCGCAAAGCCCACTCCTACCAAAGTGAAGGACGACCTCATGGCAGAACAGATTGAGCTCATTTTCCGCCAGCATCGTCGTCGTTATGGCTACCGCAGAATCCTTGGTGAGCTTTATGATCTCGGCATCGTTTGCGGTGCGGCACGAGTGCGTCGACTCATGAAAGAACGGAGTCTGCACGCGATCCAGCCCAAGAACTTTGTCCCCAAAACCAGCGATGGTAGAGCGGATCAACCTTCGCTGAATCTTCTCTCAGAACAGGCCCTTCCAGACGGTCCGAATCAAGTTTTGGCTGGAGACATCACCTTCATTCCCACCTCCAAAGGATGGCGCTATCTTGCCGTTGTGATTGATCTCTATTCCCGTAAGGCCGTGGGCTGAAGTCTGGCCAATCACATGCGTGCAAAGCTTGTCTGTGAGGCCTTTGAACAAGCCGTGGGGTCGCGCCGAAATGGATCTTTCACAGTGACCGAGGCAGTCAATATGGCAGCAAGAAATTCCGGGCGCTGCTTGAGAAAACCAAAGCACAGCAAAGTATGTCAGCGAGGGCCAATCCTTACGATAATGCCTGGACCGAGTCCTTCATCGGAACTTTAAAAAATGAACTCCTCCAAGAAGGGGAATTCATCGATGAATCAGACGCGCGAACCGAACTCTTTGCTTACATTGAGAGCTATTACAACACCCAACGTAAACACTCCTCGATCGGCTATAAAACCCCGGTCCAATTCGAATCCCAGTTCTACCAAAACTAACCAAATCGTGGTCCAGAAATCAGTTGCATCTTATGTTCCAATAAAAAAGGCACTCGAGAGAGTGCCTTCGTATGAGAGATTTTAGTTTGAGAAGAATTAATCTTCAGTAGTTTCGCTGTCTTTCTCAGCAGCAGACTTGTTATTATACTGCCAGCGCACTTTATTACGCTTAGAAGCAGTCCGCAATTTCCGCTGGAAACGTTGGGTCGGAGTTTCGAAAGCACGGCGACGACGCATTTCCTCAAGGATACCTTCGCTATCCAGTTTAGTTTTGAGTCGCTTGAGAGCTCGATCGACGGGCTCTCCTTTTTTCATCTCGACTCCGCGGAAATTATCGTTTGCCATAGTTGCCATCAGTTTTTCTTAAGGGCGCGGAGGCTAGTGAGGGAGAAACAAACCGTCAAGCGGCGATTTTGTGCTTTTTCTGTCTTCTTTTCCCAAAAGTAGCCGCAAAAGGCTTCTTTTCACTTTTTTCGGTCAGGAGATGGGCTTTGCTTGCAGTGCTGGGTGCCCAAGTTCTTGCGCAAGTCGGTTGAAGCCATTGACTTCTTCTTGTGTGAAGAGAAGGGCGTCTACTTGATCCGATTGATGGCGGAACTGAGCTTCCATTTGTCCTGGGATATTCGATTCGGGATTTCCGCGTAGAATGTCGGCGAGGACGTGCTTCAGGTTATCGAGCTGATTGCGTTCCATTCCGAAGTTATTTGAGGAAAGGGCCTCCGGGTGAATGACTTGGAAGTAAAAAGTAGCGGTGTTCTTTTCCCGCGGATCTTCGGTTAAGCGACCTCTTAGTGAAGGAAGAGAGCCCCCGATAAAGGCGGCAAGAACTTCGTTAATCAACGAAAGGCCATAGCCCTTGTGAGTGCCGAAAGGTAAGAGGGCATGGACTGCATTAGGATCAGTGGTCACCTGCCCGTTGTTGTCGATAGCAGACTCTGGTGGGAGTTCTTTTCCTGCATTGCGTGCGCTTTCGACACGGTACATGTCGATATTGGAGGTGATCCAATCAACGAGGAGAGGAAAGCCTAAAGCGGGAGAGGTTGGGAAGGCCCACGAGTGCGGATTGGTCCCTAGTGTTGGACGATTTCCACCCAGAGGAGCGACCTCGGCCAAGGGTGAGGTGGCATGGGTGTAGGCGATGAAACCACGTTCTGCTGCAGCCATTACATAGCCAGCACCCCAGAGATAAGGGGAAGCGTTATCGACTGAAATTTGGGCAATCCCGTGTTGATCGGCCAGTTCAATCGCCCGATCAATTGCACGATAGGCGACTGCGGGGCCGAATTTCTTGTTGGCATTCCAAGTTTCGGACGCGGCGAAACGGGAAGAAACAACTTCAACCTCTGCTCCTGGGACGCAACCGCCCGTTTTGGACCCAAAGTAATGATCGTTGTAAAGGGCTCGAAGGGCGATATGTGGCCGAACACCGTGCCGGGCCGCTTCGGCACAAAGGTAGGTTCCTGGTGCGACCTCGTCAGCTTTGAAGCCACGCTTCAGGAAGGCATTCGCGACTAAGGCATCATGATCCTTGCGGGGAACTGCGAGAAAGTCAGACATCATTATTAGTGCTTAGCTAAAACCCTAGAGACTAGGAACGGAAGTGCGATCTCTGGCAAAGTGACAATTATCCGTGTCAGGAAAAGTAGTCGCCATCATGAGGGCTTCATGTCGGTTCAATCTCATCTCAGGGTTGACGATCAGCCTGCTTGGGTTATGGAGAGCGACGTGAACGAAGAATTGGAAGAAGTTGTCACCGAGGAGAACACTGTCCCTCTCGAGGAGGAGGCATCGCAAAACGCGTCTGATGCGTCTGCAGGGGAGAGTGCCAAAGAGGTCGATCCCATGGTTGCTCTGGAAGCCGAAGTGCAGAAATACAAAGACGAGTCCCTCCGTCGTGCGGCTGAGATGGATAATTATCGTAAGCGGATGGCGAAAGAGTTGGAGCAAAGTCGCAAGTTTTCGAACCAAGGTCTCTTGATGGAGCTTCTTCCTGTTCTTGATAACTTCGGCATGGGAATGCAAATGGCTGAGAAGGAGCAGGGCTCGATGCTCTATCAAGGTATGGCCATGGTGCAGGGGCAGTTGAGCGAATTTTTTGCCAGCCAAGGGGTGAAGGCTATCGAGCTCGATGCGGGCGCAGACTTTGACCCCAATTTCCACGAAGCAGTCAGCCAGGAGGAAACGACTGAGGTGGCGGAAGGCAAGGTGCTTCGTGTTGTTCGTAAAGGTTACTTTGTCGGGGACCGTCTCTTGCGTCCCGCTAATGTGATTGTCGCGAAGCTTCCTGAGAACGAGGCCGGAGAGGAGGAGGCGAAGTAAATGGCTGAGCGCGATTACTACGAAGTCCTCGGAGTTTCCAAAGGGGCGTCGGCGGCGGAGATTAAGAAATCTTACCGCAAGATGGCGATGAAGTTTCATCCCGATCAAAATCCGGATGATCCTCAGGCCGAAGAAAAGTTTAAAGAACTTGGCGAAGCTTATCAGGTCCTCAGTGATGAGGATAAGAAGGCGGCCTACGATCGCTACGGACATGCGGCCTTCAAGCAAGGTGGCATGGGCGGCGGCGGTGGCGGCTTCGGAGGAGGTGGTGGCTTTGGTGACCCGATGGATATCTTTTCCCAAGTCTTTGGTGGTGCTTTCGGCGGTGGAGGAGGTGGTTTTGAAGACATTTTTGGAGGCGGTGGTGGCCGTCGTCGCGATCCTTCGGGTAAGCAACGGGGCAGTGACCTTCGTTACGATCTCGAGATTACTTTGGAAGAAGCTGCGCGTGGTTCTGAAAAGGAATTGGAAATCGAGCGCTCGATGCCTTGTTCGACTTGTAAGTCGAGCGGTTCACGAGGGGGCGGGACCAAGGCTTGCACCACGTGTGGTGGCCGCGGAGCGGTGACTCGGCAGGCTGGTATCTTTGTGCAGCAAACCACTTGTCCAGAGTGCCGAGGCGCAGGGCAGACTATCTCTGATCCTTGTAACGATTGTCATGGTGATGGCCGTGTGGAGCAGGAAGACCGGATCAAGATTAAGATTCCGCCCGGGGTAGATGATGGCATCCGTCTTCGTTCTTCTGGTAATGGGGATGCCGGGATGCGTGGGGGACCTTCGGGGGACCTCTATGTCTTTTTGCATGTCCGGGCTCACGATGTTTTTCAGCGCGAGGACGACGACCTTTTCTGCGAAGTGCCGGTGCCTTTTGCGGTTGCCGCGCTGGGTGGCGAGATTGATGTCCCGACCCTCGAAGGGAAGGCCTCCATCAAGGTTCCTGCCGGGACCCAAGGGGGCACCGTTTTCCGTCTCCGTGGACGGGGCATGCCAGAAGTCGGTGGCGGACGTAAGGGTGACCTCCATATCCAAGCCAGCGTCGAAGTGCCGACTAATTTGGACGCTGGTCAGAAGGAAAAGCTTCGCGAATTTGCGGAATCCATTGGTGAGAAAAACTCACCGATGCAAGAGGGCTTCCTCGAGCGGGCGAAGAAGTTTTTTGGTAAATAGACTCGGGTCATGGACCGCTTCTTTCTTCCTCCAGACCAGTGGACTACGACATCGCTGTCGCTCACGGGGGAGGAGGCACATCATGCCGTGCGCGTGATGCGTAAGAAGGTTGGCGACGAGGTGGAAGTCTTCGACGGGCAAGGTCGATGGGCTCGTGGCGAAGTGGCGGAGGCTCGTAAAAGCAGTCTCGTAATCGTGGTGAAGGAGGAGGGGCAGAGTGAACCTCTTTCTCCACAACTCACCCTAGCAGTAGCTGTTCCTAAGGGTAAGACGATGGACCTAATCGTTCAAAAGGCTGTCGAGCTCGGAGTGAATCGTCTCCAGCCTCTCCAAACTACTAATAGCGTCGTAAAAGTCGATCCCAAGGAAGCAAAGGAGAAGTCTCGGAAGTGGCAGCGTGTTGCATTGGAAGCTTGCAAACAATGTGGACAAAACTTTTTGCCGCAAGTAGCTCCGATCGCGACTTTGCGAGATTATGTGACGGCCGAGAAAGCTGAGCATCGTCTCATCGCCTCGCTAGCCCCTGGTGCTCGGAATACGAGGATGACCTTTAAAGATTTGCCAAAAGAAATGACCGATTTGGCACTCTTAGTCGGACCTGAAGGAGATTTCACTAATGAAGAAGTAGAAGAGGCTCTGAACCGACAGTTTCTTCCTGTAACTCTCGGGAAGATTGTTCTAAGAGTAGAGACTGCGTGCTTCTTTCTCGTCTCGGTAGCGAGTAGCTATTTCAGGTGACAAGAATTGTTAAGTTTTTGCTGTTCGATTATCGTCTTAGGTAATTTTTGTATTAAGGTTGTCAATGGTTGCCGAAATTTTATGAAGCCTTCTTGTTTGGTTTTTTTAAACAAATCCTTGTCGGTTTTCGTTTTTTTTGTAATCTGGCTTTGTTCTAGTTTCGGAATCATCCGTAATTTTAATTAAAGGCACCTCCGATAACCTCATTCCAAGAAAATACTCCCTAATTTCCTCAACTCTTTGTTGGTTCGAAATCTGATGAACTCGTTCAGCAGACTTTCAAACCGCCTCGATTTGAGAAAGTTTGGAATCATTTTTCCGAAAACAGGTTCGTGGAGGCACCCTAAAGTGATTCAATCGTTGCTTAATTAAGTTGCGTTAACACGTAAGCGGTAAATCCGAATTAATTTTAAAAGTTTAATCCAGTAAAATGTCTCTCTTTATTCGTAATTCTCTAAAATTAGTAGGATTGTCCATTCTGCTACTTGTTTCAGCAAATGCGCAACATGACGAGCACGAAGCGGTGCTCAATTTAGCAGATGCAGCAGATGCAACTCATACTGCGGTAGTAAATGGTCGATGGTTTGATGCGACGACTTGGAGTGGAGGACGGGTTCCTGATGCAAATGCGAGAGTTTACATCCCAGAGGGGATTCGCGTTACGTATCAAGGAGTGTCTTCAGTACCGTTAAAAACGTTACGAATTGATGGAACGCTTTTTTTCGCTTACTGGCGGAACACAAGAGTCGTTGTTGACACGATTCTTGTTTCTCATGAGGGAACTCTCATTATCGGTGATCGAACAAATCCTATTGGTAGCGCGTTTACAGCTGAGATTCAGTTTGCAGACAACGGTGATATCGATACGGATTGGGATACTGAACTCCTCTCTCGTGGACTTGTGAGCCTCGGAAGAGTCAATATCTACGGTAGCAAGAAGGATTCTTTTCTTAAAGTTGCCCAAGCTCCAATGGCTGGAGCAAATCGATTGATTTTATCAAGAATTCCTGAAAATTGGCAGGTTGGCGATACTATCGTCATTACTGGAACTCATAAGCGGGGTTACGATGTCGATGAGCTGCGAACCGCAGCGGATTCAGATTGGAGAGGAACCGAAGATGAAGTTGTTACGATTACCGAAGTTAATGATAATGAAATTATTATTGATCGGCCACTACAATACGATCACGACACACCAGCGTCAGATTTAAGGGCTTATGTTGCTAACCTTTCTCGAAATGTCGTATTTTCTAACGAGGGAGGAAGAGATTTGCCAGTGCATCAACGAGGTCATGTTATGCTAATGAATAGTGATTCTGACGTTCGTTACGCAGAGTTCGACGAACTCGGTCGGACTGATAAATCTGTGGTTTCAGCGCCAGTAGAGACATTCGACCCAGTAGACTCTACAAGTAATGCACAGGGACGTTATGCCATCCATCTTCATCGTACAGGGATTACTTCTTGTGGCAGAGCCTTGGGCGCGTGTGATTGCCTGCAAAGTCCAATTTACTTAGTGGGTAATGCTGTGAACGGCTCACCTGGTTGGGGAATGGTGCAGCATTCTGCCAATGCCAATTTTACTGAAAATGTTGTCTATAACGCTTTTGGAGCCTCTTTCGTAGCCGAGAGTGGAAACGATGTTGGTAATTGGCTGCGTAACATTGCAATTAAGTCTCGTGGTGTTGGTTGGGGGATTCTGAAAGCACAGGATACTGTTGTAATTAGAGATGCGGCCCGCACTGGTGATGGGTTTTGGTTTAGTAGTCGCTTAGTGGAAGCTTCAGAAAACGTGGCGGCTAATACAACGCATGGATATTCGTACGTTTCTCGAACAGGAATCCAGGCAGATGGTTCAAATGATTTACTGGAAGCAAAATCTATCGATCAACCCGAAACTGTGCGAGGTGGCTCAAGGACTCGACAAACGACCCCAAATATTCCCGAATTTCGTGATAATGAGGCTTTTGGAAACCAAACTAGTTTTCAAGCGATTCGAAATGCAGCAGCTCAAAATCATGATTTACGCTCAGTGATTAAGAACTTTACGGCATGGGAATCATTTCGTGGGGTTATAGGTCGTTACTCTCCTCACTATACACTTATTAATTTGCGCCTCATCGGGACAAATACCCCTCATCCAAATACTGATGGTCCACCGGTAGGGGTTGTCTTTGAGAGAAAGGCATTTGACTGGACTATTAACGGTGCTGACATTGAGAATTTTGAAATTGGAGTTAAGGCAGCAGTCTCTACACGAGTGTTACGAAGGCTCGACTTTAGAGTTGGAATGAATTTTATTGATATGTCGTTTACTGATGTTGATCAGCACTACACGAGAATTAATTCAGAAGGGCATTTTTTCCACGATTCTTCAGATTTGGTGCCCAATCGCTTAGCTGTTAGTTATCGTCCCATTGAACCAATTGGGTTTGGAGAGGATCGTGATCTTGATTGGTTAAAGGTTGATTCAATTGGTGTTATTGACCGTGTTTGGGAGTTTGATCGAGCTAATTTAGACTGGAATCGGATGACGAGTCAGATTCTTAATAACGATGGTTATTATCGAGATGTAAATGGAGAACCTTTTATAGTTGTCGAAGACTTAGTAGCAGATCGAGCAACTGGTGATATGGAAAAACTCCTTTTACCGATTTCTCTTAATTTTACTGATGCTGAACTTTCTCGGTATGATGATAATGGTCGTTTGACTTTTGAAGCACCTGCTCCAGTAGCACTTGGAGACCAGTTCAGAATTCAAGTAGATACCCCACAAGAACTTGATTTAATAGGTAATGATCATGATCCTGATGGTGGTCGGATCTGGTTGAGTGGGACCATTCAGCCAACGTATGGAGATCTTTTTCTTTCTGACGACAATAAGGTGCTCTAC
This sequence comes from uncultured Roseibacillus sp., assembly GCA_937949965.1. GTDB lineage: Bacteria > Verrucomicrobiota > Verrucomicrobiia > Verrucomicrobiales > Akkermansiaceae > Roseibacillus. Next base: position 10,069 of record CALFBF010000071.1, read on the forward strand.
GTTCCAGATATTGGTTACAGTGGAGATGATTTTTTCAGCTATTGGGTTCGAGACGAAGAAGGTAATCTCACTCGTGGTGAAGTTTCCTTACGGGTAGGGTCAGGTGCAATTCCTGAGGTGAAGGATACCGACTTTTTTGAACCCGCAAACTTCGTCGATATTCTTAATGATAATATCCGACCGTTAGCTATTCAGAATCGTGAGGCGATTCCTACCGGAGAAACTACCATTACAGTCGACCCGGTTGAAAATGATCACGACATTAATGGAGATGAACTTTTTCTAACAACAGTTCATCGTGGTCTAGGGATTGCCGCTATTGACATCCGATTGGATAATGAAGGGGTTGTAACTGCAACTACATCTTCAACCAGCGCCAGTGGGGGAGTTGAGTTTTTCTATGCCGTCAGCGATGGAGATAGCGTCGATGGTGCCGATGATGGTTATTTCCCAATTTTCATTGGCAGAAATAATGCGAGAACAGCCCCTGGACAAGAAATGTTTGGACCTAATATTGGTAACGAAGCAGGAAGTTACCTCCCTTATCGAATTGAAGGGCCAACCGGTTCAATTGAACATTTGGGGGTTTACGGTGAAAGCGAATTATCGAGAATTCGGGTTGAAAGTGATGACTATGAAATAGGTTCGGTTGCCTTCTACGTTAATGGCGTATTAGAAAGAACAGATAATAATCCTCCTTTCATGTTTGTAGACGCTGATTTGGAGTTTGGTGAGAATGTTTTGCGTATCGTTGCCACGAGTGAGAGTAATCAGGGAGGATTCTTTCTCTTCGATGATCGGAAGAAAATTCAGATGGCAACACCGATTCCTCCTCTAGTACCAGTTGCAGATAGTTTTGTCCGTGGAGGGCGATTTGGGGATATCAATTATGGCGCAGACAGTGTGTTGACCACTAAGATGGATGATCGAAACGAGGACTTTGAGCGTAGATCATATCTTAGATTTGATGTTCCCCGGTTCTCTGGATCAGACGTTGTTAGTGCCACCTTACGTTTGCGAGCAGAACGCTCGAACCTGTTGGGCGATATTCACTCAGTTTATGCAGTTAGTGATGATAGTTGGGGTGAGACTGCAATTACTTGGAATAATCGCCCTGATTTAGGTAGTTTTCTTAATTCTAGTCCTGTTCCGGATATTGATGGTTGGTTCGAAGTTGATGTGACTGATTTTGTTCAGACTGAACTAGGCAATGACGGCATTGTGTCCTTCGCAGTCGAGTCAGAAGGGCAAGAGTTGATCCGCTATCATTCTCGCGAAGCATCGACAGAGAATCAGCCTCAACTTATTATCGAGACCTTAGCTGGATCTGTTCCTGCTGCTCCATCATATCCAGACTGGGTGGCACGTAATGGTCTTACTGGTCGGGACAGACGTGCGTTAGCGACTCCGAATAATGATGGGATTCCAAATCTATTGAAATATGCATTTAATATTGAAGATGTATATGCTCCTCCGGCGCGCATTAGTCCGGGCCAGAGACAGAGTGGGTTACCCAATATCTTCCTTTCTAATGGAGTTAACAAGCGCCTTAGGGTCTCTTTCATCCGAAATAAAAATGACCCGACTCTCACTTACCGAGTTCAATTTTCTTCAACTTTGAGAGCGGGTGATTGGAGTGAACTAGGAAGAGAGATTTCGGTAAGTTCTATTAATAGCGATTGGGAACGAGTGGTTGTTCAAGATAATTTCTCGACCGCTACCGCAAATGCTCGTTTTGGTCGTGTCCTAGTGGAGCAAAATTAGAATTAGAGTCACTGGAGAGCTTTCAAGTTGGCGGGGAGTGCTGCATAAGCGATGGTTTTCGATATGCACACTTTGCCTCCGCTAGACAAACCAAACGGAATTCTTGCCTTTGATTTTGACGGCACTCTTCATTGGCCGACTCATCAGCCTCCAGTTGATCTAAAGATGTTAGAATGGATTTCGTCCTTGCGGGAGAAACGAGACATGATTTGGGGAATTTGCACTGGACGATCCATGATGCATCTCATTGAAGGTTTTTCGGGGGCGATTCCTTTTCTCCCCGATTTTGTCGTGGCGCGTGAACGCGAAATTTATTTTCCGAATCAGTTTGGACGCTTCATTCCTGATCAAGGTTGGAACAAGCCGTGTGATAAGGCTCATAAGAAACTCTTCAAAAAATCGCGTAAAGAGCTACAGAAAGTACGCAAGTATGTGGAAGATGTTGCAGGAGGAGAGTGGGTGGAAGTCGAAGGTGATCTTGCGGGTGTTGTATTACCTTCAGAAGAGGATATGGAGGGGTTGTTAGCAGAGGTCGCCCAACACTGTGCCAAGTGCGAGGATCTAAGCTATGAGCGAAATTCGGTTTACCTCCGCTTTAGCCATCGTGCTTATGGTAAAGGTCCCGCTCTCCGTGAAGTTGCTCAAAGGATGGGCATTGGGCCGGATCAGATTATTGCGGCAGGCGATAATTATAATGACTTCTCGATGCTGCAATCGGATCTAACAACACGTCCAATCTGCCCCGGAAATGCCGTGCCAGAGGTGAAAAAACGAGTGCGCGAATGCGGGGGAGTGGTAGGCAAGTCGCCAGCCAGTATAGGACTGGTAGAAGCCTTGGAAGAGTTATTTCCCTCGCACATTATTGAGCGTGAACCCTCGGTGGTTGTTTAGAACCTTTTCTAAAAAGTAATTGCCGCTATTCAATATGTTCGTTCAGTAACGGTTATGAGGTTTCGGCTGAGAGTCTAGATTCGTGCAGTAGCTTCATAGGAGTGATTGGATGCCAGCGGAGCCCAAAGCACAGTGCTGTGACCTTATCAGGAGAGAATTCAAGGTCCGAAAGACCGCAGGATGAATCTCAAGAAATACGGTATTGGAAGAGCTGTTAGACCAGTTTGAGCCTATCGTCTTCGTCCAAGATTTTACTCAGATTTTCCCAACCAGTAGGGGTCTGGAGGTTGAAGACTCGGAAGTAAAGAGTCACTAGTTTGGAATCAAACATTTCCAAAAGACGGTCAATCGTCTGCGCGAGTTTTGTGTCGTCGAGAGTCTCAGGCAGCTCGCCTACTACCTGACCGTTACCATCGTGTTCGATCTCCATCCGGTCACAGAAGGTGCGTAATAAGTCCTGTTGTCCCTTCATAAACCAGACCTGGAGCAAGTGTTCTCCTACGAGATCCTGATTCTTGAGTTTGAGCACCTTGTGCATGAAGATGATTTGATCGGGAATCGACTTCTTCTGCAAAAACACCAAGCGTAGCTTACGAGCCTGACCTAGTGATGAGAGTGTTGTCTTGTAGAGATTACGTTCATCACGACGCATCCAGTTGAACATGTCTTCAATGAGGGCGGGATCGATTTCTTGGTAAATGGTGTGTGCTTTCACTCGGATATTTGGTTCCGCAGGATTGCGTGTGGAGGGTGCCCGATGCAAGCGTGAATGATGCCCACAAAGTCGAGAGGTTTACTATCTATCAGTTCGTTAGTGGATGAATCCGTGCAGAGAGATGAAAAAAGAACGCACACGTTTTAGTCACGCATTTACGAACTGGATTCGCTACACTGATGAAACATGAGTTCGGAAGAATCCCCGCAGGCTCCTCGTCGAGGACGCAATCCTTTTCCTTTGTTAGCCGGATTAGCTCTCTTAGTAGCGGTCGCGGGAGGAGTGTGGTGGTTTGTGATGGTGAGGCCTGCGCAGTCGCTTGCCGAGAATACCATCAGTAAGGTGGAACGATTTTTGGGCGGACTGATGGGAAATCGAGGTCAAATTACGCGCTTGGACTCCTCTTCGCTTCTCAAGGTCAGTGACGTCGGTGAGCTGGCTCTCATGGAATTTGATCTCAAGGTCAACAAGGAGATCCGTAGCGAACAAGTTGTCATTGGCCCGCTCACCAGCACCAAGAACCTGCGTATGGAAGGTCGGTTCAAGGTCAAGATCGGCTACGATATCACAAGCGGTCTCACCGTCGGCTACAACGAGCAAGGACAAGCCATCATCCAGGGCTTAGGAGAGCCAAAGGTGCTTTCTGCCGAGATGGAATCGGTCAAAACAGTGGAAGATAAGAGTGGAATCTGGAACAAGGTGAACAAGAAAGACCGTGATCAATTAGTCAATCAACTGCGTCTCCAAGCCATCCGCGATGTCAAAGAGAGCGGGATGCTTAAGCAGATGGATTCCCTCATGCAACAGAACATGAAGGCTTTATTAGGCGTTGAGGATATACAGATTGAACCTGTATTGGAATCATCGGTGATTCCTTAGACTTACTCTGTCGATAGCTCCTCTCTGAGCCGGAGCTGTCCACAAGCGGCATCGATGTCGTGTCCTTTTTCTAACCGGAGGGTAGCGGGGACATCGTGCTTAGATAGGACATTACGGAAGGCGCGGCAGTGGTCTTCGGAGGGGCGCTCCCATTGGAGACCTTCTACGGTGTTGTAGGGGATGAGGTTGACGAAGGCACCTACGCTCTTGGCTCGTTTGGCTAAGATGCGGGCCTGTTCGAGGTCATCGTTGACTCCCTTGATGAGGATGTATTCGAGCGTGAGACGCTGCTTCTTTTTGGAAGTCCAGTACTTCAGCGCTTGGAAGAGTTCTTCAATTTTCCAGCGATCATTGACTGGCATGATCTGGGAACGCACTTCATCAGTCGCTCCATGGAGAGAGATCGCGAGGCGAATCTGCTTCGGATGGTCCGCTAATTTTTTAATCTGAGGCACCACTCCCGAGGTGGAGATGGTGAGGTGCCGTGCCCCAATATTAAGTCCTTGATGAGAGGTCATCAATTCCACCGCTTTGAGCAAATTCGGGAGGTTGGCGAGAGGTTCGCCCATCCCCATAAAGACGATGTTGTTGACTTTGTCCTTCGCGATTTCTTCTGCCAAGAGAATCTGCGAGACAATTTCGTCTGCACTGAGATTGCGCGTAAAACCGAGAAGACCCGAGGCACAGAACTTGCAGTCAAAGGCGCAACCGACTTGTGAGGACACACAGAGCGTGAGGCGGTCAGACTTGTTGCCATAAAAACCGACCGAGGCGGGAATGAGCACGCACTCGACGAAGCGACCGTCATGGAGTTTGAGCAGAAACTTCCGGGTTGTGTCTTGCGAGCCCTGTGTGCGAACGACAGTAGGGACGGTTAGTTCATACTTATCTTTGAGAATCTCGCGAAGCTCAGCCGAGAGATTGGACATATCGTCGATGCTGTTCACGCGCTTCTTCCATAACCAATCAAGGAGCTGGGTCGCTCGATAGCTCGATTGACCGAGCGCGGCAAGGGAGTCGGTGAGTTCGGTTGCCGTGAGAGAGCGGAGATTAGGCTTGGTTGACACAATAGGAGAGTCCGGTTTTTGGGGTTTAAAATCAAGACTCGGCTGGTTTTCGAGCTTAAACGAGAGTTTTTTGCACACGGTGGGGTTCGATTTCTCTTGCGCGTATCAAGCTCCCGCCTTAGACCGCTTGCCACTCAAGAACCAATATGGGCCAGCAGCATAGAAAAGTTATCAAGCGTCGCCGGAGAAAAGATTATCTCAAGCGGAAGAAAGAACTCGCCAAGACAAACGAGGTTCTCTCCAAGAAAGCGGACAAGCCGGCCAAGAAGGCAGCTAAAAAAGCAGCCAAGAAAGCGGTGAAAAAAGTAGCTGCTAAGAAAGTTGCTAAACCTGCAGAAGAAGCGCCTGCCGCTGCTGAAGAGGCTAAGGCCGCAGAAGCTCCCGCTACTGAAGAGAAAGGCGAGGAGTAAGACTCTTTCTCATATCTACATTTTTACGAAAAGGCGGCCTTCAGGTCGCCTTTTCTGTGTTGGGATAGGGAAGACCTTCGGCATGACTCTCCCTGACAGTCTATTTCTCGAATAGCTCTTTTGGCAATGGGACGGCAGTGCTACCGTTCGGGCAGGTGTATTGGGAAGCTTTTCAGAATCATTGGCGGAACGGGATTGAGATTCTTGTCCTCTGGCTCGTGATCTATCAGCTCTATCGTGCTTTTAAGGCCACGCGGGGTGCTCGTATTTTGGTGGGGTTGGCGACGGTGCTGATCGGATTTATTCTCATCTCGACCTTTTTGGAACTCCCGGTCTTGGGCTGGATTTTACGCCAAGCGGTCTTCGTGCTCGCCTTTGCGATGCTCATTATTTTTCAGCCCGAGATCCGCAGCGCCTTGGCTCGGATCGGGAGCACCCGTTTCTTTTCTTTTAACTCCGGTCAGCGGAAATTTCTGACTCTACTCGAAGACTCAGTCGTACAGTTATCCAAGAAGCGCTACGGAGCTCTTTTTGCACTCGAACGCTCGATTTCGCTCAAAGAGATTCAACATACCGGAGTGGAGATCGGGGGTGAGTTGTCTGTTGAGTTGGCGATGAGTCTCTTTTTTCCCAAGTCTGCTCTTCATGATGGTGGTGTGGTTCTGGATGAGGAACGTATTGTTGCTGCGGGTTGTGTTTTTCCAGTGAGTCAGCGCGAGATGAGCGATCGTTCTCTAGGCTTGCGACATCGAGCGGCAATCGGACTGACCGAAGAAACTGATGCCGTTGCAGTAGTGGTGAGCGAGGAAACAGGAACGATTTCGATTGCGGTGGATGGTCAGTTAGAGCGCTTTAAGACGGAGGCCGAATTCCGAGAGCGCTTAGAAGCAATTTTCTTAAACGATGAGCAAAAAGAGGGTAATTCGAGTTCGGAATCTGACGGCTAAGGTTGCGTCACTATTCCTGGCAATGATTGTGTGGTTCCTGATTCAGGATCTACTCAACAATCAGCGCTTTGCTGGTAAGCCGATTGAGGAACCCGCTATTCTAGGCCCTGCAATCAATCCTGATTTGCAAGGAGCAGGAGAAACGGTGGAGCCAAAGAAAGAGACTCCCACTGTTCATTAATGAATTTAACTTCGAAGGAAAAATGAAAGGTGGATTCGTGGTGACCGGGACGGATACCGGATGTGGCAAGACGTGGTTTTCATGGCTGTTAGTCAAGGCTCTACGGGCAAAAGGAATCGACGCCGTAGGGTGGAAGCCTCTCTGCTGTGGCGAACGAGAAGACGCCTATGCTTTAGAAAATGCTAACGAAGGCTGCCTCAGTATCGACGAGGTGAATCCAGTGTGGTTTCGGACTCCCATTGCGCCTTTTCCTGCTTCTGAGCTAGAGGGAGGTCATCTCGATTTAGATGATCTCGTTAATCGGGGTCGTATTCTAACAGAGCGCCATCGGGTTGTTATCTGCGAAGGGGTGGGAGGCTGGGAAGTGCCCTTGACCGCAAAGGATAATTTTTCGGATTTTGCTCACCGGCTTGCTTGGCCCGTGGTGATGGTCGTTGGCAATCGTCTCGGAGCGCTCAATCACACGTTTCTAACAGAGCAGGCCATCCGTGGAAAAGGGTGTAAGCTCAAGGCTACTGTGCTGAATCAAGTGATCGAAGAGCAGGACGTCGCTGGAGTGACCAATCGCGGTGTGATTGAACAGCGTATGTCTGGTCAGCTCATCGGAGAAGTAATGCACGGGGCAGAGGTGTTAGAAGAGGATCTTCTCAGTGCTCTTATGGATCGACTGTAATCTCGCCTTTAGGCAATCAGGTCCTTAATGATCTTTGGGGAGGCGGTGGGACCGATGAGCCGTTGATTGAGCCCTTGGTAGGGGAAGTTGTGCTTGTGAGGATCGATTCCGAGGAGGTGCTGAATAGTTGCTTGGAAGTCATGCACGTGCACGGGGTCTTTGACCACCGAGTAGCCCAATTCATCCGTGGCACCATAAGTAATGCCTGGTTTGACCCCACCGCCAGCCATCCAAGTGGTGAAACAGTCAGGGTGATGGTCGCGCCCGAGGAACTTGGACCCTCCGCGTGCTTCATGCATCGGGGTGCGTCCGAATTCTCCTCCCCAAACTACGAGCGTATCCTCTAACAGTCCGCGTTCTCTGAGATCAGTGAGAAGGGCCGAGATTGCTTGATCGGTTTCGCGGCATTTCTTCGGGAACTGATTTTCCATGTCGTCCAGTTTGGTGGTGCCATGGATGTCCCATCCCCAATCAAAGAGCTGCACAAAGCGAACTCCCTGCTCAACAAGACGGCGAGCGAGAAGGCAATTATTTGCAAAAGAGGCTTCTCCGGGTTTGGCCCCATATTGCTCTAAGGTGCGGGTGGACTCATTTTTGATATCCATCACTCCTGGAACGGCTACTTGCATCCGGTAGGCGAGTTCATATTGCTCAATGCGGGTAAGGGTCTCGGGATCCTGGTAGCTCTCCAGTTCGAGTCGATTGAGTTGGCTAAGGCTGTCGAGACTTTGGCGGCGGATGTTGCGTGACATTCCTTCCGGGTTCGAGACGTAGAGAATGGGGTCTCCCTTCGCGCGACACTGGACTCCCTGATAAACTGAGGGGAGGAAACTGCTTCCCCAGAGCGATTTGCCCCCGGAAGGATTTTTGCCACCCGAGACCATGACCATGTAGCCTGGTAAATTATTGTTCATACTGCCCAAGCCGTAGGTCACCCAAGCTCCCATAGAAGCACCCCCGAATTGGGAACTACCGGTGTGAAGAAGGAGTTGGGCTGGAGCATGATTGAACTGGTCGGTGTGCATTGACTTCACAAAGCACATCTCGTCGGTGTGTTGGGCGAGGTGTGGCATCATCTCGCTGACCCATGCTCCTGATTGTCCGTGTTGCTTGAAGTCGTAAACCGGTCCCAAAAGCTTGGGATGACCTTTGATGAAGGCGAAGGTTTTCCCTTCGATGAATTCTTGCGGACAATCTTGGAGGTGATTTTTGACGAGTTCTGGCTTGTAGTCCCAGAGATCGTGTTGCGGCGGAGAACCGGCCATGTGGAGGTAGATAACCTGCTTGGCCTTGGGTGCATAGTGGCGGAGGTAGTCCGGTTGTGCGCCAGGCTTTTCCGCTGCTGAGGCAGATTGACCGAGGAGCGAGTTGAGCGCAACCGCACCTAAGCCAGCGTTACAACGCTGGAGGAAGTGGCGACGGGTAAGAGCACTGGCTCGGGCCAGCTGCAGTTCGTTGTGAGGATCAAGTCGATTCATCTTATTTGCAGAGGAAAGCGTCTAGGTTCAGGAGGATATTAGCCACGACGGTGAGAGAGGCGAGTTGGGCCGCATTTTCGTCAGTAGCAGGGGTGGGAATCGTTCCTGCAAGTTCAAGTGCACTCGTAAGATCGTTCTCGTATTCGTGTAACGACTTTTCATAAAGTTCGCTCAGAATGGTGACTTGATCAGAAATTGGTTCGTCTAACAAAACAAGTCTTAAGCCATGTCGAATTTGTTCTTCGACAGTGTCCGAATGAGATTTCATCTTACGTGCCAGTGCCTGCGAAGCTTCGACGAAGACGACATCATTGAGAGTCATGAACGATTGCAAGGGAGTATTGGTGCGGAAGCGGCGCATCACGCAAACATCTCGCGAAGCCATGTCAAAGGTCTCAAAGAGTGGGTGTGGGTTACTCCGTTTTAAGTAAGTATAAAGTGCACGTCGGTAGCGATCTGTTCCTTGGCTTTCAACCCAGTGAGTGTATCCCGTGAAGGCGTTGGCAAATTTCTTAATCGGACTCGGAGGATAGACAGGTGGGCCGTAGAGTTCTTGATTGAGAAGCCCTGAAACGGCAAGGGCTTGGTCTCTCACCACTTCGGCAGAGAGTCGGTAACGAGGTCCTCGTGAAAGGAGAGTATTCCGAGGGTCGCGTTCCAGTCGCTCAGGACTCGCTTGTGAAGATTGTTGGTAAGCGGCGGAAGTGACGAGAGTTTTGAGAAATTTTTTGATGTCCCAGCCTCCTTCTTGCAATTCAACCGCAAGCCAATCCAGTAACTCGGGATGAGAGGGAAGAGTCCCTTGTGTGCCGAAGTCTTCCTCGGTTTCGACAATACCGATGCCAAAGAGACGGGCCCAGTAGCGATTCGCCGCTACCCGAGCAGTTAGAGGGTTTGTGTCTGCCGTGATCCACTGCGCGACTCCGAGGCGGTTCTTAGGAGCGTCGTTTGGTAATTCACCGAAGGCTGCTGGCAGACTGGCTGCTACTTTTTTTCCTAGTTGGAGAAAAGATCCTCGCGTCATGATGTGGGTTTCTCGTTGCCGTTTTTGAGGTAACTCGACAGTGACCGGAACACGTATCGTAGCATTCAAGGTGTCTTGCATTTCGACGAGTTCACGTCCGAGCGGGTGCAGTGTTCTTTTCTCAAAACGTGAGGCGGCTTGCGGTGCGCTAGTTACGGAGAGGCGTATCCGGCCAGCAGTGACTCGGGGCAAGCTACTCTGGAAGTGGAGTTCGACTTCGAGAGTTGAGCCTCTAGGTGCGTCGATTGGTTTATCTAGGTCGAAGACTGCAATGCGGCGTGCTTTGAACCCTTGTTTAGGATGATTCATTGCCCAGCCATTACGATGGGCCTCTTCACCAATGATGTTAGTGATTGAGTAATTGGGCTGTGAGTAATCAGCAGTAGCATGTGAAAAGTAGCGGCGTTCTCTCTGGCCGTCAGGAGTGACCACGAAGAGTTGGATATGGTTTAGAAAGACACTCCCGCTTGGTGAGCGGCCAATCATGTCATTGTGGCGAAGATCGGGAATGAGTTCTAACTGCAAAGCTGTCGTCGTTTCTGCAGGAGCTGGTGCACGGAGGGTGTAAGTCGCGTTAGGAGGATTACTTCCTCCTGCTAAAATAGAACGATCTGGTTTAGGGCTAAAAGTGACTCCATTCGTTGCGGTAGACTGATCAAGGGAGAGTGCGGTCCATGGAGACGTCTGTTCTGCTGCCTGCTTAATTTGGGTGATTCGATTTTTCAGAACCTTTCGTTCCTTTTCTGTTCCCGGCGGAGTCACTGCCATCCGAGGGCGATCATCTCGGTGATCTCGATCGGCACTCTGATTGAAGAAGGCATAGAACTCATAATACTCCTGAATAGTAATAGGATCGTATTTATGAGTATGGCATTCTGCACAGCGGATGGTTAAGCCCATCGTAGCATTGACTGTGGTGCTAAGCCGATCCTTGACTGCGATAGTACGAAATTCTTCATCATTCGTTCCTCCTTCGTTATTGTTAAGGGTGAGACGATGAAAAGCAGTAGCTAGCCGCTGATATTCGTCCGCTTCCGGGAGGAGATCACCAGCCACTTGTTCAGTGATGAATTGATCATAGGGCATGTTGTCGTTGAAGGCTTTGATCACCCAATCACGCCATGGCCAGATGTCGCGATGCTCGTCACCGGAGTAGCCAACGGTATCTGCATAGCGAGCGAGATCCATCCACATCGAGGCCCAATGCTCGCCATAGGCAGGGGAAGCAAGGAGGCGATCTACGGCCTCACTCACTGCTTGAGCTGAGTTTTCATGGTAACTTTTCTGGAAGTCTTTGCTTTCTTCCCAAGAAGGAGGGAGACCTGTTAGATCGAGGGAAAGCCGTCGTAGCAGCTCTGAGGCTTTCGCTGGGGCTGAGGGCCGGAGGTTATTTTGCTCCAGTGCTGCGAGGATGAAGGAATCAATCTCGTTTTTACCCCAATCTGTTGTCGTGACTTCGGGTGCTGCTGGACGGGTAGGGGGAACGAAAGCCCAGTGAGTCTCATAATGCCCTCCCTCTCGAATCCACTGCTTTAGCAAGGCGAGCTCTTCTTTGTTCAATGAGTGCCCATGCTCTGGTGGAGGCATCACTTCATCAGGATCATTGGACTCGATTCGCTGAATCATGAGGCTGGCATCAGGATCGCCAGGAACAATACTGGCATCGCCGAATTCAGTCGAAGTTGCACCCTCGAAAGTATCTAACCGCAAATCGGCCTTACGGTCTCCGGGATCAGGTCCATGGCACCCGATGCAATTCTTGGATAAAATCGGTCGGATCTCAAAATTAAAAGAAACCTCTTTACTGTTAGCAGCAAGCGAAGAAGCGAGCCCAAGTAAGGCGATAAAGGATAAACGTATCAACATGGGTAATGAGATCGCAAAGTTTGAGGGGGTGCATAGTTTTACGGAAATTGTGCAATAGTCTGTCAGAAATAACATAGAGAGGCCTTTGCTAACCTCATTCCGAGATAATGCGGCCTTACTTCCTCAACTCTTTACTGGTTTGAAACCTGGTGAATTCGTGCAAGAATTTTCTAAATCGTCTCAGTTTGAGAAAATTTAGGATCATTTTTTCGAAAGCAGATTGCCGGAAATACCCTTTAAAATAAGAACGTATCTTAAATTTCTTGAATTCGTCCTAGTGTTTTTTATTTCAAGGACTTGCAAGTTATTTTTAAAGTTAGAGAATCTTCGCTTTATAGGATCGCTGGTGGGAAGCACCTAGTGTTCCTATAGACTGAGCAAGCTTTCGTTCATGCCTCTCTATGCCAATTGGGAGAAGACTTTGGGGTTAAGAAAAACCGTTGCAAAGTCATGTGTTGGTTTAATTCGTGACGGCTTTGTAAGCGAGTGGCGATGTTTATCTAGTTTGGCCACCTATTCGAATCCTTTGTTTTGTCAGGCTCTAACGAAAAGTAACGGGAAGGTTTTTTTGAAGGTGTTCGAGGAGGGCTTGGTGAGCAGCATCTACTTCCTTAGTCTTGAGCGTCTTCTTAGTAGAGCGGTAGTGGAGTGAGTAAGCCACCGATTTCTTGTCTGCGGCAATTTTCTCGCCAGAAGGATCGCTGAAGAGGCTGACACAGCGACTCGCGACAAGGAGTGGGTCCTTGAACTTAGCAAGAGCGTCCTCCAGTTCTGCGGCAGGAAGTTCGAGAGGTGCTTCCATGGCCACGTCTCGACTAGAGCCCGGGAACTGAGGGAGGTCAGCAACTGCTGAATCTTCTTGGACAATTTTCATCACTTTGGCCAAATCGAGTTCTGCAAGATGGGTTTCGAGAGGAAGATCGAGTTCGCGGCAACGCTTGGGCGCGAGACGTCCTACGACTCCAATATTGGCATCTCCTAGATGGATAGTAGCTGTGAGCAAGTAATCGTTTTTGAGATCCTTGGGCTTGAAGGTGAGAGGGAGGTTGGGCGCGAGAGATTGTAAGACCGCTTTCAAATCGTAGAGGTCACTCTGTGCGGGGGCTGGGTTGGCCCATGACGGTGGTGATTGAGGTCCTGTTTGTAAGAGAGCGAGCACAGGGAACTCGTTATCTTTCTTTTTTCCTCCTCCAAGGTGACGGAAGCATCGCCCCGATTCGAAGAGGCGAATCGACTTCGCTCCTTGGCGTGCGTTGTTAGCGGCGGAAGCAATCAGTCCTGGTGCAAGTGATGGGCGCATCAGGGAGTGATCTTCCGAGAGGGGCAGGGTGACGCGGATGAAGTCTGCATCTTGCAAGGGCTTCAGCGGCAGGAGGTCTGCGATTTGGTTTTCCGCAATGAGCTTGATAGTCTGGCATTCGTAGAAGCCGAGGGCTGCGATCTTCTTTTTGAGTTCGAGCTCCGCATCGTAGAAGCGATCACTTGTCGAGCTGGGCACGGTATAGGCCAGCGTTGAAGTGGGAATTCGGTCAAAGCCAATCACGCGCACGACTTCTTCGATGAGGTCGATGGGGCGAGTGAGGTCAGGTCGGTTTGCAGGGATTTTCCAGTGGCTATTGCCATCATCTGTTAGACCGAGTCGGGTGAGACAGTCGTGTGCTTCTTCGGGGGTAATGCTGTTGGCACTCACCTGGGCGAGCTGTTCTTCCGAGAAGGAAATAGCTGGAAACTCTGCGGGGAGTTTACCTGCTACGGTGGTGGCTTCAACAGAGCCTCCCGCGAGTTCGAGAATGAGCTCGATAGCACGAGCCGCGGCAGGGATGACTTGCGTTGGGTCTGCTTGACGTTCGAAACGGTAAGAAGAGTCGGAGGTGAGGATGAGGCGACGCGAGGTGTGTCGAATTTCAGAGGGGGTGAACCAAGCTGATTCGAGGATCAGTTCAGTGGTTTCCTCGGTCACGCCAGAGTCCAATCCACCCATGACTCCGGCCAAGGCCAGTGCACTGCCGCTGTCATCGGAAATCACGCAATCAACGGAAGTGAGCGAATAAGAATTTTCATCGAGTGCCTGGAACGTTTCTCCCTCATTGGCATTGCGAACTTGCAACGAGCCGCTGACTTTCGCGGCATCAAAGGCGTGCAGCGGTTGTCCCAAGTCGTGTAGAACGTAGTTCGTGATGTCGACCACATTGTTAATCGGCCGGAGCCCGATCGCTTCTAACTTTCCTTTGAGCCAAGCGGGAGACTCCTTCACTTCCACGCCTGTGATGCGAGTAGTAGTGTAGTAAGGACAGGTTTCAGAGGAAAGAACGACTGAGCTATTTTGGATTTGAGGTGGAGTCGATTCGAGGGCTTTTAAGCTGCGCTTGGAAAGAACGGCCAGTTCACGTGCGACACCCCGATGACTGAGAGAATCTGGACGATTGGGGGTGACCTCTAGTTCGAAAATGGTGTCTGACGAAAAAAGCTCCTTCAGCTGCGTGCCGACTATAGCTTGAGAATCAAGAATCATGAGCCCGTCCTCTTCATCAGTCATCCCGATTTCAGACGCACCACACAGCATCCCGAGAGATGGAACGCCACGAAGTTTTCCCTCCTTAATCACAAAGCCTTCTCCGAGGTCAGCACCAGGGAGAGCGCAAGGCACCTTGTCGCCGACAGAATAGTTCTTAGCTCCGCAGACGATTTGGCGGAGATTTGCTTCTCCGGCATCTACCATGCAGACTTTCAGTTTATCCGCATCAGGATGAGGGGTAGCTTCCTTAATCTGCGCGACGACGATGAGCTCAGAGGGGATTCCTCGGCTGATGATTCCCTCTACTTCAATGCCTGAAAAGGTGAGGAGATCGGACAGCTCGGCAGTAGAAAGGCCAGAGAGGTCGAGATGGTCGTTGAGCCAGGAGAGGGAAGTGTTCATCAGTCGGAGCAGTGAGGTTCCAGATTCCGCCTTCGCAGGCAAGATTTTTACCGTGAAATTAGGTCTCCTTACCCCGAAGCCAATGACCGTCTGACTAACCCGGAGGCCATTGCAAAGGACGGCCTGCCAAAAGGTGAATGTGCAGATGAGGAACCGTTTCGCCACCGTCAGGACCGTTGTTGATGACGACCCGGAAACCCGACTCGATGATTCCTAGTTCTTGAGCAATGAGAGGGATACGCGTCAGGAGGTGTCCTAGAACGGAAGAGTCTTCTGCTACCGCCTCTGCAATGCGGGGGATAGGCTTCTTGGGAATAAGCAGTAAATGAATCGGTGCTTGTGGTTGCGCGTCACGAAAACAAAGTGCTAGTTCATCTTCATAAACGATCTCAGCGGGGATCTCCCGATCCACTATTTTTGCGAAGATAGTTTTGTCATACATCATTCAAAAGTTGGGGGAATAAAGGACTGATTGCAGTGCTCAAATGTGTCTGTTTGCTTTTAGTTAGGGAGATAGCCAGTCCTGCTATGAAGAGTTTTCAATCAGAATAATGAATAGTAAAAAGAACTTAAATCATTCTTGAATTTTGTAAAATGACTGCCAATAATTTTTATGAACATGACCGACGAACTGAGAAAAAAAACAGCAAAACGTTATACTGATGAAGAGAAGTCCAAGATCTTGCGCTTCGTAAATCAAGTAAACCAAGATAAAGGACGTGGTGGCGTGACTGCAGCCGTACGTGAATTTGGGATCTCTCCAATCACCGTAAACGGTTGGTTACGAAACCAAAAAGAACTGGGCCCAACTTTACCGCTTCCAAAAAATGCAAGCGCAGTAGAAGTTTTCCAGCGCTTAGCTGATCTTCATTCTTCGATTGAGGCCAAGCGTGACGAATTGACACGCATGGAGAAGGAATACGAAGAGCTTAAGAAAAAAATTAAGTAAGGCAAAATTTCACCATTATCTTTTTAGTTAGATGCGGTCTGGGGAAAAATCCTCAGGCCGCATCTAGTGTAAGGAGAAGTTGGCTGTTTGGAGTGGAGTTCCGTTCAGCTGTTTTTTCCAAAAAGGCGAGAATATCTCGTTGGAAATTGTCGCAGTCTGTATTCCAGCGTTTGGTCCCAACTAGAATGAGAGTCGCTTCCCGAATCTCGGTAAAATGAAGTTCTTCTGTCCCTAATTGATGAAGAGCATCCACCTCAGCTCGGAGTCTTTGGAAGAAGGCGAGTTCGAAGCCCGTGGGCATCTCGCGAGCAGTACGAGCAAGCGATAGTGTTACGGGCGGGGTTAGGATTTTAAGCTGGTCGGCGATAGCGGCACAACCAATCCGATCCAGCATGCGACTCATCCGCGCATAAAGGTCCTCGATTGGTAAGAGCCGCAGCGGACACTTATTTTCCAGATAGTGGATGATACCGTCGCGGATATCATCGATGAAAGGGAAGTCGTCTCGATCCGCAGCGATGGAAGCTCGATTGAGCGCAGTCTCGATCCAGTCCACTCCGTAGCCGACAATCTGATGACTGCCAACTTGGAGAACTGGGCGATTACCAACGAGACAAATCATACTAGCTCACGCTTGGTTGCGTTGGGGTTTTGGATTTGGGTTTTGATTGCGTTGGTAAAAGCTCGCGCTGCATCGGGTCGCGCATCACACGCTTGGAAAGATTCTGGATTTCGGCGATGAATTCGCCCACGTCGTCGAATTCGCGATAAACCGAGACATAGCGCACATAGGCCACTGGATCGATCTGGTGCAGCTTGTCCATTACCTTGGCTCCAATGGCAGCGGAAGGGATCTCGGAAGTGTTGTCGTGATGCAATTCGGTCAGGATTTCCTCCACAGCTCGATCGATTCGGTCCATCGAGACAGGCCGTTTTTCGCAGGCTTTGGTAAGACCACGGGTGAGCTTTTCGCGATTGAGAGGCTGTCGAGTCTTGTCCTTCTTCACCACCTTTAGTTCGGTGCGTTCGATTGTTTCGTAGGTTGTGTAGCGATACTCGCATTGTTCGCAGATACGACGGCGTCGAATAGACGTCCCATCCTTCGACATTCGAGAGTCGAGGACTTTGTCTTTGAGAGAACCGCATTGAACGCATCGCATCGTTGTTTGGAGAAGCTTTGAGACCAGTCTTGGCAAGATTGATCGCGACAAAAGAGTAAATCGTGCAATCAAGCATTTATGACTCAGGTCCAAAAATTTTATGAACCAGAGAGGTGAGCTATCCCCATGCTTTCGTTCTTTTTGAGACCAGACTTTAAAAAACTGATCTCGTCGAAGAGAGAATTGAGGGAGACGAGTAGTCTAGGTGAGCTAACTAAGTTTCCTTACTAGACGAACCGGGCAATCAGTTGTTCCTAGTTTCTGATGGAAGGATCGTGTGGATCGTTACAGACGGCTCAAGGACTAGCGTCCGCTACTAGCGACATTAGCTCGACGAAGGGGCTGTCGCTCTGGGGATGAGAAAACGAAACTACGGGATGACTAACGGATTACCCGCTTCGTCTTGTTCTTCTCTATGAGCTAGCTGCCAAAGCCATCGATGATTCAAATACGCGAAGATCAAAAAAGGCCACAAGGTCACCACAAACGTCAGCGCCCACCACGATGCTAGCGCCGTCTCAATAATACTATCGAGCTGGAACCTGTTGCTAAATGACAGTGCAAGGGTGATGAAGCATCCGATGCTAAAATACATGGAGAGAGGAGCGATCCACAAAAGATGGGTGGGCTTAGCGATCCGATACGCAGGTCTCGATAGAATACCTACGGTAGTGCCGGTGATAGCCCCCGCTAGCATAGCGGCCCATGCTGGCATCTGTGAATTTACTCCAGTGGCATCATTAAGAAATATCTCCGAGACGGCAATCAGTCCCCAGCAACACCCTGAAAAAGCGGAGATGCAAATCAGTGTCTGGAGTTTCATGACTTATGGAGAACAAGGCGATTTATGAGCGGAGCTTGTTGAGTAAGCTGAGCAAGTAATCCGCCAGGGTGAAGAGTGCTGCGCGATGGGCATTGTCAGGCAGGAAGTGCAAAGGATCTTTGGCGTCGTCAACGAGCTTGATGGCAGTCTCGATCGAGTAGTCAATCGCGCCCTCGTAGTCGGCAATGCCGCTTAAGATAGAGAGGTCGAGAGGCTCTTGATTGATGATCCGTGCTTGCAGTTTTTCTCGCTGCGCAGGGTTTGCTTTTTCGAGCAGGCGCAGGATAGGGAGGGTGAGTTTTCCTTTTTCTAAATCAGTGCGCAGTGTTTTACCAAACTCCTCTTCGTCGCCAACGAGGTCGAGGCAATCGTCATAGAGCTGATAAGCGGTCCCCAGCTTGAGCCCGAACTGATAGAGATCTTCCTGGGTTTCTTCATCAGCACCACTGAGGTAGGCAGAGAGACCCGTGGCTGCGGCAAAGAGCGCGCCAGTTTTCATCTCTAACAAGCGGAAATACTCCTTCCGAGTCATAGTCAGATCAAAGCGTCGCTGGGTCTGCAAGATTTCCCCTTGGCAGACTTCTCGTGCTGCTTTGGCAATCTCGCGACTGAGATGGAGGTCGTCGAAGTTGGTGCTCAGCATCAGCGCATGTGAGAAGAGGGCGTCTCCGAGGAGAACGGCGAGACCTTCACCCCACTTGGCATTAGGGGTTGCAACCTTGCGACGAATGTCAGCCCCGTCGATGATGTCGTCGTGCACGAGGCTAGCGACGTGAATCAGCTCAAGAATGCTCCCTAACTGAACGTGGTCATCACTCACGGGCCCCAAAGCACCACCAGTGAGAACGGCTAGCGCGGGACGAAGACGTTTCCCTGAAGTATTACAAACATAGTCGATGTAGGGTTCTACTCCCGGGTCAAAATCATTAACCTGTTCTTTCAAGAGGGACTCCACCTGCTTCAAATGGGGTTTTACCAATTCAAAGGGAGCCATCAAATGGGCTCGACTAGGTGTTTTTAATTTTCGGTTCATCTTGAAAGTTCCGGATTGCTTGTGAAACTTTTCACAAAGTCGGGGAGTGTGCAATCGTTTTTTCAGTAATTAGTGAAAATGACGTCAGCAGCTCTCGTGCTAATCCGCGCGAGAGGGCTATAGGTCCTCTCTTATTCCAGAACGACTAATAGATCTCCGTTGTCCGCTTGCTTGCCTTTCGTAAGGTGCACTTCTTTAACTGTTCCTGCTTTGGAAGCGCTTACTGTAGTCAGCATTTTCATGGCCTCGAGCACGACGAGTTTGTCTCCTTCTGCAACGGTGTCTCCCGGTTTCACTGCGACCTCACTTATCATTCCGGGTAGGGGAGCTGCGATGTGGTTCTCGTTGCTGATATCTGCTTTGAGGTTGGCTGCGACTTCTTTCCCGAGCGCCTTATCTACGACTGTTGTTTCGCGAGGCATTCCGTTGAGTTCGTAGAAGACAGTGCGACGTCCTTCGTCATCAGGTTCGCCAATGGAGAGGAGCTTGATGAAGAGGGTCTTGCCGGGAGCAATGTCGACGTGGATTTCTTCTCCAATCGCCATCCCGTAGAAGAAGGCGGGGGTAGGGAGCACGGTGAGGCGATCGTAGTCTTTGAGCGTTGTCTGATAGTCAGCAAAGACCTGCGGATACATCAGGTGAGAGTAGAGATCGTCATCAGAGGCATCGCGTCCGAGAGTTTGCCCAAGTTCGCTCCGAGTTTCGTCGAGGTCAATCGGAGCTGCTAATTCACCAGGGCGCACGGTGTAAGGAGTCTTGTCACCCAAGACCGCTTTCTGGATGTCCTTTGGCCAACCACCATCAGGTTGTCCTAGCCCTCCCATCAACATGTCGATGACGGACTCGGGGAAGTCTAACTGACTGGTCTGCTCCAGCAGATCCTTGGCTTTCAAATTTTGTGTCACGAGCAGCATCGTGAGATCACCCACCACTTTACTACTAGGAGTGACCTTGATAATGTCTCCAAAGACTTGGTTCACATCCGCATAAGTATGCGCGATCTCTTGCCAACGATGCCCGAGACCCATCGCGTTCGCCTGTTCCTTGAGATTGGTGTATTGGCCGCCGGGCATTTCGTGGAGGTAGACTTCGGCAGTACCACTCCGGGGAGCAGAGTAGAAGGGCTCATAATGGGTGAGCACTTCTTCCCAGTAGTCGGAGAACTCGTTGAGTGATTGGATGTCGATCGCGGGATCGCGTTCTTGTCCGTGCATAGCAGCGGCCACGGAGTTGAGGTTGGGCTGAGAAGTTGAGCCAGACATCGAGGCCAAGGCCATGTCTGCGATGTCCACTCCTGCTTCTGAGGCTGCCATGATGGAGGCCGCATTCAGGCCCGAGGTGTCGTGAGTGTGGAAGTGGATCGGTATCCCAATCTCATCCTTTAGGGTGGCAAACAGTTTGCTCGCCGCCGCAGGGTGACAGAGTCCTGCCATATCCTTGATGCAAAGAATATGAGCGCCCATCTTTTCTAACTCCTTGGCCTTATCGACATAGTATTTCAGCGAATACTTCGCTCGATCAGGGTTGGTGATGTCACCGGTGTAGCAGACTGCTGCTTCGCAGACTGCGGTGCCATGTTCCGCCGCAGCTTCCATCGCTACTTTCATGTTAGGAAGGTAGTTGAGGGAATCGAAGATGCGGAAAATATCCATTCCGGAGTCCGCAGCGTGTTTGACAAATCCCGCGACGACATTGTCTGGGTAGTTTGAGTAACCGACCGCGTTGGAGCCCCGGAAGAGCATCTGGAAGCAGATGTTAGGCACTCGTTCGCGGAGTTGGCGTAGTCGTTCCCAAGGATCTTCCTTCAGGAAACGCATCGCGGTATCAAAGGTCGCACCACCCCACATTTCGAGGGAGAACAGGTTAGGAGTGCGCTGCGAGATCGCTTCCGCGATTGCCAGCATGTCGTGAGTGCGCATCCGAGTCGCAATGAGTGATTGATGGGCATCACGCATCGTGGTGTCGGTGATGAGGAGGCGCTTCTCATTCTTGATCCAGTTTGCGAATTCGACTGGACCCTTTTCTAACAGAATTGTGCGGGAACCTTTTTGAGCTTCAGCGCTTCCCTCGACAAGTCGGCTAACAGGCTTGGGCTGCGCAAAGGGCTTACTTGGTTTCCAGTTCTTGGCAGCAGGATTACCATTGATGGTGATGTCCGAGAGGTAGTTCAGCAGTTTGGTGGCGCGATCGCGCCGGGGGGTGAACTCAAAGAGGCTCGGCTTTTCGTCAATGAGCTTAGTGTGGGCGTCTCCATCGAGGAAGAGCTGGTCATTGATGATGTTCTCCAAGAAAGGAATATTGGTTTTGACTCCTCGGATGCGGAACTCGCGAAGGGCGCGGTCCATGCGTCGGCAAGCACCGTGGAAGGTGCGGGCAGTAGTCGTCAGCTTGACGAGCATGGAGTCGTAGAAAGGGGTGATGACGGAACCAGCATCACCAGAACCAGCGTCGAGGCGGACCCCAAAACCTGCTGCCGAGCGGTAGTTCACGATTCGGCCGTAATCAGGCGCGAAGCTTTTCTCTGGGTCCTCGGTCGTGATTCGACACTGAATGGCGTATCCGTTGCAGGGTATAGCGTCTTGTTCGGGAATCGCGATCTCTGCTTCATGGAGCTTTTTACCCAAAGAAACCATGATTTGGGATTGTACCAGATCGATACCAGTCACGCACTCGGTCACGGTGTGCTCGACCTGAATGCGGGGGTTCATCTCGATGAAGAACCACTCCTTGCTATCCATATCGTAGAGGTATTCTACCGTGCCTGCGTTATCGTAGCCGATGGACTTGGCGAGGTTTGCCGCCGATTGACAGAGCTCTTTGCGAAGGTCACCGGGAAGGTCTATGGAAGGCGCGATTTCGACCACTTTTTGATAACGGCGCTGCACCGAACAATCGCGCTCGTGGAGATGAACCACATTGCCGTGTTGATCGCCGAGGATTTGGACTTCGATGTGCTTAGCCCGCTTAATGTAACGTTCTAAAAAGACGGCAGAGTTCCCAAAGGCGTTTTGAGCCTCGTCTTGTGCTTCTGCGAGTCGGTCTTGCAGTTCTGAGGGTTTTTCAACAATGCGCATTCCGCGGCCACCTCCTCCGAAGGCGGCTTTGATAATGAGAGGGAAGCCGATTTCCTGCGCCGTCGTGATCGCTTCGTCAGGGTCTGAGATGGCATCTTCGGTGCCGGGAAGAACAGGGACGTTGGCGGCGATCGCTTGTGCACGCGCAGCGGTCTTGTCACCCATCGAGCCTAGAAGATCGCTATTGGGACCGATGAAGATGATACCCTCGCGAGCGCAGGCGCGGGCGAAGTCAGGATTTTCGGAAAGGAATCCATAACCGGGATGAATCATGGTCACTCCCTTACTCTTGGCGAGTGCTACAATGCCTTCGTAATCGAGATAAGCGCCAACGGGACCTTTGCTGGCGTCGAGCTGATAAGCCTCATCTGCCTTAAAGCGATGACGAGAGAAGCGATCTTCTTCGGCGTAAATCGAAACCGTGCGGATTCCGAGCTCGTTCGCCGCTCGGAAAATGCGGATTGCAATCTCTCCGCGGTTCGCGGCCATCAGCTTATGATCAGATAAGTCCATCATGAATTTTGAAAGAAACTAGGGGAGAATCCCCGAGCGAGTCCAGACTTCCTTGAATGAGAAATTTTCGATACCACTCAAATGCTCGGAAACAACGAATTCCTAACAGAGAATTTTTCTTTTAATACAGCTGAAGCCATTGGGGTATCGAAAACCGGTGTCATTGAGTTTCGGATGTTGTTTGTAAAGGGAGCTGTCTGCCGTGCCCGACCGGGCATGCGGCAGCGAGTCTCTCAAATCTATGGCGAATTACCTTAAATATTCTCAAGTCCGATAAAAAACGCCCAAAAGAAGCCCTCCGAGGAAGGCGATTATACGCCCTCATGGATAGTTTTTATCTTGAGTCACTTATGGGCATTTCTTAATTGGAGTTGCTCTGTATACTCGCAGGTTCTTCGACAGCTCCCCTCATTTGTCGGCATCATGACTTTGAAAACAAGATTTTACGCTATTATCTGTGGAGTCGCAGTTGTTCTCTTAGTATGGTCAGGCAGGAGGTTTGTAGTATCTCCATTGGGATTGTTTTGGCATCTGCCGCTTCTAATATCGGCTTTTGGTCTTGTTTGGTCTACGTGGCGGACAAACAATCATCGATTGGCTTTTGTCTCTGGACTTCTGTTAATTTGTTTAGCCTTTGTGTCGTGTATTTTAGGTATGATAGCGTTGGTCGCTGGCTCTGCGAATCTTACTACTGTTTCCTCTATTGTGGCTGTAGTGTTTGGCACGCTGTCGACGTTGCATGCTGGTATGAAGGATCTACAATCAAAGGAAGATTAGGTCGAACAAGGTGCTCTATGTAAGAATGATATGCGCGTGGGTGACTCGTGAGCGGCGTCTCTTCGACAGGGTTTTTAGCCATTTGGAGGCTTTTAGCCTTAAGCATTAAGCCATCATTTTGAAGCGGAGGAATTTTTGTGCCGGAGGGTAAATGGAGGGTATGAATTTTTACCCTATAGGGCTTGAAAACTCAAAAATAAGATGAAATTTGCTACTTTCGCTTATTGTTTCAGGTTTATTGACTATTTAATTTTAAAAAATATTTACATTTTCGAAAAGTTTTGTCATCTTCTTTACGCAGTGAGTGTTTTCCGAGTTATCCGTTCTTTCTTACTCTGCGGGATTTGTCTCGTCGGGATTCTAGCCAATGTTGAAGGGGCGCATATTGTACGCAAAGGAGACACCTTTTACTCGATTGCTAGGGCGAATGGAGTGAGCGTACAGAGTCTGATGTCTGCTAATGGAATCAGCGATGCCAGTAAATTACCTGTTGGGAAACGGCTCACGATTCCCAGTAAGGTTAGTCAGGCGAGCGTTTCGAAGAAGGTGAATGTTTCTTTAAAGGCGACTTCCTCTCCTCGACGAAGTGCTTCCAAGAGCAAGACTGTCATCATTGATCCAGGACATGGTGGTCGCGATAAGGGTGCGATTTGGGGTGGTGTGAGAGAATCAGATCTCAATCTCAAAACGGCGTTCAAAGTGAAATCCTATCTGCAGCGAGCGGGGTATAAGGTGGTCATGACTCGCGAGAGCGATCGTTATGTCTCGTTAAGTCAACGAGCTGCCATTGCCAATCGTTACCGGAATGCCGTGTTCGTCAGTATCCATTACAATGCGGTGAGGCAGACCTGGGTTCATGGGGGAGAGACTTTTCACGCCGGAACCAGCGCAAGCCGTTACTTGGCGTCTTCTCTGCAGCGTAATCTTGTTTCGAAATGTAGCGTTAAGAACCGGGGCATCCGTTACGGAAAGTTTTCGGTGATTCACAATACCAATTGTCCGGCAGCGTTGATCGAGTGTGGCTTCATGAGTAACTCCCGCGAGCGTTCTCGTTGTAATACCTCATCCTTTCAAGATGCCGCTGCACGCGCTATCGTCGCTGGGATCGAGCGCTGGGATCGTTCTTACTAAGAACGTAGGAGCAGTTTTTTAAGAAAGCTCCCGTTGCGATTTTTTAGGAGTAAGCCAAATGGCTTGAAAAGCTCGTGCGTGCGCGGGGTCATTGAGAAGCAGTCCCGTAGGTTGCCGCTGCTTGCTTTGTAAACGATGGATGAGGAG
>CALFBF010000072.1 GCA_937949965.1 uncultured Roseibacillus sp.
GCAGCAGGCTGGCCGGCGAACTCGGGTGGCAAATACTATGAGAATCTGCGCACGGGGGATGGGCTCATTCTCTCGCACAATGCCTCCACGGTAAGGGTGGGTCACTTTGCGGGAATGAAGACCGTGATCGATACCGCGAAGGCGGCGGGGCTCTTGAAAAATCATCGTGAGAATCCGTCTCTCTACCTTGGAAACTCGGCGGCTTCTCCGTGGCAAATCGCGACCGCTTACACCACCTTTCCCAATCAAGGAAATCGAGTGGTCCCCTACTTGATCGAAAAAATTGAGGACGCGGAAGGACAGCTCCTCTACGAAGCGAGTCCGCTGAAGGCGATCGTCGCTCGAGCCGAACCGGCGGGCTTGGTGAATAATCTCTTGCGTGAGGTAACGGCTTCGGGAACCGCGCGATCCTTGCGAAGCACTTACGGATACTCGGCACCAGCGGCGGGTAAGACAGGAACGACGAAGGGGTTTCAAGATGCCTGGTATGCGGGCTATACCAGTTCTCTAACAGGTTGCGTCTGGGTGGGCTTGGACAAACCGCAGACTATTATTGAAGGCGGTTATGGCGGCTCTCTCGCACTACCGATTTGGGCGGCGATTTATCGCAAGGCGGGGTCGTTACGCAATCTCGACGGGAACGCTCGTTATCCTGCGGGAAGCCTCGATCCTAATTTACAGTATTCGCGAGCTCGGCTTTGTCGGCATTCTGCGAAGCGAGTGACTTCGGGTTGTGAGGCTTCGGGGACGGCTTATCAGGATCTGGTGCCTGATAGTTTGTTACCCGCCGAGAATGATTTCTGCACCATCCATCCGCTACGAGCCCTCCCCGCTCCTGACCATGATAAGCCGGTGCTGATGAAACCACGCCGCGCTCTCCCGGTGCAGCAACCGCAGCCGACAAGACGACCACTCCGGGCATTGCCGATTGAGTGAGTTCATGGGTTGCTTTGTTCGAGGAATTTCCCTCCGAAGGAGTGTCGGAGGACTATGAACCCTATCAGGAGAAATTTTAAGGTCTGAAAGACCGCTGGATGCACCTCGAAACAATACGGCATCAGAAGAAGAACGATCATATCCACGTGGTTGATCATGTCTGGGACCCAGAGCATCTAACGGTCTTTCAGACCTTCTTGATTGACGCGTGTTCTCGTAATAGCCCTGCGGGCTATTCTGGTATCGAGTCGCTCCTTCGGAGCTGAGCTGCACTCTCTTGCCACTTCGGAGCTGTTCTACGTTCATTTATTCAAGGTTGAACTGGTGATTACGATAGAAACAGTAGTTGCTCATGCCTGCGGCTCAGAGCGTCTAACGGTCCTTCAGACCTCTTGATTGACGCGTGTTCTCGTAATAGCCCTGCGGGCTATTCTGGTATCGAGTCGCTCCTTCGGAGCTGCTCTACGTTATAAAGGTTCGTTCGGTAGCTCCGTAGGAGCGGTTCTACGTTCATTTCATTTATCCAAGGTTGAACTGGTGATTGCCGAAGGAATAGCCCTGAGGGCTATGTTGATAGCGCTTCGCTCCTTCGGAGCTGAATAATCGTAATTGCGTTGAGCAAACGGCCTCACACTCTGAAACCACGGTAAAAAAACGACTCCCTACTATAGGAGCCGTTTTGAAAAAGAATGAAGAGAGAGCCCTAACAGCTCTCTCTGTTAGTCGGGAGACTTAACCTAGGGTGAAGGTCTCTTCGTTGTCGGGGATGTCGTCTGACTTAGGAGCTGAGCTGGGAGCTTCCTTCTTAGGAGCTTCGGCTTTGCCATCGCGGATAGCGGCCTTGATGGACATCTTCACGCGGCGCTTGTCATCAATACCGATGCACTTCGCTGTCACGGTGTCACCCACCTTGCAGACGTCTTCGGTCTTGTTCACGCGGGCTTCGGCAAGCTCGGAGATGTGAATGAGGCCGTCCTTACCAGGAAGCACTTCCATGAAGGCTCCGAAGTCCTTAGTCGATACGATGCGGCCGGTGTAAATCTCGCCCACTTCGATCTCCTTGAACATGCGCTCAACCATATCCTTCGCGCGCTGGAGGCTTTCGCCCTTGCTCGCGTAGATACGGACGGTGCCGTCGTCCTCGATGCTGAGGTCAGCGCCAGACTCGGCCTGGATGCCCTTGATGTTCTTACCACCAGGTCCAATGAGTTCGCCGATACGATCGGGATCGATCTTGATGGACTCGATGCGAGGTGCGTTCTCGGCGAGTTCGCCCGGTCCGCTGATAGATTCTGCCATTTTGGCGAGAACCTTGCCACGGCCACCAATCGCTTGGTCAATCGCTTCCTCAAGAATACTGAGGGGAAGACCGGGGAGCTTGAGGTCGAGCTGGTAGCCCGTGACTCCGGCTTCACTTCCGCAAAGCTTGAAGTCCATGTCGCCGTAGAAGTCCTCACTGCCGATGATGTCGAGGAGAGTCTTATACTCCTGAATGGCACCGTCCTCGGTGGTCTCGGTCACCAGTCCCACAGAGATACCCGCCACAGGGCGAGTGAGTGGAACCCCTGCGTCGAGCAAGCTCATCACGCCGGCACAAACGGTCGCCATGGAGGTCGAGCCGTTAGATTCCATGACCTCGGAACTGACTCGCATCGCGTATGGGAAGTCGTCTTCGCTTGGAAGAACAGGCACGATAGAGCGCTCGGCAAGAGCACCGTGACCAATCTCGCGACGGTTGAGGCCACCCATGCGGCCAGTCTCGCCTACGGAGAAGGGTGGGAAGTTGTAGTGAAGGATGAAACGCTTCTCGCTCTCACCACCTGCATAGTTGTCGAGGTATTGACGCTCGTCACCAGGAGCAAGAGTCGCGATGCCCATTGCCATGGTTTCACCACGAGCAAAGATGGCCGAACCGTGCACCTGAGGAAGGCTTCCGATCTCGCCAAAGAGAGGACGGAGGTCAGCGGGAGTACGGCCGTCAGCGCGAACGCCTTTTTCCATGATAGAAATCCGGAAGGCTTTCTTCTGAATGTATTCGAAGACCTGCTCGATCTCGAACTCAGTCACTTCAGGATACTCAGCGCGGATAGCAGCTTCCACTTCGTCACGAAGAGCACCCACTTTCTTACCACGCTCGACCTTGGAGGCGGCGTAGATAGCATCCTCGATACGGTCACCTGCGACGCGGTATCCGATCTCAAGGAGATCTTCTTTTGCCACACAGACTTCGTATTCGCGCTTCGCCTTACCGGCCTTCGCAGCGAGTCCTTCAATCGCTTCCACGATCTTGGTGACTGCTTCTTGGGCAAAACGGAGAGCCGCTTTGAACTGGTCTTCAGGAATCTCGTTAGCAGCTCCTTCGATCATGATCACGTCGGTCTTGTTACCAACATAGACGAGGTCGAGGTCACTGTTCTCACGAGTCTCGTGAGTGGGGTTGATTACGAACTCACCATCAACACGACCTACGCGCACCGCACCAATGGGGCCGGCGAAAGGAATGTCGGAAAGGCAAAGAGCGGCGGAAGCACCGTTCATGCTGAGAACGTCGGCATCATTGATGCCATCGGCAGCGAGGAGGAGGGCTACGATCTGGGTGTCGTAGAGATAGCCCTTGGGGAAAAGAGGTCGCAGCGGACGATCCGTCATGCGGCAAGTGAGAATTTCCTTCTCGGTGGGGCGGCCTTCGCGCTTGAAGTAACCTCCGGGGAAAAGACCTGCCGCAGAGGCCTTCTCTTTATACTCCACGGAAAGTGGGAACCAGGTTTGTCCGGCCTTCACCTTCGATTGGGAGACGGCGGTGACCAAGATAACGGTCTCGCCACATTGCACGGTAACCGCGCCATCGGCCAATTTGGCCAGTTTTCCGGTCTCGATCGTCATGGGATTCTCGCCCACCGGAATTTCTATTTTTTCTATGTTCATCTTCTTTATTTCGTTCGTCATTCAGATGGCCGCCAAAATCAAAGAGGCGAACTCGACGAGTTCGCCCCTGATTGGGTGCCAGAAAAAACGGCCCTGATTGCAAAGAATCGGAGCCGTTCTGAAAGGGGTTATCGGCGCAAGGAGAGGCCTTTGAGGCAGGCTTGATAGCGTTCCTCGGACTCGGTGCGGAGGTAATCGAGGAGTTTCCGACGCTTCGCAACCATCTTGAGGAGACCTCGGCGTGAGGAGTGGTCCTTCTTGTGATGCTTGAGATGCTCGGTGAGCTCACGGATTTTTCCGGTGAGAACGGCCACCTGGAAGTCTGCGCTACCAGTGTCGTTTTCGTGTTGCTTGTAGGGAGTGGGGTCCACTACTTCCGCTAAAACCTTAGCCTTAGCGGCTGCCTTGTTTTCTTTTACTTCTTCGCTCATAATGAGTCTAACGCTTCAGGTCAGCATCATTGCCAACCTGCCCTTTCTTTGCGGGGAAGCGGGAAGAAAACCTATTTCGCCCTTTGTTGCAATGCGAATCGGCGCCAATTTCTTAAAAAGCAAGCACTCTGCAGACGGACACAATAAAAGCAAGAGGGTCATTGATTCGCCCTTTCTTCTTCGCCAAAGAGAGTGCACCTTCCCGCCCAGAAATGAAACTTTTCGAACCTCTCTCGCTGGCTCCGAACCTCACCCTCTCCAACCGAGTGGTGATGGCACCCCTCACTCGTGACCGTGCCGATGAAGGCAAGATCCCCACCGACCTGATGGTCGAGTATTACCGTCAACGAGCCTCCTTTGGACTCATCATTACCGAGGCAACCCCAGTCAACGAGGCTGGGCACGGTTATCCCGCAACACCAGGCATCCATACTCCGGAGCAGATCGAGGGTTGGAAGAAAGTCACTGCTGCGGTTCACGAAGCCGGGGGGAAGATTTTTTGCCAACTTTGGCACTGCGGTCGCATTTCTCACAAGAGTTATCAACCTGACGGGAAGTTCCCTCCCGCACCCTCCCCCATCGGAGCACGCAATGTCGAGATCTGGAAACCGGATTGGTCGCCTGTCGAAAATGTCGTCAAGCCCCGCCAAATGACGACTGATGAAATCGACTTCACAATCGAGGACTACCGCAAGGCCACCCGGGCTGCACGCGAGGCTGGCTTTGATGGCGTCGAGATCCATGGTGCCAATGGTTATCTCATTAATCAGTTCTTGGCCGAGAATAGTAATAAGCGGAAAGACGAATATGGTGGTTCGGTGGAGAACCGCGCACGCTTTCTCTTCGAGATTCTTGATGCCGTCACCACGGAATGGCCCGAACGCGTTGCGCTGCGTCTCTCGCCTCCGGGCACCTTTAATGATATCGACGCGAACAAAGCAGAGCCTCTCTATCAGCACGTCATCGAGAAGCTAAACGAATACGACCTCTGCTATCTTCATCTCGTCGAGCCACGGATGTTTGGAAATTATGATCTCTCGACTTACGACCTCCCCCTCTCCTCCAAGACTTGGCGCCCCATCTTCAAGGGCACTCTGATCTCATCTGGAGGACACCTCGCGGAGAGTGCCAATGTGCTTTTGAATCACGCGCAAGCTGATCTCATTGCCTTTGGAAGGCTGGCGATTTCGAATCCTGATCTTCCGCATCGTTTACAAACGGACGCGCCGCTTACCGACTACGACCGTGCCACCTTCTACGGTGGTGATGAAAAAGGTTACACCGACTACCCAACAATGGCACAAGTGGAGGCCGATCCTTCCCTGAAGAAACCTTACCTTCACGAACGAGAAGAAGAAGCTCCCTCAGCGGCAGAAGTGGTCACTCTCCCTGAAGTCGCAGAGGAGGAAAACTTAGCTCTAGAAGCAGAAGAGACAGAGATAAAAAGCGCAGAAGTGATAATTGAAACCTCAGCAACCCCTACCATCGAGGTAATCGACGAAACGAAGACTCACTAAGCATTCTCGAAAGAAAGCTTCTGTAAATAGAACATTCTTTTTTTAAAGAAAAACCATCTCCTTCTTGCTGTCGTGTTGTGAATACGATATAAGGGTACGGTATGAAAGGGATTGTGGAAAATTTGACTCATGATTTGGAGAAAGACTTGGAACGAGTCTCTGACGAACTGAATAATGAAATCGTACGAGCGGAACGAGAACTGGAACTCGAACACGCTCAAATCAAGTCTCTTGTCGGAAATGAAAACCCGCAAATCGTCGAACAAATGGAAGCGATGGAAGATAGTATTTCCCGCCTCTATCATGGCTTAGAAAAAGCGACGATGTATATCCAACTCGCTCAAGGTGAGAGTTACATTCTTAGACAACAGATGCGGAATCAAATTACGACGCAATCCCCAGATCGCGCTTTGACGACAGCGGGGTGAAGGTAACCAAGCCCATGAAGACAGTGAGCGCCAAAGGTGAGAAGGCAAATGTCTCCCCCCAAAATCGTCCTCATCTCGTATTCCCGATCCTGTTTTGGTAAAAAACACGTTCTCAATTTCTGGGTATGAAAGACAGCTCTACGGAGGGAATTGGAGGGCAGTGAGTTTGCCGACACCCCTTCGGATTTTTTGATGAGTTCTGGGTCAAAGAAAAAGAAGAGGCT
>CALFBF010000073.1 GCA_937949965.1 uncultured Roseibacillus sp.
GTCCTCTTGAGCGAGGAGGGCGTTGATGAAGACGGGAGGGATGTCATCAATGGTGACGAGGGACCGGTTTTCATCGTAAGAACGACCGATTAGGATGCCATTGCGATCAAAGATTTCACTGGGGACTTCCACGTCATCGACCTTCTCATAATCGTAATTGGTCAGTGCCCGTTCGCGGTAGGGTTGTAGGAAGACAGTGTAAAAGAGGAGCACTGCTAGAACGCACAAAAGGGTGCAGACGAGGAAGAAGAGATAAAGGCCCCGCCTTTTGTAAAAAGGCTTCTTGGTCTTGAGTTTGTTTCGCTTCTTGTTCATGGGAAGGGGGTATGAAGCCCGCTAGCGAGCGTCCGGAAGCGCAGTCTTACCCAGAAGAGGGTGCGGGGGCAACTGCGCGTTTAACAGAGGAGGTCATGGCTCTAATCGTCGCCAAAGGGTCTCTTTCGTTTCCTCATTTTTTTGAATTAGCACTTTATCATCCCGAATGGGGTTATTATGCCCGCGTGAATCATACCCGCACGGGTCGCGAGGGGGACTTTTTCACGGCCGTTTCAGTAGGGCCCTTGTTTGGACGTATTTTAGCCGAGTATGCCTTGGCGCAATGGCAAATCCAGGGAAGTCCGATCAGTTTTCGTCTCGTTGAATGGGGCGCTGAACAGGGGGACTTGGCACGAGACATTTATCAAGGAGTTCAGGATATTGGAGGGGATTTTGCACAAGCTTTTCAATATGCGGTGGTGGAGCCTCTTTGTCAAAAACGCCAAGCGTTAATTGAGAGTCTGGCGGGGATTGCTGAAGTGGTGTCGACGGCAGCCGCATTGGGGGCCAAACCTGGCCTGGTGCTGGCAAATGAGTTGATCGATGCCTTATCTTTTTGGCTAATTCGTTGGGAGAAAGGGCAGTGGTGGGAGCGTCGCGTCAGTTGTGATGAGAGTAGTAAGTCATTGCAATTCAGTCTCGAGTCTCCTGGTCAAGAATTGGCGGAGCGACTTGGGATTTTAGCCGATTTTTCTTTTCCCGAAGGTTATGAGACCGAGTTGCGACCTTCTCTTGCTCCTTTTTTATCCGAGATGGCTTCCGTGCTCTCTACTGGTGAAGTTCTCCTATTTGATTACGGATTCGAGCGGGCGGATCTTTATCATCGCTCGCGCACCACAGGCACTTTGCGCACATACGGACGGCATCAGGCAGAGGAAGATCCACTGACGAATGTGGGTCAACTCGATATTACGGCTCATGTCGATTTTACGGCCTTGGCTGAAGATGCTGAAAAGTTGGGGCTACTCCCTCAGCGCTTGGAAAGCCAGGGCAACTTTCTGACCAAAGCGGCAGTGGATTATCTTCGGGAACGAGAGGGTGAGATCGACCCTCATTTGATTCGACAATTTCAGACCCTAACTCATCCCGCTCATCTGGGAGTGAGATTTTCGGTCTTTCGAACACAGAAAATCTCGTGAAACAGTGATTTTCAGGGTGATCTGACTCGGAACAAGCTCGCTCTTTGTCGAGAACCCCCTTAGAACCGCGGCGTGAGTGAGTTGCTAGAAGCTGGTGGGCCAATCCTATGGGTGCAGCTGGCGTTAGCTTTTCTGGGGTTAGTGCTGATTTTAGAACGCTTGTTGTTCTTCCAGACTGTGAAGACGAGGGTGCCAGATTTACTCAGTGGTTTGCAGGTTCATATCAGCAAACAGGGTTTCTCCGAGGCGGTTTATGAGGCGAGTAGAGAGCGTGGTCCTGCTGCTCGGGTGGCGCACTCCGTCCTCATTCGACATGCCTTGCCTCGGACCAATCTACGAGAAGTAGCGGAGGAATCAGTGAAGATAGAATTGCCTCGGATAGAGAGAAATCTGCGCACCATCCTTGCGGTGGCGATGATGGCTCCTCTCACTGGTCTGTTAGGGACTGCTCTGGGCTTGCTTGATGTTTTTGGTAATGTCGTCGAGGTGGGCTCTACCATCGCGCAAGCTACCCTCGCGCGAGGTATTTTTGAGAGCTTGGTGACCACTGTAGTTGGGTTATCAATCGCGACTGGGGCCTACTCTCTCTATTTAGTCCTTCTCGGGAAGGCGCGGCTGTTGTTAGGGGATTTGGAGCGGACGGGCATTGAGATGGTCAATCTCATTATGGATGCTCGTGAGCAAGCCGATGTCGTCTTAATGCGCGAGAAGATGTCGGAGACCGTCATCAGACGAACAGGTAAGAGTTCTTAAATTACCTTTTTCATGAACGTTTCTTTGACCATTGACGAGAAACCGGGTGCTCTGCATGCCTTTGCAGCCCTCGATATTTTGGTCTTAATTATGCTGCTCGGTTTTGTCGCTACCACGCTGGTTCACCGTGCTGGTGTAGCCGTGCAGTTACCTACCAGTGAAACGAAGTTCCCAGTAGCTAACGAGGCTTTGGTGTTGACCGTCAAGGGTGCGGTAGAGCCTGTCTTCTATATTGGTTCTCGGTTGGTAAGTGAGAAGGATCTGGTCTCGACCCTACGGCGGAAGCGGGATGAGGAAGGTCTCCGGATGGTCCTTCTCCGCGCTGATAGTCGATTGCCCGCAACTTGGGAGCGGCGTTTGAGCGAGATTATTTTAAGCGAGGGATTGGAGTGTGGTTGGCTTGCTGAACCCGCATTATTGCAGACGAATTCATGAAGTCCAGGACGGCGGGACGAGTGCGGTCTGCAAGAGAACAGCTCATTTTTGCGTGGAACCAGAAGGAGAGAACCTTCACTCGGTTTTGGTTCGCGGGCTTGTTAGCAGTGGGATTAGTGTTGATTTTCGGATCGGCTTTTCGTTTTGTTATTCCGACTTCAGTGGCGCCTAACAGCCCTCGAGTGGGGAAGGTGCAGTTAGTCGTGATCGACGAGAATAGTGCCCCTTCATTACAAGCTCTGGTTTCGGAGAGCCGCTTACCTAGCCTGGCCTCAGGGTATTCTGTTGGGGAGGCCCCTATGATCGACGAGATGTTATCTTTACTAGGATTGGCTGAGAGCTTGGAAGAGGAATTCCCACTTTATCCCGCACCTGATTTGAGGGCAGAACTTATTTGGCCAGAGAAGACTCGGCGTCAACTCTCTCTGCCGCCTCTTCCGTCTCTTGATGAAGCTCTTTGGCCGCGTGCACACGCTCAAGAGAGCGAATCCTGGTTCGTTCGGATCCGCGGTGAGGGGCGCTTGGCTCCGCTCATTAAGGAGAAAGACTTTCCTTGGGATCACCCTCTACCTCTGGAGCGTCATTGGCAGTGGTCTCTCGCCTTTGATCGTGCTGGCCGTCTCGCTTTTGCTCTTCCGGTGAGAGATTACGATACCGAGGCGGGAATTCTTTTGCGGCGTATTCTAGAGCAGTGTTTTCAGGCGCAAGCAGTGGAGAATTCTGCCGCAGGTCTTGTTGAAGTGACTTTTGTGAGAAGAGAGGAGTGATGAAACCGCAAATCATACCATTACAGGATTTCGTTGCGTGGGGTGCTCTCGCAGGAATCATTCTCATTTTGCTAAGCTGGTTTTGGCGAGCTCTTCAAAGGCGTAAAGAGATGAGAAGATTGGCTAAGCGCCGCCGGAGTTGTGCCCAATGTGGACTCTTAGATAGCGTGGAAGAGAAGGCCTCTAAGTATGGCACTTGTCAGTTTTGTGGTGGGGTAACGAGTCGAGGTCGTTCGCGCAAACTCGGATGAGACTTGCTATGGAGTCTACCCGCTTTAGGCT
Organism: uncultured Roseibacillus sp.; assembly: GCA_937949965.1. Lineage (GTDB taxonomy): Bacteria > Verrucomicrobiota > Verrucomicrobiia > Verrucomicrobiales > Akkermansiaceae > Roseibacillus. Next base: position 3,692 of record CALFBF010000073.1, read on the forward strand.
GGCGCCAACAAATTCAAGATGACCGAGCGACGTGTAGTAATCACTGGAATGGGCGGAGTTACCCCCTTGGGCAATGACTGGGCTTCCACTTGGGAGGGCCTCAAGGCAGGGAAAAGTGGGATCGCACCTATTGAGGGAATGGATGCCACCGATTATGTCTGCAAAATTGGGGGCGAGGTTCGCGGATATGATCCTGCCTCTCATTTCTCAAATCCTAAGGAAGCTCGCCGCGTGGATCGCTACACCGCGCTAGCGATGGGTGCGGCCAAGATGGCGATGGCTGATTCCGGAGTGGAGCCTGAAAAGCTAGATAGAACCCGTGTGGGGGTGATGGTCGGGAGTGGTATCGGCGGCTTAGCGACTTTGGAAAAAAACCATACCGCGTGCCTCAACAAAGGACCTTCGCGAGTTTCTCCCTTTACGATCCCGATGATGATTTCGAACATCGCTAGTGGTCTCATCTCAATGGAATACGGCTTCGGCGGTCCTAACATGTCGATTGTGACTGCGTGTGCGACTGCTAACAACTCCGTGGGTGAAGCGTGGCGTATGATCAAGTTTGGTGATGCTGATATGTTTGTCGCCGGTGGTTCGGAATCAAGTTTCACCCCCATGGGGCTGTCTGGCTTTGGAAATATGAAGGCGCTCAGCACCCGCAATGACGAGCCCACTCGTGCTAGTCGTCCCTTCGACACTGGTCGGGATGGCTTTGTGATGGGGGAAGGCTCAGGCGTGGTGATCATCGAAGAGCTCGAACACGCCAAAGCACGTGGAGCGACAATCTATGCCGAGCTCGCTGGTTATGGCGTCAGCGCTGATGCTTATCACATGAGCGCTCCTTCTCCTGATGGCAAAGGACCTGCCAGAGCGATGGCGATGGCCCTGAAGCATGCCGGCCTTAATCCAGAGGATATCCAATACCTCAATGCGCATGGCACCTCGACTCCACAGGGCGATATTGCAGAGACCAAGGCGATGAAGATTGCCTTCGGTGATTATGCCAAGAGTGGTCTCATGGTGAGTTCCACCAAGTCGATGACCGGTCACCTACTCGGAGCTGCAGGAGCGGTAGAATTGGCGGCCTCTGTGATGGTGGTCCGAGAGGGAGTGATTCCACCTACTATTAATCTCGAAGACCAGGATCCAGAATGCGATCTCGACTATGTGCCTAATGAAAGCCGAGAGGTTGAGGTCACTGCCGCGATGAGCAATGGGTTTGGTTTTGGAGGTCACAATGCGACTTTGGTAGTTAAGAAGTTCGTCTGATGGTTCAGAGATCTCGTCGTCGAGTTGCCTTTTCCGAAACTGATGCTTCGGGCCGAGTCCACTTCACCGTGTTATTGAAGTGGATCGAGGATGCCGAGCATATGCTGCTAGCTTCATTAGGTTTTGCGATTTGTTCGTCGGAACGAGGTTGGCCCCGCGTCAGTGTGAGTTGTGATTACCGGCTCCCTTTCATAATGGGCGAAGAAGGATTTTGTGAACTCTGGCTCACCAAGATAGGGCAGAGTTCACTACATTGGAGTTTCCGGATACTCAAAGAGAATGAGCTGTTAGCTGCTGAAGGCAGTATGGTGACCGTAGCAATGGAGGAGAATGGCCCTCGTCATTTGAGCGCAGAAGAACACCAGCGTTTGGCGTCATTTTACAAGAGCTAAGAGCAGAACTCCAGAACCAGAAGTTGCTTGTCTTGGGTTTCCGATTTTATGGAAAAGTTCGTCGTTGGCCTCAGGCGCGTCGTCTCAAGAGGAGAAACCAAAGCACTCCTCCTAGTGCAATCGCAACGGTGGACTCCGGAACGGCAGAAGACGTCACCTCTTGTGCGGTTGGATCTTGGTAGACCGCGTCTTCGGTTATTGCAAAGACTTGCCCGGCGAGAACGATACTCGTCAGAAGTCCTAAAAGTAATCTGGCCTTCAACATGAACACAACGATTGAATCATGAATTTGTCATATAAGGAAGATTAAGTTGAAATTACCGTAGGAAAATTTCGTAAAGCAAGATTTAATATAAGAATCCCTGAGTTTGATTTATGAGGCTGCGGCGCTAACACTCATTTTTTGATTGTCAGAATTGAGCTAAGCATGGCTTGTAATTCTTTGTGAGCGAATCTCTCAAGTTGGAGTTTGAATCCGGTGTTTTTCTTCATTCCCTCCTAGGCGGGGATGTCAGTTCTCTTCTGTATTTGGAGCAAGCCCTTTCTCTCCAGAAGGTGGTGACCCGCGACGGTTGGGTTTTGTTAGAGGGCGCAAGAAAAGATATCCAGCGAGCCGAGAGAGTTTTCGCTGATCTTGAGGAAGCGCGTCGAGGAGGGGCGTTGCTTACTGTTCGTGAGTTCAAACTCGCGGTCGATCTAGTAGCAAAGGAGTCGGAACAGACTGTTACTCGGATGGTGCAGATCAAGCTTTTGGGTGCTCGCGGTAAGAAGGCAGTGGTGCCTAAGACTCCTGGACAGGCTCGGTATATATCTGCGATGCAGCACCACGACGTCACTTTTGGTCTCGGCCCAGCGGGGACGGGGAAGACTTATCTCGCGATGGCGATGGCGCTGTCGTTGCTCAAAGATAAACAAGTTCACCGTGTTGTTCTGACGCGGCCAGCGGTAGAAGCAGGGGAAGCTTTAGGCTTCTTACCAGGTGACTTGAAGGAGAAAGTGGCTCCTTATTTGCGACCCCTTTATGACGCCTTGCATGATATGTTAGGGCCGGAAGAAGGGCAGCGGTATCTGGAGGACGGCACTATTGAAATCGCTCCCTTGGCCTACATGCGAGGCCGGACTCTTGCGCGTAGTTTTGTGATTCTGGATGAAGCACAGAATACGACTCCCGAGCAGATGTTCATGTTTTTGACCCGTCTTGGTGAAGGCTCACGCTGTGCAGTGACAGGTGATGGAAGCCAAGTAGACCTCAAGGAGGGGCAGCAGTCTGGTTTAGCCGAAGCCGTTCAAGCATTGTCGAATGTGGAAGGAGTTTCTCAGGTCCGGCTGAAGGCTGAAGATGTTGTTCGGCATGAAGTGGTTGGCCGTATCATCGCTGCTTATGAACGGGAGCGCGGAAGTTCAAATAAAGAACCAAAAAAGGGAGGTAGTTGAACCACCTCCCTTTAAGGACTTGTTAGGTTGAGAAAGGCCTATTTCTTCTTTAACCGTAGCAGGCGAATATTGGCGTTGCCAACATCTAGCCCAGGAGCGCTAGCAGCTAGGCGAATAGCGCCAAAACTTTTCTTCTGGCTCCGTATCACTGCGAGTGCCATTCCGTTAAAGGTCTTGCGTGTCGTGCCTTGGAAGGACTCCAAGGAAGCGGAGTTTCCGTTGTCAACTGCGACGAGATCACCAGCGCCTTCAAGCGCGAAGTCTACTTGCACGTTCGCTAGCGGGCAGAAGTTTCCGTCCTTATCGTGGATCGTGACGGTTACGAAACTCAGGTCAGAGCCGTCGGCCAAGATTTCGGAACGATCGGGTGTGAGTTTAATATAGGCTGGCTCCCCTGCGGTGTGGTGAGATTTCTCGGCGACTACTTTGCCACCCTCGTAAGCGACCACTTTGAGCTCCCCCGGAGTATAGGGAACATCCCAGCTTAGACGATAGGGGGACTCATAATCACCTTCAGCCCACCTCATGAAGGCCACTTTGAGTGAGGTGGTGTCGACTCCTTTCTTTTTACGACCTAGCGAGGTGCCGTTTAGGAAGAGCTCAACTTCGGATGCGTTCGTATAGGCGTAGACTGGGATTTCTTGGCCTTCTTTTCCTTCCCAATTCCAATGTGGGAGAAGGTGGACCATAGGGTCATTCTTTACATCAGTCCATTGGGAGCGGTAGAGAAAGTATCGGTCTTTAGGGAAGCCACACAAATCAACTGCTCCGAAGGAAGAGGACCGCGCGGGCCAGTCAGCATTCCAATATCCATTTGTCGAATTATCGCGACCACCGTAAGGGGTAGGTTCGCCGAGGTAGTCAAAGCCGGTCCAGATATATTCGCCGAGGACGCTTGGTGTTTCCTTGAGAAAGCGGAACTCGATATCAGGTGGGTAGGCCCAGACTGGTCCGATGAGATCATAGGAGGTGACGTGTAGGCTGGGGTGAGTTTTGTACTTCTCGATAGGGAGGTGATAGACGCCACGAGTCGAGGTGCAGGAGGATGTTTCCGATGCCAAAATGTGCCATTCAGGGTAGTTTTTGGCGACTTCGGCATAAGCTAAGGGCTTGTAGTTGAAACCTGGGATATCGACTTCCGCTGCAAGGCCGTTCTTGACCGAACCGGGGTAGTGATTGAAGCCGGCGGAGGTCAACCGAGTCGGATCCTCATCCTTACAAATGCGGTGAAGATGGCGGGCGAGTTTCCAACCGTCTTTTCGTCCTTGTTCTAAGATTTCGTTACCGATGGACCACATGATCACGGAGGGGTGATTGCGGTCACGACGGATCATGTCGCGGAGATCACGCTCATGCCAAGCATCAAAGAATTTGTTATAACCATTAGGGATTTTAGGAATCTGCCAGCAATCGAAGGCTTCTACTTGAACGAGAATGCCGAGGCGATCGCAGACTTGGAGCACCTCAGATGAAGGAGGGTTGTGAGCAGTGCGAATGGAGTTCACGCCCATGGACTGCATGATTTCGAGCTGACGCTCAGTAGCGCGATAGTTCACCGCTGCTCCAAGAGCACCAAGGTCGTGGTGCATACACACTCCATTCAGTTCGACTGCCTTGCCGTTGAGGTAGAGGCCTTCACCAGCCACGTATTCTACCGTGCGGATGCCGAACTTGGTTTCGTAACGATCGAGCTCTTTACCCTCCTCTGCCAAGATACGAGTCACGGCAGTGTAGAGAACAGGCGTATCCATATCCCAACGCTTTGGCTTAGAAACGACCAAAGTGGGGGAGTAAGTCCGGGTCTCTCCAGGAAGGAGTTGCAACGGGGTCGCAGGGACTTTAGCCACTTGCTTGCCTGCAGGATTGAGGATGGTTGTTTCTAGCTTGAGAGTAGCAGGGGAAGAGCCGCGATGGACAACTTTGGTTTGAACGCGAACTTCGGCCAATTCGTCCGTAATCAGAGGCGTCGTCACAAAGGTGCCCCAGTAGGGAATGCGTGTTGGGGAAGTAGTGGTGAGCCAAGTGTTTCGATAAAGACCGGCTCCCGGATACCAACGAGAAGAAAGATCCTCTGGGGAAAGTTTAACCGCGATCACGTTCTCTCCTCCAAAGTTCAGATGAGGAGTGAGATCATATTGAAAGCCGAGGTAACCGAAGGGGCGATTGCCAAGGAAGTGACCGTTAATCCAGACGTGTGAATTATACATCGCCCCGTCGAACTCGATGGCGAGATGCTGGCCCCGTTTATTCATAGGGACTTGGAAGCTCTTGCGATACCAACCTGTGCCGTGGAAAGGAAGGCCTCCACTACGAGCATTGTATTTGACATCGAAGGGGCCTTCGATCGCCCAATCATGGGGGAGGTCTAAGGTGCGCCAACTGGAGTCATCGAATTCGGGTTTTTCGGCACCTTCTGCGTGTTCTTTGAGGAATTGCCAATCAGCGTTGAAGCTGACCCGCTCGCGGGCAATGGCAAAACTGCTAAGGAAGGCAACGAGGGTGAGACAAGGTAGGATTGCTCTAACGACTTTCATCACCCAATCCATGGCGTACCGTTTGACCGAATTGAAGAAAGAAAACGAGAACCCGGTGAGAACTGTTCAAAGTAAACAATTTCTCGAAAGCACTTAACTTTTTTCGTCATAAAATGTCTGGGCGTTAACAAAAGTGGAAGAAGGGGAACCCGTTTGGGGCGGGTTGCGAAAAGGCACTCGATTTGTAATCGCACAATGAGATGTGTCTCGCTATTCTTCATCCCATGACTCTTTTAGTAGTAGGCGTCGTTTTTCTAGGAATAGTCGGTCTGTTAGGGATTTGGCTCGTAGCTCAGTATAATGGTCTTGTCCGTTTGCGAAATCATTACCGCAACGGTTTTGCGCAGATTGATGTTCAGCTCAAGAGGCGCCACGATTTGATTCCTAATCTCGTGGAAACTGCTAAAAGCTTTATGAAGCATGAGCGTGAAACTCTGGAAGCGGTGATCGAGGCTCGTAATGCGGCGGAAAGCGCGCGCTCGGGCGCTTCTCCAGAAAGTGCCGAGGCAGTCACTGCTCTTGGCATGGCAGAGGGTGGGCTGGGCGGATCACTAGGACGACTTTTTGCTCTGAGCGAAGCTTACCCGGATTTGAAATCTAACCAGAATATGCTGCAGCTCCAAGAGGAACTCACGAGCACCGAAAACAAGGTCGGCTTCTCACGCCAAGCTTACAATGACTCTGTAACGAGCTACAACACCAAGCGCGAAAGTTTCCCAACCAGCTTTATCGCGAATATGTTCAACTTTGGTCCTGCGGTTCTTTTTGAAGTCAGTGAGCCTGAGCAACGTCAGCGGGTTGACGTTAAGTTCGATTGAGCCTTTGTTAGAGAATGAATTTCTTCGAAGCCCAGGATGAAGCACGTAAAAAAACAAAAGGGCTTCTCGCTCTTTTCCTATTTTGTGTGCTTGGAGTTGTTCTTCTTCTATCCCTACTGGTTTGGGGTCTTGGCAGCCTAGGTGGAGTAAGACTCGCTAATACCGATCTGGTGATAGTGGCCTGTGGGACGGGCCTTTTTATCTTTCTTGCCAGTGCCTTTAAGGCCTTCCAACTGCGAGGAGGGGGAGGGGTGGTTGCGCGCGACTTGGGTGGACGCCTCGTATCCCCTGCTACTACCGAGACCCACGAGAGGCAGCTTCTCAATATCGTTGAAGAAATGGCGATCGCTTCCGGCCTACCTGTGCCGCAAGTCTACGTCATGGATGAGGAGGAAGAGATCAATGCTTTTGCTGCGGGCACAGAGCCTGGCAACGCGGCTATTGGCGTGACGAGAGGCTGCATGATGCGTCTCTCACGCGCAGAATTGCAAGGAGTGGTAGCTCACGAGTTCGCCCATATTCTCAATGGCGATATGAAGCTAAATATGCGGCTCATTGGATGGATTTTTGGACTCGTTGTTCTTTCCATTATGGGTCGCGGATTACTCAGTAGTCTTCGTTATGCTCGCTTTGGAGGTGGGAGCCGTGATGGGGATAGGGGCGGTGGAGCGATTCTGTTAATGATTCTCGCGCTTGGGGTCGGGCTTCTCGCCATTGGGGGGATCGGAGTTTTCTTTTCTCGTCTTTTACAAGCGGCGGTCTCGCGTCAACGCGAATTCTTGGCGGATGCCTCTGCTGTTCAGTTCACCCGAGAGCCTGATGGTTTAGCTGGAGCGCTGAAAAAAATCGGAGGACGTGGCTCTAAAATTGCGACTGCGAAAGCTGCGGAAGCTAGTCACTGTTTTTTCGCTGATGGCGGTCTCTTTGCTTTCGGCTTTGCCACTCATCCTCCCCTGAACCTGCGCATCGGGCGGATTCTGAAGGATTGGGATGGCCAGTTTGCAGAGGGAGAATTGCCACCGATTGCGCAGCAGGTTTCACGGGCGAGTTCTTTCGCTGGTGGCGAGTCGGTAGTCTCAGGTCTAGCAGCAACCCAAAGCCTAGGCGGTTCCGAGCAGGTCAGCCACCAGCGTGGACGTCAGATTTACGAAGCCATTCCTAACGAGTGGCGCGAGGCAGTCCATCATCGTGAGGAGGCCCAAGCTCTCGTCTTCGGTCTTCTCTTGGCGCAAGACTCAGAATTGCGAAAGAGTGAAATTCAACTGCTACAGCGTGAGGCTGGCGAGGCCGCTGCAGAACTCGCTCGTCATTGGCAGCGCGAACTGGGTCAGCTTCATTCCGCGCGCAAAATCGCCTTAGTCGATCTCGCAGTGCCGACTTTGAGAAATCTCTCTCGGAGCGAATACACTCGTTTTGTGAGCATCACCCAGCGACTGATCGAGAGCGATGGTCGCGTCGATGTCTTCGAATACATGTTGCAGCGCCTCATCGCCCATCACCTAGAAGGGCATTTCGTGCCAAAGCCACCGGCAAGAATTCGCTTCCATGCCGTGAGACAATTAACTACCGAAACGGCTCTGCTCATTTCCTCCTTCGCTCATCTCGATGCCAAGCCCCAAGCCGCGTTCAAGCATGCGAAAGAGGGGCTCGAGGTCGCTTCTCTTGAGTTAGTTGGTCCGGAAGCGATCTCTCTAACAGAAATTAATTTAGCCTTGGGGCGTCTGGAAGAAGCCTCACCTATTGTGAAGCGTGATGTCTTACAGGCTTGTGCGCGAGCAGTCGCCAGTGATGGCGAGCTCTCTAGCCGCGAGGCCGAGCTCCTCCGTGCCATGGCGGACAGCATCGGCTGTGCCATCCCACCTTTGATCGAGGAGCTTGAGCAGGCCGCTTAAGTCCTCGTGTGAGAGTAGGGGAGCGGCTACGTGAGTGAGGAAGGATACTCTTCCTTGGTGATGAGACCCGCAATCGCTTCCACCACCATGGGCTTGTCATCAGGGTAAGTCACCCCGAACCAGTTCGAGCTCGTAGGGAGCACCTTGCAGGTCGCTTCCTGCTTGGCTACGAAGTCATCGACCACAGTCGGGATGTAGCACTCGCTCTTAGGTGTGTTGAGATGTTCGGCCAAGAAGTCTGCAAAGTGTTTCTCTGTTTGCTCGAAGTAAGCGGGAGAAAAACACCAGAAGTTCATCGAGACGATGTCTTGCTCGTTCACCTCCCGGGCTTGATCACTGAGGTCTGTCCCAGAGATGACTCCACCTTCCTTGCGAGAGATATCGATCACCTCCTCCACATTGGTGAGGAGGCCGTCTTCGTTTGCCGTGCAGATGCCACGGTTCACCCCGCCGTGGTCGGAGAGAGTATTTACGAGGTAGTAGCCCACAATCGCGTAATTGGTAGAATCGTTTGGGAGAGTCTTCAGGAAATCAGCCGCAGTCTGGTAAGCATTCGCTCCGTAGAAATCATCCGCGTTCACCACTGCAAAAGGCTCGTTAATGACCTCGCGTGCAGCGCGCACCGCATGGGCCGTCCCCCACGGCTTTTCGCGGTCAGCTGGGAGAGAGAAACCCTCGGGGAGATCGTCTAGTTTTTGGAAAGCATAATCGATCTCGATACGGTCACTGAAGCGAGCACCGACCCCTTCCTTGAAAGCCTCTGCGAAATCCTCACGAATCACGAAAACCACTTTGCCGAAACCGGCACGAATAGCGTCGAAGACGGAGTAATCGAGGATAGTTTCACCATTAGGGCCCATCGGGTCCATCTGCTTGAGGCCGCCATAGCGGGAGCCCATACCGGCTGCGAGAACGAGGAGGGTCGGTTTGCTCATCGCGGGGAGCTTTGAGCGATGGACGCAACACTGTCAAGGGCTGGGTAGGCGATTCCAG
>CALFBF010000074.1 GCA_937949965.1 uncultured Roseibacillus sp.
AGACCCTGCCAATGAATGCAGAGATGCTACTTACAGTATCAATGGCTCCTCTTCTCCTCATCAGTAAAACGCCACGGCCCACACATACTTAAGTCATAACTACTTGACCAAGAATTACTTACAGCAATTAAACCCTTTTGAAAGAATTCAAAAATTCGTTCTCTTTAAAAAATCTGAAGGATTCCCTCTCTCGCCGCCGTTTTCCTAGCAGATCATCTGAAGAAAATCTTCCTCATATTCGTCCTGCTTTAGCAAGGTAACCAATAACGATTTTCTTCACTAATCCCACCCACACTATGAAACTTCTCTTTCTGGCATTCCTTCTCTGCTATCACTCGGCATGGGCTGGTCCTTTCCTCAACATCGATCGCTTGGGAGAACAGCTTGGAGGCTGGGAATCTAAGGGAGAACGAGCGGCAGACTACGAGCGATCTGGCTCCAAATATCGTTCATGGAAGCCAGAGGTCACTCCCATGATGGGCGGGGGCATCTTCATCTCTATGCGTATTGATCATCTCCGGGGACTCTTTGCCTCGGACGATCACGCCTCACTGCAGGTCACCCTCGATGCCGAAGGCAACATCGTCGCGGCACAATCTTCGATGGCATTTCAGGGTCGCAAGATCACTTCAGACGCCATTCATTTGGGCGTTTCCGCAGGAACGAAAGTAACCGGTGTCGATCAGGTCGCCAAAGTCGGAACCGATCTCCTTGCTAATCTATCCTCCAAGCTCCTACGCGAGAATGTAGCAGAACCTGGGCGGGTGACCTTTCCGGCGGTGATTCACCACAACTACAATATCCTCTGCCTTTCTACCGGAATCATTGAACCCGAAAGAGAGGGCCTAGAAGTCGCCGAACCCACTCCTCTCTCTTCTCCAGAAATCCCAAGCCACCCGACTCAAGAGCCTCTCAAGGTCAAAGAAGATAAGAACACAGTCCGCAAAACGGGGAAGACGACATCTCTCCCAACTGGTCCTTGATGCCGCCTTTCAAAAACCCCATAATTCATCTCGCTTCTTTTTATGCGAATAAACTAGCATTAAGGGACGTCGAATTTCGGTAACCATGAAGAAACTCATCTCTTTCAGAAATCTGGCCCTCACGGTGAGCAGCTGCACGCTCGCGGTTGTGGTATCCTGTACTCCTTATCAACAACAAGGAGCCGCAATCGGTGCTCTTGGTGGTGCAGGTCTCGGAGCGATTGCAGGTGATGACACTGGCGATGTCCTTACTGGAGCGGCCCTCGGGGCTGCTGCGGGAACTGGCGTTGCCGCCTACCGCGAAGAACAAACTCGTCGCAGCCGCAGTCGTCAGCCCTTCAACAACAACGCTGCACCCTCACAACAAACAGCACCTCCCACGCAGCGTCCTAGCTATCAACCGCCGCCGCGAACCGCTAATCCACCACTCCCACAAACCTCGCGGACAAGCTCAGGCTCCTACCCCGTTGCCACTCCGAGCATCAAGCCGAACACAGTGATCTCTCCTTACCCACCCTACAACGTACTTGATACCACCGGTGCGAAGTCAGGAGACAAGTTGTGCGATCCCTCCACCATCCCCATCGATCCTGCCACAGGGAAGCAATACACCGACCCACGCACTGGGCTTCCTGACGTCAAGCGGGGGAAATACTTCATCGTCCCCTAGCGGAGGCGACGGACTCGGCGGCGTCCTATAGGGCTCCGTTATTCATTATGTGAACAACTCAATATCCTCTAGGTCGCGCAGAGTGACCTTTCTTATAATATCGAGAAAATCTCTCATGTAAGCGGCATTCGCAGAAGTATCTCGGACAGCAGCATACAGCCGGCACTGGAGGCCGTTCTTAGTAATGCGACGCTGAGAAACATAGTCCCGATCGAGGTAGGGCTGAATAGCCCAAGTCGGCAAAGTAGCAATCCCACGCCGACTCGTAACGAGCTGCAATAAGGCAACCGTTAGCATGGCAGTTCTACGCTCCGGATTCACCCCAGCAGGTTGCAGCACTTGCTCCTCTAACAAGGGGCGGTGCAGTAGGTTACCAGTCGCCTCGTTCTTCTTTATCGAGTTCGACCCGGTCTTCCCAGTTGCGTGCTTTGATCTTGCGGTCACGCTTAGCCCAGCGTTCGGTCGCCATCTGCCGTTTCTTCTGACGCCTCTTGAGTTCTGCGATTTCGATTTCGAGATTGAGAAAACTCTCGTAGCGAGCGGGGTCGAGCTCACCGCTTTCAACCGCAGAGACGATTGCGCAACCGGCATCACGCTCGTGCTTACAATCGGCGAAACGACACTGGAGAGTGAGTTCTTCGATATCGAAGAAACTCTCGCGAAGGGTCGCTTCATCAGTCCACATCTGGACCTCGCGGATACCGGGATTGTCGATGAGCATCCCTCCCGAGGGAAGGAGAACAAGCTCTCGCCAACTGGTGGTGTGACGCCCTTTGCCCGTCACCTCGTTCACCTCTCCTGTGAGAAGATCCTCGCGATCAAGAAGTTGGTTAACGAGAGTAGACTTTCCCACCCCGCTGGAACCTACCAGCGCCAGAGTCGTTCCGGGGGTGAGATAGTTTTTCAGAACTTCCAAGCCAGTGCCTTCCACCGCACTCGCGCCGTGGACTTCGACTTGAGGATCAATCTCCTTCACCTCAGCAACAAGAGCAGCCATCTCGGCTTCCGTCACTAGGTCGGCCTTATTGACTAGGAGGACACCGCGAGCGCCGCTTTTGCCAATGAGGATCAGATAGCGCTCGAGACGTCTCACATTAAAATCTGCCACCGCATCGGTGACCACAACTACCACGTCAACATTAGCTGCAATGACTTGTTCTTCCGAAGAATTGCCTGGTTTCTTGCGTGAGAAAGTTGTCACTCGCGACAATTGAGCGCGGATGATGTGTTCATCATCCTCTCCCTGCACCTCCACCGCAACCCAGTCCCCTACGGCAGGTAAATCGGCATCGCAATCAGCCTCGTGCCACACTTTGCCACCGGTGACGACTTCGAGCTCTTCCCCGGTTTCCAGCCAAGCTCGGAAATTAATCTTGGTCTCTTCTACCAAGCGAGCGGGGATCCAGCCCTGCTTACGGTAAGGTTCGAATTCTTTCTCAAACTCTTGATTCCATCCTATCTCCTCCAAAGTCACTTCCGGGAGATTAGCAAATTCAGCGCTATACGAAAGAGCCATTCCTCATGCTACCTCAACTCCATTGAGCAGACACCGCGCCGAACATTCTTTGTGGATGAAGTGAACCTCTGACTTGGTTTTTCCCAAAACGAGGCCATTCTTTACTCAATGCGCTGGTTTGCCCTCCTTCTCTTCCTGCCTCTCTTCTCTTGTGGAGTACAATCCGAAGCCGTTCCCCCGCCTTCCACTTCCTTTCTAACAGCTAACGACGGTAAACGGCTCCCGCTCCAGCACTGGAACCTTAAGGCTAAGCCAAAAACAGTCGTGATTGCGCTCCATGGGGTCGAAGGAGCGAGTCAGGACTTTCAAAACCTCGGAAAGACTCTTTCCCAGAAATCCCCCGACACCAGTCTCTACGCGCTCAACTTGCGAGGAAGCGGCTACGATCCAGATCCTCATAACAAAGGCAATATCTCTTCCCCTTCTCTCTGGATGGAGGACTTGGAAACGCTCCATAAGCAGCTTCGCAAGCGCCACCCCAAGGCCCGCTTCATCTGGATGGGTGAATCCATGGGCTCTCAAATCGTGCTCCATACTGCGGCCCAAGCAGAGACCTTGCCCGACGGCCTCATTCTCGTTTCGCCCGTCGTTTCACTCGATTTCATTCCTCCTCTTTTGGTTACCCTCCTCAAAACGGCTGCAATCTTACTTCCCGATTTGGGAATCTCGATGAAGACTCTCGCGGGGGGCCAACTCCCGAACACTCCGCATGGCGATCCCCTCGAACAAGGGCAGAAGAACCCCTATCACGTCCCTCGTTACCGACTGCGCTACCTCAACGCAGTAGCCACACTCTCGGAGTCGATGAAAGAGCAAGCCACCGCAATCCAGCTTCCCACCTTGATCCTCAACGGGGAAAAAGATCCTCTGACCAAGCCGGAAGAAGTTATCGAGTTTGCAAAAGCTTTTGCGGCCCCTCCCAAGCAGCTTTCCTTTGCGGAATCTCAACACCTTCTATTTTACGATCAGGAAAAAGAAGAGGTCATTGCAGCCATCCACGACTGGTTGCGACAGACCACAAAGCTATAGCACTTTTCACTATAGTTTCCGTAGCGTTTTCCATTTACTCCTCAGCAATAATCTCGCGGAAGCGTTTCACTGCTAGTGCAGTCCCGGACTCAGGATCGATATCTACGATCATGCCACCTAGTTCGACAGGGCCTTTTGCAATTGGGAAGCGGGTAGGCATGCCAGTACGGAAACGCCAAACTACGCTATCAACCGCTCGCCCTAGAACAGAATGATGAGGTCCACACATCCCGGCATCTGTTAGCACCGCCGTGCCGCCGGGTAAGATTCGCTCATCAGCAGTTTGCACGTGAGTATGTGTTCCCACTACCGCAGAGACTTTGCCGTCGAGATGATGACCAAAGCCGATCTTCTCACTAGTGGCTTCGGCATGGAAGTCGACGAAGATCATCTTAACTCCCTCTTCTCGTAAGCGCTCGACTTCGGCAGTGGTTTTGGTGAAGGGATCTTCTAAAGGGGGTTGGATGAAGACCCGACCTTGAGCGTTAATCACCGCGACCTTTCCCTTAGCGGTATCGAGAACCACACTACCCGCTCCTGCTGTTCCTTCGGGCCAGTTGATAGGACGTAGGAGGCGGGGTTCGGTGAGGAAGTAATCTACAATTTCTTTCTGATCCCAGACATGATCACCCGTAGTTACTACTGCAATCCCTGCACGAAGAAGATCAATGGAAAGCTTGGGAGTAATTCCTCGACCACCTGCGATATTCTCTCCATTGGCAATGACGAAGTCGATTCCCTCCTCCTGACGAAGGCTTGGGAGACGCTTATAAACGGCCTCCCGACCTGGTTCGCCTACAATATCTCCTAGAAATAAAATCCTCATTTCCTCGCCCATCCAACTAAGAAAACCCATCTCATCAGGCTTCGCAATCCTTATACGAAAGGGTATTTCTAGTAATTTTCATCTTCCAAACTCCTGCCTTCGGAAAATCGAACCATTTCCCAAGACCGAATTCTCCTTTTTGCGGTAATACGGTAATAAAAAGGCCGCCATTCATCACAGCGACCTTTAGTAAAGTTCAACCAAAAAGCTGTATTCTATTACTCATCAAGAAGTAACAGTGATAAATCCAAATTCTCGTAATCGAAGGTATCCTATCTCCGACCCTTTATCGCCTCTATCGCTCGTTCAGCGTAGAAAGAGAGATCTTCGTTAGAATCCTTAGTGAAGGGTCGAATCAGTTCAAGAGCCCAAGCCTCGGAACCACGGCCAAGCGCTCCTATGAATTCTTTCTTCTCGCGCTCATCCTTCAGTTCGCTGGAGACTGCCGTCCACATTGCCTTTTTCTCGTAATTCACCAAGTCGACCTTGCCAACGAGGAACTTAACCAAAGAGTCAAAAGCGTATGAACGCAGGAACTTATCACTTTCGCCACGAAGAGCTTTTAGGTGAGTTTCGAATAAAGAGGTATCACGCCAATTGGCTAAGGCAGCGTAGGCAGCCACTCTGAGAGTATTCTCGTCGGAAGCCAAAGCGGCACTGACAGCACCCTTGGCCTGGGGATCGCCACTTGCACCGAGTAAACGAAGGAAGGTTTCTTTAGGTTTGGAGTCGAGAGAATTCTCAAAAGCCTTTAGCAAATCCCTGGCTACACGTGAGTTATTGGTCTTACCTTCTAGGTGCCTCTTTACTGCTCTCTCGGCAGCAGAGCGAACATCTGGTGAGTCGGTAGTTGAAATAATCCGATAGAGAACATCCAGATGATCGGTCTCCACATTCTGCCCAGTTGCATTCAGGGCTGCTACAACGGAGCCATTATCCTCTCCATCGGTAGCATATTTGAGTAAGAAGGGCATTGAAGACTCTTCTCCTCGCTTACCGACCACCTCGAAGAGTTTGGTCCGGATCTGCTCGCTGAGATTCGTCGAGGAAGCGAACTCCGCAACTCGTTTATCGAGATCAAAACCATTGGTAGTGGAACGACCGAGATAAAGAGTTTGGTAAACCGCTCCTTTTTCGGGGTCAAAATCAACACTAGAGGCTGCGGCTAAGAAACTCTCTACATTTTTCTCCGATAAAGGAATCTCTGTTACCGTCGGATCAGCAGCTTGTGCCATCAGTCCTTCCAACTCTTTCTCCGCATCACGAGTTCCCATCACATCGACAAGTAAAACGGTGGTTACGACAATGGCGACTCCGAGAACAGAAGCTGCAGCAATTTTAACAGCAGAATTTCCCTTAGCAGACTTACCAGGAATCGCTTGCGAGGTCGCCCCGCCAAGTCCGGAACTGAGGATTTGTCCCGTTTGAGAAGAAGGAGCGCCAATCGAAGCACTCACTTGTCCAGTGATTGCGGATACTGGCCCCGTGATCACCCGGCTTGTCTGAGCTCCGGTGATTGGGGTGGGAGCACCACCCGGAGGGGTAATGGGTTGTGGAACCACTACTGGGACCCCGCTGGCTTGCGCATCTGTAGTCTCACTAGCAGCGGCCGAACCTAGTACAGGTCCAGTCAGAAGTTTGGCCCGGACAGGAGTCGCCCCCTCCCGCGCCCCAGACTGAACGGGAACAGGCCCAGTGAGATGGCTTGAATCTCCCATTGAAACGCGGGGAGATCCTGCGTTGAGACTACTCGCGGATACTGTTTCTACCGCAACGGGCGCAGTCTGAGGAACTGGCTGTTCGAAAGAGAGAAAACGTTCGAGTGCCTCGCGAGCGTTACGAGGACGGTCGTCGGGAGCACGCGCAATGTGCCACTCAACCCATTGGCAGACCCAATCGGGAAGATCTGGCCGATAGTCCTTAAGAGGGTGAAAATCATTTTGCAAATGAGCGGCCATCACCTGAGGCGCAGTCTCGGCATCAAAAGGATATTCCCCAGTTAAACAGAAAAAGAAAACACAGCCGAGAGAATACATGTCGGTGCGTTGATCTAGAGGAACACGTTCGAATTGTTCGGGTGCCATGAAATGAATCGAGCCGAAGACGGCGTCGCCGTGGTCGATCGTTTGTAAAGAAGGTTTGGCGGAAAACTTAGCCAAGCCGAAATCCACAAGCTTAACTTGGAACTTACCAGAAGGCAGCCAAGTAACCATTACGTTGGAGGGCTTAATATCGCGGTGAACAAGATCAAGCTCTTGCGCCGCGATGAGGGCCTCTAGACACTGGACGGCAGTTTCGCGAAAATCCTGCCAAGTCATCGTCCCCCGCTCGACCATCTCATCGAGGGTCCGACCAGATAACAACTCCATGACCACGTAGGGACCGTCACTATCTACCCCGGCATCGTAAACGGTGACAATATGAGGATGCTGCACTGAACAAAGAGCGGTCGCCTCCTTGAGGAGTGCTTTGGTGGCGCCATCTTCTTCGTCATTGGCATCAAATCCTTCTTCGGTAAGGACTCGCTTGATGGCGACTTCCCGATTTAAGTTTTTGTCGTAGGCACGATAAACCGCCCCAACTCCTCCTTGGCCGATTTTCCCCCTGATTTCGTATCGTTCTTCGCTCATGAATTATTAATCCCTCGTGATTATTAAATCATACCAAATAAAATTACCAAAGTAAATCATGGCTTATCAAGTCACCCAAAAAAGATGACAAACAAGGCATTTAAAGGGTCGCTGGGTTCTTTTTTAGAGGTAGCACTATGACGTCCTAACGTTTTTCACATGATAGAACTTTCCAAAAGCAGCGTTTCTTTCGTCAAGATTCGTCATGAAAAGATTTTCCAAGACTCACCTCTGGCACCAACTTCTTGTTACCGTTGTCGCCATACAAAGTCCATTTGTGACTTTACTTGAGGGCGATGAGCATGAACTTCCAGAACTGCTAGAAGACACTTTGGCCTTCTATTGTTACGACTGCCATGGTGGCGGAATCACTGAGGGGGGCTTAGATCTAGAGGAAACCCCTTTCAAACTCTCTGATCCCCATAATCGTGAAAAATGGATTCACGTCTTTGATCGTATTCAATCCGGCGAAATGCCGCCTAAAGAAGAAGAGCAAATCGAAAATGAGGAAAGAGAAGCTTTCCTCGCAGCACTACAACCTCAACTGCTAAACGCTGAAAATAAAGACATCCGGAATAAAGGACGAGCACGGGGGCGACGATTAACCCGAGTGGAATATGAAAATTCTATCCACGATCTACTCGGTATCCGGATTCCTCTCATCAGTCTCCTTCCGAGCGACGAAACAGACGGCAGTTTTCAAACTATCGCTCAAGGGCAACAGCTCAGTCACTTCCACCTCAGCAAATACCTAGAAGCTGCAGACAAAGCTCTCACCGAGGCCATTAAGCGCAGTAAAAACGACGGTAGTAGTTTCGAACAATACTTCAGTCCTCATAGCATTGCAGGGTCTGTTCCACGTTACTACGAAAACTATCGTGGCCCTCAAAAGAAGGGAAAACGCATCTACGCTTGGGCTCGCGCAATTGGATTCAACGGGAGCATGCAACCAACACGAGTCCCAGAATCAGGTTGGTACCGTATCCGGCTTGAAAACGTAGAGGGAATTAACGTTAACGACAACGGAGTTGTTTGGGGAACCCTGAAGACGGGAGCAGGCACCTCTGCACAAGCTCATCTGGAGCTTGCAACCCTCATTGAAGCTACTACCCAACCTAAAGACATTGTCTGTGAAACTTGGATTGAAGAAGAAGATCTCCTCGTGATCGAGCCTAACCGAGGGGGACAACCCAAAGTAAGACGTAAAGGCCCTCGTCCAGAAAACCCTAGACAACGTCGCGTCTACTATCATGACCGAGATTTAATAGCGGAAGGATATGAAGCAATTGCCTTTGATAGTATTGAAATAAAACGCATCTACCCTGGGGGAACTCAAAGCCAAGTGCGAGAGAAACTCTTCCCCGGGGTGGTCTTCAAAGAAAATGAGCCTCAACTCATCGATCCCCAACAAGAGATTGAAAGCTTGATCACTCTCTTTGCAGAAAAGGCCTTCCGGCGACCGGTAACAGCCCAACAAATCCGCCCTTATCAGCAACTTGCGGTAAAGCGTTACCTTGAGTCAAAAGATCCCTTCCAAGCGCTCCACGAGGGGTATCGGGCCATTCTTTGTTCTCCTCGTTTTCTCACCTTTGTCGAACCAGTAGGAAAACTTGATGACCATGCCATCGCGACTCGCCTCAGCTATCTCTTGTGGTCCAGCACACCCGATCAAACTCTGCGCAAACTTGCCGATAACAAAATACTTTCTCGTCCCAAGGTGCTTAAAAAAGAAATCTCACGCCTTTGGCAACATCCTCGCTCACAAAACTTTGTTGAAAACTTTACTGACCAATGGTTGCGATTAGCGGAGATTGATTTCACCACTCCTGATCCAAGGCGGTTTTATAAATTCGACACTGTTTTACAGGAATCGATGTTACTGGAAACCCGTGCCTTCTTTCGCGAACTAATCCAAGAAGACCTTCCGATTAATCATCTTATTGATTCTGATTTTGCGATGCTGAACACGCGGCTCCAGAGACACTATCACCAAGAACATTTAAAGGTAAAACCGGGTAAAGGCATACAAAAAGTAAAAGTTGCCCCCGAAGACCGCAGTGGATTGGTCACTCAAGCCTCCATTCTGAAAGTCACCGCAGACGGGTCGGTCACCTCCCCTATCTTACGAGGAGTTTGGATTGGAGAACGTATCCTCGGGTTGCACATCCCTCCTCCCCCCGCCAATGTTCCTGCTATCGAGCCCGACATACGAGGAGCCGTTAGTATTCGCGATCAGCTAGAGAAGCACCGTGCCGATCCTTCCTGCGCCGCGTGCCATACCAAAATTGATCCTCAGGGTTTTGCGCTTGAAAGCTTCGATCCCATCGGGGGCTTACGCGAATATTACGGACGAAAAAACGACTCTGTAAAAGTCGATCCCAGTGGACAGACCCTCGACGGGCTCTCTTTCCCCGATATCGAAGGTTGGAAAGCGATATACTCGCAACGTCCTCGTCTGATTGCCAAAGCCTTTGTGAAGCAGCTACTCGCTTACGGCACCGGGGCCGAGATTGGCTTTAGCGACCGCCGAGCCATCGAGAGAATCCTAGACAAAGCGAAAGACCAGAACTACGGCGTCCGTTCTCTTATCGAGGCTGCGATTAGCAGCGACATATTCCTCACCAAATAACTCTTATCACCTCATGGCAAGATTCCACATTCATACGGGGGCGCAGCTCTCACGCCGCCACTTCTTACGCAATGCCGGCATTGCTATGGGTCTCCCTTTGTTGGATGCCATGACCCCAGCCTTTGCTGCCGCACCAACTCGTGCACCTAAACGTTTCGTAGGTATCAGTCTGTCGTTAGGGCTTCATAGCCCCAACCTCGTGCCTTACAACGCCGGTCGCTCATACACCCCATCGCGTTACCTCCAGTCAGTACAGGATTTACGAGACGACTTCACTGTTGTTTCAGGCACGTCTCATCCCGGCGTAGGTGGCGGCCATCGTGCGGAAGCTTCTATCTTCTCCGCCTGCCCAAACAAGAACGATGGTGCCCGCAACACGATTTCTCTCGATCAACTCATGGCAAAGCATCTTGGTCACGAAACTCGCTTCCCTTCTCTCGTCCTCAATACCGGTCATGAGAAGAGTCCCTCCTACACCGAGAATGGCTCTATGATTCCGGCGACAAACGATCCGGTTGCGCTCTTCGAGCAACTCTTCATCGACGACGAACCAGCAGTGCGTCACCGACGTAGAGATCTGCTGCGCGAAGGCAAAAGCGTCATGGACATTATCGGCGCTGAGGCCAAGGCCTTGCAGCGCGAAGTGGGAGCTGGGGATCGAGAAAAACTCGACTCTTGGTTCACGAGTGTGCGGGAACTCGAACAACGGCTTGAAATGAATCAAGCATGGGTCGAGAAACCCAAGCCCAAGGTCAAAAGTCGTCCTTCCAGAGCTGACCAAGACAACGCCGCGGACATCAAGCGCGCAATGCTCGACTGTATCGCGATGGCTATCCAAACGGACTCCACCCGCTTTGTCACCCTCCACTGCACTACGAATGCGACCCGCACCATTGACGGTGTCGATGAGAACTATCATGGGTTGAGCCACCACGGGCTAGACGAGGACAAGCTCGAACAGCTCGCTCGCGTCGAACAAGCGATGATTAACTCATGGGGCAACTTCCTCCGCCAACTCAAGGAAAGTCAATCTAACGGACGCTCCCTACTCGACGACACCATGGTCCTACTGACCTCGAATCTCGGCAATGCCTCCTCGCATAATAACCGCAACATGCCGGTCCTCTTTGCTGGTGGAGACTTCATCCACGGTCAACATCTAGCATTTGACCAAGAAGATAACTACCCCCTACCCAATCTCTACCTCAGCGCGCTGAATTCCATTGGCATTATGGAAGACAACTTCGCAACGAGTACTGGTCGCATGAAGGGGCTAGAAATGAAAGCCTAAGGGGGCGTTGCCCGAACAAGTGCTCCAATCTCACTTCTCACAACAACGGAGACTTGCCCTCAATCTCAAAAAGGCGTATCCGTCCTCAACCGATATGTCCCTTCCTGCTATCACCCAAGTCGCCGGCACTGCCGTTCCCGTCCTCGGAACTGACATCGACACCGATCGTATTATTCCTGCTCGCTTCATGAAGTGTGTCACCTTCGATGATCTCGCAGAAGGCATGTTCTATGACGTAAAAGTAAATCCCGAAACTGGTGAAAAAACAGATCACCCGCTTAACGATTCTAAGTACGATGGGGCCTCCATTATCCTCTCAGGATCCAACTTCGGATGCGGCTCCTCACGAGAGCACGCTCCCCAGTCTATCTATCGCTCCGGCTTCCGCGCCATCATTGCAGAATCATTCGCAGAAATCTTCTTCGGCAACTCAACCACCCTCGGTATGCCTTGCGTCTGTGCAAGCCACGCTGACATCACAGCCTTAGCCGATTTCGTAGCGAAAATGCCCAAGACCCAGATCACAATCAACCTCGAAACGCTCAAGGTTGAATACGCAGATCAATCCTTCACAGTCACCCTTCCTGACTCTGCCCAAAGCGCGCTCACCACTGCTAAATACGATCCGCTAGCTGAGTTGTTAGAAAATAGCGAAGCGATTGCAAAAACTGCCGATGGACTTGCTTATGTGTAACGACACAACGAGAACAAAACTACAGACCTAGTCCTCATTCGTCTTGCAGGGTAAACTCCAAGCCACTTGATGCGTCTCTTCTTAAGAGATACTAAAGGCGATGCCAACGAGTTGTTTTACCAATTAAGGATACCCCGATGAAAGCACGAATGACGACGGTGTCATTGCCTTCGGGCCAGAGAGTGGCTCGATAGATATCTCCCTCGGAAGCATCATAAATGCGGCCACCTTTCCACTTTTTCCCCTCTTTGGAAAAGCCATAGAGAACACAGATCCCCTTCAGGGGACGGCTACGCAGCTTCCGATTTGGGTTCAAAGAATCAGTGGTCCATTTCTTATTTTTCCAATCGACGAGGTAGCCATGAAGGCTGCCATCAACGAGCTTCAACTCGACGGTTGCTTTGCCATCATCGCCACGCCAACGGCCTTCTAAACTCTCTCCCCTAAGGAAGGAAGTACTTGAGAAAAAAGAGCATAGGACGAGGACAGAAAGTATTCTTGCGAACATATTCGTATGAGAAATCGTATTTGATTACCGAAAATAAAATGGTCGTAAAAGAACAATTACTTAGTTCTGAGGCAAGACCTCAACCAGCTTTTGGGCGACATCTTTAAGAGCCGCTTTGGTGTGACTAGTGCTAGAGAGATAGCCAAAGGTCTTCGAAACTAAACTCCCTTTTCCAGTCACGCCTCCGGCAATCGCACGCGACTCGGCATAGAGACGTTCTTTGCCTCTTCCTGCTAATATTTCGGTCTCGGCACTTGCTCCCCCATTATCCAAAGGAACAGCAACAATAGAAAGCACTGCATTGGCAAAGACATTAGCACCATTGAGACCAGTGATGGCTGAACGCACAGTGTAGGCATCACTAGCAGGGGCATCGATGAGGGCGTAACGAGCACCAAAGGCTGTTTTGAGCTCCCCCTCATAATAAGCGATCATCTCTTGCCGTTTCTTCTCGGAGAAGGATTCCTTCTCAAGCTGAAGGGTGACGGGCGCAATGTAGGCTTTCTTGAACTTGGTGGTAGCGAGTTTAGGACTCTTATAAATCCGAATTTTGCCATCTTCCTGCAACTGTTCTGGATTTGAGAGGAAGGAGGTATTAGTCGGAGTGGTAGAAGCACAGGATGCGAAGAACAGCACCGGTAGAATTGAGAGAAAAGCAAGGAGAGATTTTTTCATAGCGGTATACTTCTCTGAGAGAACTGACCTTAAGAAAAATTCCCCCAAATTCAAAGAAGCTATTCTGATACTTGTCAACAAAGAGCCATCCCCTCCGAAATTGCGCGTGGGAACTAGACTAACGAAAAGAAACTAACGAAGGAAGAGCGACCGGCTTGCAGAGAGCCTTGCGAGAATTGGAGCTGCGAGCGCACTTTTTACAGAAAAAACAGGGGTCCAGGAGAAGCTTGGCCAAACGATCAGGATGCTTGGCGATATCATCCTTTTTCCAGTCACAAAGAGTCTTGGCCATGTCGACAGCGCAATGATTTTTTTGATTAAGATTGAGCTTCGATCGCGACTGCAATGTCGGACCAATCAGCACGACTATTTTCGAAGTAAGAATGCTTTGCTGATTGACTCAACTGCTCAAACGAGTTCCATACCAAATCCAAAGGAAGAGTCTTCTCCTCGTCGCCAGCTGTGACACGAAGCAAAAACGACTGCTCTAATTGACGACGAAACCGATGCGTCCAGAGGTAATCATGATGAGCCAGTTGACGACGATTACGCAGGAAGACATCGAGAAGCTCCACTGGATTCTCTCCCGCCCGCTTTGCTACCATGCGAAGCTCTAGCAAGACGTCGATCACACGGGATAACTTGCGTTGACTCACCTCTGCGACTTTCTCATCCAGACAAGCCTGAAGGGAATCGCAAATGGGAACACAAAAAACAGTCACAGTCGACATGAGATAAACTTGGGAGTGATTTAGTAAAAAAGCAAGAGGTAATTGAGAATGAGTCGCAATAACAACTGACTTCTTTTTAATTACTCGCCAAAAAAAGGCCCCCTTTCAGAGACCTTCGAAAAAAATTGAGACTGTAGGCTGACGATTCGGTTGAATCGAATCGAGCTTACTTGAGATGCGACTTCAGCATCCAGAGAGTCTTGTTGTGGATACGGAGACGCTCGATGAAGAGGTCTTCGGACTCGGTATCGCCAGCTTCCCCGGAAACGGTTCGTCCGTTTTTCGCATTTGCGATCAAGGTCTCGTGGTATTCGACAAGGTTAGCGACATAGTCCTTAGCAGGAAGACGGCGTTCCATGCTGCCGACTTGGCTCATTCCGGCAAGCATATTGAGACCACCAGGGGCATAGGCCTCGAGGGTGCGCAAGTGCTCGGCGATGTCGTCGATCGCGGTGAAGAGTTCTTCGTATTGTCCCTGGAAGGCGACGTGCAATTGGAAAAAGTCTGGTCCTTCCACATTCCAGTGCGCGAGGTGGGTCTGAGCCATCAAGGCATAGCTGTCGGCAAGGAGAGTCTCCAATGCGGCGACGACTTGGGTGTTGGTATCGGTGTTTGTAGTAGCGGTCATGCTCATGGCTTCGAAGATGCACTGTATTGGCAAGTCTGCAAGGAACACTCGCGGCAAAATATCATTTTCTTTGTATAGAATCCGATATTGAGATTCAGTCTCACCCTGATATTTATGAGAAAACTCTAGAACAAAACTATCTCTCCTCAACTACTCTCCAGTAACGGCTAGACTCTGAGACATGACCGCTTCGCGACAAGTCGTTTCGCAGTAACCATCCCGTGGTTCTTCACAGGAAAGGCAACAGAAGTAGCGCTCATTGCAGCGTGTGTAGGTGCAATTAATCTGACGATCACAGGGCTCCTGACACCACTTGCATCTGGCGATCACTTTGGCCCCTTCGGTATGATTCACCTCCACCCCAATACGTTCATCAAAGACATAACATTTCCCTTCGAAACCTTCACCTTGAACCTCACTATCTTTGCCATAGGTCACGATCCCGCCATGGAGCTGATAGACATGTTCAAATCCTTCCCGTTTCAGAAAACCGCTAAACTTTTCGCACCGGATACCACCCGTGCAATAAGTCATGATTTTCTTCCCCGCTAGATCCTCACGGCGCTCGCGTACCCACTCCGGCAAATCGCGAAAACTGGGGACGTCTGGTAAGAGAGCTCCTTCAAAACGTCCCATCTCCCATTCATAATCATTCCGCGCATCAATGAGCACGGTATCTTCATCCTGCATCATCTCCCGCCATTCGCTCGGGCTCAGATAATCCCCAGTGACTTCGGTGGGAGAAAAGTCTTCTTCGCCCAGCCCCAGAGTGACGACTTCTTCGCGAGCCTTGACTGACAGCTTGGGAAAGGCGTGTCCCTCGGAAGGATCAACTTTCCACTCCATCCCCTGAGTCACGGGGTGCTCATCCATTATCTGTTGGTATTCACGAGTAGCCTCTATCGGGCCAGAAACAGTGCCATTGATCCCCTCGCGAGAAACAATGATGCGCCCCCTGAGCCCCAGTCGCTGACAAAGGTCCCATTGCCACTGACGATAGCCGGCGACATCCTCGATCTCTTGATAAAAGTAGTAGAGCAGAATCCGAAAATTCATGGGCCGCCCTTATGAACGCTCTTCCTCGGAAACGCAAGGTGGGAGACCCACTCCTCTTACTCAAACCAAGCACACTCATACCCCCCGAGAGTCCAGTCCTTCTCAATAAGCCCCTTGCGGCGGCGAAGAAGGTTCCGGCTGGGTTCGTGGCCCAGATGAAGGGTGACCCAATCCTTTTCGAGAACGAGATCATCAGCTCCGAAGTTAAACACACACAGCACCTTATGGGTTTGATCGAGAGAGCGCCGGAAGATAGCAAAGAGATTCCCCTCAGTTGGCACAATCGTCTGCGGGGCATCAGGGTGAAAGGCAGGACAAGCGCGACGCACCCGTAGCAAAGAAGCGTAAACGTTGGCAATCCAGCCTGATTCGCAGGTGGGATCATCGAGGCGCTCTTCCACCTCATTAAGATTCACGCGACGGCGATTGATATCACGACGTTCGCCCCCCTCTTGTTCCGGTCCTTGCGACCAATTGTGTTCTCCGACAATGGAATGAAAGTAGACCCCGGGAATACCCGCGAGGGCTAGCATGACGGCTTGCGAACAGATAAAACGACGAGCCCCGAGTTCGGGATTGTCTAACACCTCAAGCGCACTGCGGTAGGTCACATTCATCTCGTAGGGAGCCTTGCCGCCATCTGGCAGAGAGCGATAGCTCACCAATCCACCACGTGCTTGCACTTGCGCAATCATCCAATCGAGTTCCCCCTCCGGAACGAGACCACTCAAGGGGCGCACTCCCACTCCATCGTGACTGGCAGTAAAGTTAAAGTAAGTGCAACCCGGAGGAAGGGAACCGAGCCCACTCGCCCACTTCTGCAAATGCTGGGAATCCCCTCGCAACAGGGCATGTAAGAGCAGCGGAGGGAGCGCGAAATTATAGACCATCTGGGCCTCATCACCACCTCCGAAATAAGAGATATTTTCCTCATGAGGGACGTTGGTCTCGGTCAGCAAAATCACATGCGGCGAGACAATGCTAAGCACGTCGCGGAAGAGCTTAATGATCTCGTGAGTCTCGGGCAAATGGATGCAAGTGGTATCCTTCTTTTTCCACAAAAAGGCGACGGCATCGAGACGCACAATCCGCGCTCCCCGCGCGACATAATCTAACAAGATGTCGAGAAAGTCGAAAAGCACGTCGGGGCTCTCCCAGTTCACATCTACCTGATCGGCGCTAAAAGTGGTCCAAACATGCTTGGTGCCACGAGGAGTCTCGGTGGGAGATAACAAGGGATGCGGACGAGGGCGAGTGACCTGCTGCAACCAATCCTGCCCCGGCTCCTCTTCAATAAAGTAACGGTCGTAAGGAGCTATCCCACGCACATAGTTCTGAAACCACGAGCTCTCGCGCGAACAATGATTGAGGACCAGATCCACCATCAGCTTGTAGTCTCGCCCAATGCGCTCGACCTCTAACCAAGTCCCCATCTCCTCATCGACTTCGCGGTAATCAATCACCGAAAAACCACCATCCGAGCTCGAGGGCGAGAAGGGTAAGATATGGATGCCATTAACGGCATCTCGCAAGCGGCGATCGCAGAAATTCTTTAAGGTAGCGAGAGGCTTCTCTCCTGGACGGTGGATCATATCACCGTAGGCGATGAGCACGACATCCTGCTCCGTCCAATTAATGGCCTCGGCACCTATCTCGTAACCATCGCGCGGCTGCACCCCATAACGGCCAATGAGCATGTAGAGCCGATCCGCAAGGGCGTCTGCCTGCTCTGCCCCGTAGAGGCGAGCGAGACGGAGCTTAATACGAGAGAAAGTAGTGCGGCGGACGAGCTTCATTCGCCCCTCAAAGAGCAAATCCCGCACCAACCTCCAATGAGAAAAATACTACGGGCGGCCTCATCTAACTAGACAGCTGTTTTTCTCCCATTGTTTCCTCGTTAGAAATCTGTCTTCATCGGCACTCATAATCAGCCCTCACTCCTTAATCTATCGTGTATCAATCCCTCGAAGCCGAACTTCATGACCTCTTTTGGGAAACCGAAGGTCCTGCAGCAGAACTCCCCTTGTTGCGGAAATTCTTAACACAGCATCCGGGCCGCGCTTTGGAACTGGGTTGTGGTTCGGGACGGCTTCTTCTCCCACTCCTAGCAGAAGGCTTTGAGGTTGCGGGGCTCGATAATGCCCCCGAGATGATTGCGCTCTGCAAAGAAGCGGCCAGCAAACAGAATCTCGATCCCACGCTACATAGTTGCGACTTATTCCTGCTCTCAGCGCAAGAACGATTTCAATCAGTAACAATTCCAGCCTTCACCCTACAGCTCCTTCCCGATCCCATTGCCGCCGTGCAACGGATCGGACAACTCTTACCCTCGGGTGGCGGGCTCTACTTCTCAGTCTTTTACCCTTGGGCTGAACTCGAGAATGAACTTCCCGAAAACGAGTTCTATCCCGATCACAGTCTCGATCTAGGTGACGACAACGAGGCCCAACTCACCACCAAGCATCAACTGGATCGGCAGGCCCAAATCCTCACTCGCACCCACCTCTATCAAATCAAGAAAGGCCCAGAGGTGCAGCGCGAGCACCAATCGACGCAAACTATCCGCTACTGCGAAGACCGTGACTGGGAACATCTGTTAGACGCTACCGGCTTTGAACTTACCGCTACTTACTATGACTTCGAACCCACTCTCGATGAGTCCTCAGACCAAGCAGAAACAGCGGGTGTCACGACCTTCTGGGCCGTCAAACGGTGACTGTTATCCTTTGAAGGCAAAGGCGGGAAGCCCCTTCACTCCCAGGCCTTTAATCACAAAAAGACGACCAGCATCTTCTTCCTCAATACTCTTATGGATGCCAGTTGTGACGTAGAGTTCATCGAGGTTTTCTCCCCCCCAGGTGCACGCGGTGGTCTCTACACAAGGCAGCTCTACGCGCTGAACTTCTTCACCGGAATCGACATCAAATCTCGCAACACATCCCCCATGACAAAAAGCGACCCAGACCTTCCCTTCGGCATCCATCACCATGCCATCTGGTGAAGAGTCAATATGACCCGTGTCTACTACGACACGACGATTGCTCCACTCTCCGGTCGCCGAATCATAGTCGTATCCCCAAATCTCACGTCGAGGGGTATCGATGTAGTAAACTCGTGAGCCATCCGGGCTCCAAGCTAAGCCGTTAGAATTCGTCACTCCGCCAAAGACCTCGCGCACGCCGAAGTTACTGTTCATCTCGTAGAGAGAAGCATCTCCCTCTTTTTTGACTAACGAAATGGTGCCGGCAAAAAAACGGCCATCAGGCGAACACTTGCCATCATTGAAACGGTTATCGGTCTTTTCCTGTTCCGGATCGGCGATCGGCTTGAGCGTGCCATCCTCAGCGAGCAACTGAATACCGCTATCACCAGCGATGAGAAAGCCCCCCTGTTCGCGAGGAACGACGGTGCCCACTCGCTCGCCAATAGGCAAGATGGTCTCGGTTCCATTCTCTGGTTCAAAACGAATGACCGCGTGTCCCTCGATATCCACGTAATAAAGAGAGCCTTGCCACCAGATCGGACCTTCACCCCATTTTGCACGATATTCCCCTGCCAATGTTATTTCCATCCCTCTCTGCTAACCTCTCGCCCCTCTTCCGACAAATCCCAAAACCAGTCTTTGACCGAATCAGAAATTGAACTCTGTCAGCATCTCGCTAGCATAGAAGGACTCCCCGTTATGATCCTCCGCCAAATACTCCCCCTCATCGCGCTCCTTTGCGCGACGCTCTGTGCACCAATTTTGTCGGCACAAAGCACGGAAGCATGGGAGAACGTAGTGGTTGGAGGCGAAAACTACGTCACCGTCAGTAGTATTAAAAAGTTTTATGGTTTCGAGACCATGCGACCTTCGGGTTCCAAACTCATTCTAGAAAAAAAGAACGTTCGAGTGGAGTTCTTGGTCGGACAACAAGACGTCTGGATGAACGAAATCAAGTTTGTCTTCTCCTTCCCCGTTAAACGCTCAGGAAGCCGCTATCTCGTCCACCGCATTGATCTCGTTAAACTGCTCGACCCGGTGATGCGACCTTACAAATCAGGTCGCACGGCCTCGCGTATCGACACCGTGATCATCGACCCTGGTCATGGCGGTCACGATCCTGGCACCACCAGCCCTCACGGCAACGGAAGCGAGAAAGATCATGTTCTCAATCTCGCAAAAAAACTCTCGACCGAGCTTCGCAAAAGAGGATTCAAAGTCGGACTGACCCGCAGTAGTGATAAGTTCCTCAGCCTGCAACAGCGGGTCGACTTCGCGAATAAGTACCCCAATGCCATCTTTATCTCTCTCCACTTTAACTCTGGCGGGGGAGGAAAGGCTCACGGGATTGAAACCTTCACCCTCTCGCCCAAAGGAGTAGCTCACTACGGGCGCGGTTTGAAAGCCTCCGATTTCCGAGAAAAACCAGGCAACAATAACGACTCTGCCAATATTGCTCTCGCTACCGCGATTCACTCGACCGTCATCAAGAACACTGCTCGCCGTGATCGTGGGATTCGCCGCGCTCGTTACTCCGTCATCACCGGAGTAAAACATCCTGCCATTCTCCTCGAAGGAGGGTTCCTTTCCAACCGCACAGAAGGCAGCCTCATCCGTCGCGAAGAATATCAAGATCGGCTTGCCTTCTCCATCGCACAAGCGGTCGTGAAGTATAAACTCGCCACCGAACGCCCTACACGGCGCTAGTCCTGCCGACGTTTCGTCTTCCTTGGCGAAAATCTTGCGCAAGTGTTTTGCGACTCGGCGCAGATCGTCCTACTAGCGCTCTCGCTTTTCCCAGCGAAGAGTTGAGAAAATAGGGAAGCATTCTCTTAGAATGAAGCTACCAGAAGTCCCCGAAATCACGAGTATCTGATCACTGAATACGGAGGCGAGATCGAAGATGTCGTTAATCGGACCTTGCACCCGCAAAATACACGTTAACCTTTTGCTGAGAATCAGCATTTGCATCTGTCTTACTACTCTGCCTCCCACTCTGACTCTTCATTACGTCTCCTTCTTTGCTATTCCGATGCGTCTCACCACTCTTCTCCTTACTAGCTCACTCGCTCACGCGGAACTGAGTTACAACTACGACGTTCGCCCCATCCTTTCGGATAAGTGCTTTCTCTGCCACGGCCCTGATGAGCAAAAGAACGGAGCGGGACTCCGGCTCGACAATGCGGCGGCGGCCTTTGCGGCACTGACGGAGTCAGACGGCTTTGCGATCGTTCCTGGCAAGATAGACGAGTCGGTTGCTTGGCATCGTATCGTATCCACGGAAGCGGATGAAATCATGCCTCCGCCGGACTCCAACTTAGTGATGACTCCGGAAGAAAAGGAGATTATCCGCAAATGGATCGAGCAAGGGGCTCCCTACGAAAAACACTGGGCCTTCGAAAATCTTCCTTCAAGAATAGCAGTGCCAGCAGTGACCGACACCAACTGGCCCCAAGGCAAGATTGATCACTTCACGCTCAAAAAGATGGAGGAACAAGGCCTCGCTCCCTCACCTGCAGCTGATCCCTTGCGTTGGCTGCGGCGAGCCTCCTTTGACTTGACCGGCCTCCCTCCCACTGAGGAAGAAATTAAGACCTTCTCTGACGCGGCATCAGCTGACCTAACAGCAGCTAAAGAAGCAGCTACTGATAGACTGCTCAGCTCCTCATCCTACGGTCAACACATGGCCATCGGCTGGCTCGATGCCGCCCGCTATGCCGACTCCTACGGTTATCAATCTGATAAGCTCAACACGCAATGGCCTTACCGAGACTGGGTAGTAAAGACCTTTAACGAGAACCTCCCTTACGACGACTTTCTCACTTACAATATTGCCGGAGATCTCCTTCCCGAAGCCACTCGCGAGCAGAAGTTGGCCACGGCCTTCAATCGACTTCATCGGCTCAACAACGAAGGAGGTGCTATCTTTGAAGAATGGCGCACCGAGAACATCGCGGATCGAGTGCACACCTACGGCACCGCAGTCTTGGGCCTCACCTTCGAGTGCACACGGTGCCATGACCACAAGTATGATCCCCTCACGATGACGGATTACTACTCCCTCTTCGCCTTCTTCAATTCCATTGATGAGAACGGGATGTATGACCGCACCGAGCGTGTTCCCTCCCCCACTCTTTTACTTCCCGACAAGGGACAAGAGAAAACACTCGCTCGTGCGCAACAAAAACTCACTACCGCTCGGAAAAATTACGAACAGCAAATTCAAGCGAGCAGCGCCGACTTCGAAGCTTGGTTAACTACTGCCGAACCTTCTCAAGTAGGACTATCAATGCCGACCATCGGACTCGATTTCTCACGAGGAGAAATCACTGATGAGCGAGCAAGCTTTGCCGAGGGAGATCACTCTCCATCCACCCCTCTCGACTTCAAGCCTTTCCACCCTTCTCGCCCGCAGGTGCAAGCATTGGCTCTTGATGGTGATCGTTACCTCAGCTTTGCAGATGTGCCTTCATTCGATCGCTGGACCCCATTTACAATCGCAATCACTCTTCACCAAACTCAGACCTCCAGCCATCGCAGCGTCCTCGCCCATCACAGTCGTGGCACCGACGCAGGCTTCAACGGTTGGGATCTCACTTTGGAAAACGGGCATGTAGAATCTCGGCTCTACCGCGTATGGCCTGGTAATGGAATGGGTGTACGTAGCCTAGAGCCAATTCCCACTGACGAAGTGCAACACCTCACCGCGACTTGGGACGCCTCCGACCAAGCAACTGGACTGCGACTTTACCTCAATGGAGTGGAACTCGCGACCGAAGTTCTCCGCGATAAAAAAGTCAAAGCAGCAGGAGTGGTCACTCAACATGGTGGCAAACTTGGCCTCGGTTCTCGCTGGCGCGATGCCGGACTAGCGGGAGCCTTGTTGCAAGACTTCGCCTACTACGATCAGGCTCTCACTAGCATTGAGATTGCGCGCTTGAGCGAACACAGCGAAGTCCCTCACAATTTCGTAGTAAATAATGCCGACTGGCACGCGCACTACACCCAGCGGATCAATGAGAGTAACCAGCAGGCTCAACAACAAGTGATCAAAGCGGTGCAGGAACTGGTCGCAGCCGAGGAACCAATCAACGAAATTCCCGTTATGGAAGAGCTCGCCGAACCTCTGCCAGCCTACATTCTCGACCGCGGCGAATACAATGCACCGAAGACACCCGATAAAATCGTCGGTCGTAACACCCCCGAGACGCTCATGCCCTTCCCCGAGGATGCCCCCCGTGATCGAGCGGGCCTTGCTCAATGGACCGTTCACCCCGATAACCCCCTCACCGCGCGAGTCTTCGTCAATCGCATCTGGGCCAGCTTCTTCGGAATCGGCCTCATCGACACTCCTGAGAACTTCGGTCTGCAAGGAGCCCTCCCCTCCCATCCTGAGCTGTTAGATTGGTTATCACGCGATTTCGTGAACCAAGACTGGGACATCAAAGCGCTCTGCCGCAAAATTGTCCTCTCCGCCACTTATGGTCAGGACTCTCGCAATCGACCTGAGCTCGTGGAGCGAGATCCCGAGAACCGCCTCCTCGCGCGTGGGCCTGCACACCGTCTCGCGGCCGAACAAATTCGAGACCTCGCTCTCGCCTCCTCCGGGCTTCTCAATCCCGCCGCAGGTGGCCCCCCAGTCTCACCCTATCAGCCCGGCAAAGATTTGTGGCGTGAATCTAACGGAATGTCGCCGCCTTACGAACAGTCCGTCGGGGAAGACCTCTACCGCCGCTCACTCTACTCGGTCTGGAAGCGCACCGCGCCACTCCCGAACATGCTCACCTTCGATGCCGGCACCCGTGAAGTCTGCGCTGTCGCTCGCTCACGCACCAATACTCCGCTGCAGGCCCTCGTGCTGCTCAACGATATTCAGTTTGTAGAAGCGGCCCGTCACCTCGCCCAAGAAATTTACCATAAAGACCCTTCGGAAACCATTCGTCGGGCTTTTCTAAGGCTTACCGGACGACCTAACACCGCCGATGAGGAGAAGGTTCTCTTGGGGCTCTACGAAAGCGAACTGCAGCGCTTCGAAGAAGAACCCGAAGCGGCCAAAAAGCTCCTTTCTCTCGGCACAAGTGAGGTTGACTCCAAACTCCCATCCGCACCACTCGCGGCCAGCACCATCATTTGCCAGACCATCCTCAACCTCGACGCAACCATTTGGAAACGATGAACCCGACTCTCGACGACTTACTGAATATCAATCGGCGGCATTTCTTCAAAACAGGATCTGCAGGGGTCGGTAGCCTCGCGCTCTCAGGTCTTCTCCAAAATTCCTTCGGCGCCAGCAGCCAACAGTCAGTGCCAGACGGGCTCGCTAACTATGCCCCCAAAGCCAAGCGGGTGATCTATCTCTTCCAATCGGGAGGGCCTGCTCAGCACGATCTCTTCGACAACAAACCGCTCCTACGGGAACGGAATGGAGAGCAGCTTCCACCCGAAGTCCGTGGAGGTCAGCGCCTCACCGGGATGTCCGCCCTGCAGTCCTCTCTCCCGATGGCGGGCTCGCAATTCTCATTTGGCCGATACGGTCAAAGTGGCGCAGAACTCAGCGAACTTCTCCCCTACCACCGCGAGATCGCGGATGACATCTGCATCATCAAGTCGATGTATACCGAGGCCATCAACCATGATCCAGCGATCACTTACTTCCAGACTGGCTCCCAGATTGCCGGTCGGCCCAGCATGGGGGCTTGGACCTCTTACGGACTCGGTTCTCTCAACCAGAACTTACCCTCCTTCATCGTCCTCGTCTCAGCCGGACAGGGTGGACAACCACTCTACTCTCGCCTCTGGGGATCGGGCTTCTTGGATTCCAGATATCAAGGAGTTCAGTTTCGCTCAGGGAAAGATCCGGTGCTCTATCTCTCCAATCCGGAAGGGATCTGCCGAACGAGTCGCCGCGCCACCCTCGACGCCCTGAACCAACTCAACACACAACAATTCGAGCGCGAAATCGACCCCGAGATCCAATCTCGCATCGCGCAATACGAGATGGCCTACCGCATGCAAACAAGCGTGCCAGACACCACTGACTTGAGCGACGAGCCTGACTCCACCTTCGAGCTCTACGGCGAAGACAGTAGGAAGCCAGGCACCTTCGCCGCCAACTGCCTACTCGCGCGTCGTCTTGCTGAAAAAGGAACCCGCTTCATCCAGCTCTATCACCAAGGATGGGACCACCACGCCAACCTGCCACGCGGAATCCGTGGTCAAGCGAAGGAAGTGGACCAAGCTTCTGCCGCACTGGTCAAGGATCTCAAACAACGCGGTCTTCTGGACGATACTCTTGTAGTCTGGGGCGGTGAATTCGGACGTACCGCCTACTCCCAAGGCTCTCTCACTGCCGACAACTACGGCCGCGACCACCACCCCCGCTGCTTTACGATGTGGATGGCTGGCGGAGGCGTGAAACCCGGTCTCACCTTTGGCCAAACAGATCCTTATAGTTACAACATTGTCGATGCCGACGGCACTCCTATTTCCCCTGACAAGCATCACTACCACCCCGACGCGGTCCACGTCCACGATCTGCAAGCCACAATGCTACACTTGATGGGAATCGATCACACGAAGCTCTCCTACAAGTATCAAGGGCGCCGATTCCGCCTTACCGACGTACACGGAAAAGTAGTCAAACCCATCCTCACCTAAACTGATGCAATTCCAGAAGTTGGCACCTCGTTTCCCTTTTATAGTTACGCTCAGTATCGGCTTCCTAGCATCACTCGCTACAGCCGACGAAAAACCTTTCACAAAGAAGGCTCGTAATACCCAAACAGGCAAAACATTCGAAGCGGCTGTGCAAAAAACACTCATCGAGCTCGGCTATGAAGTGACTACACAACAACAAGTCGGAACGCGCCCGAACGGAAGTCGCCATCTCATCGATCTCATTGCAAAAAAAGAAAAACGCTCTTTGCTCATTTCCCTCAAGTGGCAACAAAGTTCGGGAACTGCTGAGCAAAAGATTCCCTACGAAGTCATCTGTCTCTCGGAAGCCTTAAAGCAAGCTCGTGGCACCTACCACGCTGCTTACCTCGTTCTAGGAGGTGAGGGTTGGACTCTTAAAAAATTCTACCTCTCGGGAGGACTTGATCGTCACCTCAATCTCCAACAAGAAATCAAAATCCTGTCCCCAGAAGATCTGTTAGCCCGTGCCAAGAACGGAAAATTGTAACTACTAAGAAGCATCGACATTACAATCACTTAAGATTGCCTCAGATAACTCCATTCTTAGTAAACGCTTCCTAATCGCCTCAACTCTCTATTGGCTTGAGGACACCTCTGATAACCTCATTCCGAGGAAATTTGGAATCATTTTTTCCCGAAAGCAGGTTACCGGAGGCACCCTTGAGAAAGTTTGAAATGATCTTTTCTTGTAAGCTGCTTGCCGGATGAGTTCTTAAAACGGAATATCGTCTTCTTCCTCTTGAAAATCACTCGGCGGAGAAGATGGTTCAGGACTATTAGAGGGTGCTGACATTCCTTGAGAAGATTCTCCCCCTCCAGATTGCTGGAAGCCTGCAGAACCTCCTTCCCCTTGGCTCTGACCTCCCGGTCCACCAATAAATTGCATCCCTTCTCCAACCACCTTCAGCTTACTGCGCTTTTGACCAGAGCTCTTATCTTCCCACGAGTCTAGCTGGAGACGTCCTTCAATAAAAACTTCGCGGCCTTTTCCTAAATATTGACTCGCAAGCTCGGCCTGACGTCCCCACATGGTGACATCTACAAAGGTTGTTTCCTCAGTGCGTTCACCTCCTTCTCCTCCGCTACGGTAGCGATTGATGGCCATGCCTAGATCCGCTACCGCAGTTCCTTTAGGAGTGTAACGGAGCTCTGGGTCGCGTGTAAGACGCCCCATCAAATAAACTTTATTGAGATTAGCCATACTAGAGAGATGCTAGCGAGAAGCTGTTCGTATGCACAAGAGAAAAATCGAGCTCTTATCCGATTCGCCTGTTTACGAAAGACGTTGGTAATGCTGAAGATGCACGACCTCGTTTAATTTGAGACGAGTCTGGATCTTGGTAATGACATCTGGATTTGCTTCAAAAATATAATTCACGTAATGACCTCCGTCTAAGTCACGTGCATTATAAGCAAATTGACGACGGCCAAGTTGCTGAATCTCATCCAGCTTGGCACCGGCTTCTTCCATCTCTTTGCCCACGCTACTGACGAGGTCATCTGCCCCTTTGTCATTCCCCTTCGTGTTCAACACTATCAGACCTTCGTATTTCCTGCTCATCGTTGCTCGGCTGTGGCTTCGGTTTTTTTTTAACGTTAAAATAATTGGCTGCGCGCGAAACGCCAGCCGAAGCGGCAAGCTGCACGGCTAACACGGCAGTTGCAAGCGTGTTTTGCAATTCTTCGCGTTCATTTTCACGAAATTTTCCCAAGACATGCCCTACAAGTGAATTCGATCCTGCAGAACCCACTCCCACCTTGAGACGAGGAAACTCTTTGGAGCCCAAACTCTCGATCAATGACTTGATTCCATTATGCCCGCCGTCGCCTCCATTCGCGCGAAACTTCAAAGACCCCAGAGGAAGCGAAACATCATCGTAAACAACAAGAATCTGCTCAGGGGTCCAGCGATAGAATCTAGCAAGACTCGCAACCGAACGGCCACTCAAGTTCATAAACGTAGTCGGCTTGAGCACGGTCACCGAACCGATCTTGGCAACCTCGCCTTCCCACTTCCGTTGCGTCTCGAACTCACCGTCTTCTCCGCGAACCCAAAGATCGAGAACATCGAAGCCGATGTTGTGTCGGGTCCCGTCGTAATCTCGACCAGGGTTCCCCAGTCCTACTATGAGTTTAATCTCGCTCACCTATCTGTCTTATTCTCGCAAATCGAATCGGAAACAAACAAAAAACCCGTCTCCTAAGAGACGGGCTTCTTTTGAAAAATTGAGAGAATCAATAAGGAGAAATTTACTCAGCAGCTTCGCCTTCGGCCTCAGCAGCCGCCTCGTCACCTTCAACTCCTTGGCTCTTAGCAACACGAGTTTTGACAACGATGGCGATGACGACATCTTCTCCGAGTCCAGCTTTCACACCCTCAGGAAGAGCGAGATCTTTCACCTGAAGGCTGTCTCCAATCTCCATGTGCTCGACATCCGATGCCAAAGTCTCAGGAAGGTCTTTAGGCAGACAATTGATGTCGATCCCGTAGAGCTGTTGTTCGAGAATTCCGCCTGACTTCACCCCTTTAGGCTCTCCGTTCAATACCACAGGAAGGTGAGCGGTAATCTCAGTTGTCTCACTAACCGCAAGGAAATCAGCGTGAACGATTGAGCTGGAAAGAGCATCATGTTGGATATCCTGAACGAAAGCCAATTGGCTTTTGCCAGAATCTAACTCCAAGTTCACCAGGAAACTATCGGAAGCGCTGGCAGCCAAAAGCTCACGAAACGCTTTGGCGTTAATTTTAACGTTCAGGTTTTCTGCTCCACCGCCGTATACGACGGAAGGAACCCATCCCTCCTTACGCATTTGCTTAAGGAGTCCGGAACCAGTCCGTTTGCGGTCTTCTGCTTTCAGTGTTGCGGTCTTTGCCATGGCTTCTTGATGTTAAAAAATTGAGGCGCGCAATTGATGCTGGTCAGTCATTCATCACGCTGGGGCGGCGGTGATTACACCTAGGGGCCCTTGATGTCAAAGAGAGAACTTACTGATTTTCCTTCGTGAATACACATTATCGCTTCTCCAAAGAGAGGCGATAAGTCAACGACCTCGACCTTTCCTTGATTGGAGACCGGTGTCGAGTTGGTCGTGAGCAGCTTCTCAATGGCAGATTCTTCAATCCTTCGACGGCCTAAATCTCCCAGAACGGCGTGAGAAACTCCCGCGAAAATACGGTTTACCCCATTCGTTGCTAAGATTTTGGCCGCTGCGCAGAGCGTTCCTGCGGTCTCCGTCATATCATCGACCAAGAGGACATCTTGTCCTGCGACCGAACCGATTAAATTCATGGCCTCCACCTCGGTAGCGCTGACACGGTGTTTGGCAACAATGGCTAGCTCAGCGCCCAAAAGATCGGAATAGGCACGAGCAAGCTTCACCCCTCCCACATCGGGGGATACCACAGTCAGAGAAGAAGGGTCGAGCCCTTTACGCAGCTCACGCACGGCACCGATGAGAGCTCGCTTAGCATAGAGATGATCAACCGGGATATCAAAGAACCCCTGAATCTGCGCGGCGTGCAGATCCATCGTAACCACTCGTTGCACACCAGCTGCTGTTAAGAGGTTCGCCACGAGCTTCGCGGTGATGGGTACTCGGGGTTGGTCCTTTCGATCCTGCCTCGCATAACCAAAAAAAGGAATGACGGCGGTAATATTACCTGCACTCGCCCGGCGCGCAGCATCTACCGTGATGAGTAGCTCCATCAGATTATGGTTCGTCGGCGGGCAAGTGGGCTGAATGATGAACAAGTCTTCCCCTCGAATGTTCTCGTTAATTTTGACGAAAGTCTCTCCATCAGGGAAAGAGTCTACCTTAACGTCAACTAACTCTTGCCCGAGAAAACGGGCAATTCCCTTCGAGAGCTCATCGTGAGCAGTTCCTGAGATTAACTTCATGGATATTGCGGGCGCAGTGTGCCCAAAGACAACCAATTGACAACTACGGAACGACTTAAGGGTACCTCCGATAACCTCATTCCAAGAAAATACTCCCAAATTCCCTCAACTCTTTGTTGATTCGAAATCTGAAGAACTCGTTCAACAGGCCTTCAAACCGCCTCGATTTGAGAAAGTTTGGAATTATTTTTTCCCGAAAGCAGGTTACCGGAGGTGCCCTTAACCTCGCTCTTGCTACTTAGCACCCTTGCTGAAGAGGACTGCTGGGATAGTTTTGAGGAGAATTTTAAAGTCCGACCAGAGAGACCAGTTGTCGATGTAGTCGAGGTCCATTTTCACCCAATCATCGAATTTGGTAATCTGGTTGCGACCACCTGCTTGCCATGTGCAAGTGATTCCGGGTCGCACACTGAGACGGCGGCGGTGCTCCATTCGTTCGAACTTATCAACCTCATAAATAGGCAAAGGCCGTGGACCGACAAGGCTCATATCTCCTTTGAGAACATTCAAGAGTTGAGGAAGTTCATCGATACTCGTTTTCCGTAACCAAGTTCCAAATCCAAAGACTCTCGGATCCTTATCCAGCTTAAAAACAGGACCACTCATCTCATTTCCAACGTCTTTCTTAACATCTGCTAAACGAGCCTCGGCATCAGGAACCATGGTTCGGAACTTATAAATCATGAAGGGCTTACCGTAGCGTCCTGCCCTCTTCTGCTTGAAAAGAATACCTCCTGTAGGGCTTTTCAATTTGATTCCGATTGCGGCTAACAACCAGAGAGGAGAACTCAACATAATAATAATAAGAGCTCCAACCTTATCGAACAATGTCTTTGCAAAAAGCGCCCAAGATAGCTCTGGCGTTGAGCGTAACACCAGCATCGGTTTGCCTGCCATTAAATCAAAATCAGGGCGTGCAATCTGAGTGCGAATGAATCCAGCAGAAATCCAAGCCTCCACCCCTTGGAGTTCACAAACCTCGATTGCCTTAGCCAACTGCCCAAACTCGGTATGACGGGCTAAGAAAAGCACTCGTCCTACAGATGCTGCTTTGATTTTTGCCTCAAAATCTTCGAGAGAAATTTCTCTCAAATCAAGTCGCTCAACAATCTTCCAACCAGCTTGTATTTCCTCAGATGTTTCACTTAAAAACTCCTCAATTTCTTGATCTCCGCCAGCAAGGATAACAGCCTCTTTCGCATCTTCTGCCCGAACAGCATGCATCACTACACTGCGGGTAGCAGCTTCACGCAGCAATAAGAAGACCGAAGCCAAAGGCACTCCAATACCTAGAATTAAGCGGCTAGAAACTGAGATTTTCCAAAAGATAACGAGTAGTCCAACCACCAACCCAACGATTACCAAAGCCTGTAGTAATTGAATAATCGAGGTCTTAAGACGCTTTCGAAGCGGGTTTCGGTAAAAGCCAAAAATCTCTAGCACAATGGGTAGAAAAGGAACAATAATGAACAAGACCCAGACTAAGTCTGAAAGCCCCCCCTGTAGATCGTTCATCGAGCCCATTCCAAATAACCCTCGAATCGGATCACGTAAAAGAGCCGCAACCCAAAATGACAAGCCAATCAGAACTGCGTCAACAAGCTGCAGAATCTGTATTGAAAGACTTTCTCTCTTACCGTTCTCCATAATCTTTATCCGGCACTAAGTTCTTATTTGAGAGCGGCTCTCCACTCGATAACCGGAACTGGCTGCGACTGAATACGCGCTCCTTCTAAAAAAGCAATCCGTTGTCGAATTGATTTCAAAGTAGGAGCACCCCAACCTGTTCTCGAGAAATTCCTGCGATGACTCTCGGCAAAAGCGGCTTCGGCTTCTTCGAACAAAAACAAAGCCTCCTCAGGACGGCGGCTTAGACGAGCCTCTTCACCCCGAAGATATAAGTGCCACCCGACTCCAAAAATAACTCCATACTTATTCTCTCTCCGAGCTGCCGCTTCTAAAGCTTTAAGATGATGTTCCTCCGCTTCCTCAAAGAGACCCAACTCATCCAGTGTGCGGGCGTAACTCGTTAAACTCTCCGCATCTAGGGGATGCCTCCCAACCACTCGACCCCAATCTTCTTTCGCCAAACTGAAATCAACTTCTCCGGCAATTGCACGTCTCAGTGAATCTCTCGCTACCAGTCTCAAAACATCGAAAGAAGGAGCCCCTTCACTATATTCCCTCCGCGCCTCTCGAATCCCTCTTCCAGTATCTTTCGCATTTTCCAACTTTATAAAATCATTGATGGCCAAAATCTCATTCTTGCCGGCATAAAGGGAATATGCTCCAACAAACAAGACAGCCAAACAAGTAACCTCCTTTGACCATCGCAGGCTAAATTTTATTCGCGTTAATCCATCAGGTTTTTGGTTTTTCTGGCAATTACTAGGCCGAGAGCAAGTAATCCCTCCGGCAGCTACCATCGCAAAAGCCATCAGATTAGGAGCGATATGCAAATTAAAGTCGAAAGCAGCACGGATACATTCTGCCACCAACACGCCGAGTGCAGCTGAACGCAACCAAAGTCCATTCAAAGAACGTTCACTATACACCTCTGAATCCGTCTCTCTTTTCTTCAAGAGAAGAAAACCCACTACCATCACAAGAACAGCAACAGCTAAAAAACCGATCAATCCATAATCTGCCAAAAGCTGCAAATAATCCGAATGCGCCATTCTCGCGTTCCCGTACCACCCACCCAGACCATAGAAGAACTTGGGAAACAAATAAGAAAAACTATGAGAACCCATTCCCATAACAGGGCTTTCGGACCAAATACTAAAGGCTATTCCTGCCATTCCTAGACGCCCACTCTTTGCACCTACAACGGAACCCTCACCTCCACGGTTTTCAAGAATCTGCTCCCAAAGAAAAACACCTCCGAACACCACCGCAAGCACCACACCAAACAATAGTGAAAATTTCCAGAATTGTCTTTTTGCGGTTTTCTCTTTGTTACCCATTTCAAATAAAACAACGATTACACTAGCTACTATAGCAACCGCAAACCCCCCTCTCGAATTCGTTAGAAAACAAACAAACATTCCAAGACCAAACGTCAAAAGCAGAAGAAGCTTAGTCACTGGCGTCCTTTGCGCTATGCCTGCCGCCAAAACAACAGGACAGGCAATCTCCAGAAAACCGGCCAAATAATTGCGGTGATAATAGAATCCACTCACCCCTAAGACATCAAGTCGCTGCGAGCTCAAAAAAGCAAATCGCTCATCGACTTGCCATTGATAAACAGCAACCACAGAATTCCCAATCACCAATAAAATAAAAAAGCTAAGTAGTAGTCCGCGTCCCGCTCGGCACTGGAGCGCCGATGATGCCGCGAGAAAAACCAACGAACCCGACGCAACTAAAAACAAATCTATTCTAGCCAAATCCCACACAGGAGAAGCGGCTCCTCGAAAGAGAAAATACCCAACCACTAATGAGAGAATCCCTATCACTGGAATGTCATTTCGCCTCGGGCCGAACGCTACACAAATAATAGAGCCAAGCGCCAATGGGGACATCACCAAAGCAAGCCTCGGGATCTGAAAACCAGTCGCCACCACCCCTGCATAGAGAAAGCCAACCAGCACAATCAGCCACCCCAACATCGAAATCTTCTTATTCTGTACCTCAACCATTTCCCTGCAGTAAGAGCTCTCCTCCGTTAATATTCCCTTTATAAGTTCCGCTAAGGATCAGCCCAGCCTTCGTAAGGGATTCTTCAAACTTGACATCCTTCCTAACAAGACTTTCGTGCACAAAGACTCTTCGCCCTTGCTGTATGTGCTGCCCCACTAAACGGTAAAATTCGTCCGTTCTTCGGTCACCCACTTTCACCACCGAGACTTCCACCTCAACCGCGTATCTCACATACCTGGCATGGACCGAGTTCAGCGTTCCCATGAGATAGATATCTCCTGCCCGGGCTTCCCCCCGGACAAGCCGAGAGGTTTGATCGTGATAATCATTCTCTTTGCTCGCCAAAAAAAACATCCCTCCAACGTAATTTGTCACTAAGAGAGCCCCCCCTAAGAACCAAATTTGACGACAAGGAAAGCGCGGCAACCATAAAGCGAGCGCAAGCCACACCAAGGGAAGCCCTAACAACCACATCTCGGGATTCCCTGGCTCAAAAACAATGATCATAACAAGGTAACACCCTAGACCTGCCAATACCGCCCACTTTTCAGAACTGTTAGGCAGTTCACCCTTCCGCACACTACGCCAAAGCATTTTCCCCGCAGTTCCAATCAGAAAAACCACGGTAAACACTCCTAGCAACCAAAATAATATCCAAAGAGAAGAAGTGCCATCAACCATCATTTTTTCTTCCGCTAAGAAACGATAAGGAAAGAGCTCTTTAGAGAAAAACTCGTAAACTGGCTCCGAGGCCATCAGCACATTGCCTCCCAGTAGACTAACCCCCAATCCAATTGCTCCTTTGGGTAAAGAGCTAAGCCGAAAAGGTCGTTTCTTACTCAGTTGTTTGCGATCCACTTTGAGTTCTTCCTCAAAAAAATCTGAAAGTTCTCCTCGCTTGGCAAGCGACACCTTTCTTGTAGGCAAAGCATCTGCGCTCACCTCGCAAACCGAGTAGAGAAGAAGGCCCACCCCGGCACTCACTAAACCCGCAAGCCACTGCCTCTGTATGAATAAATCAACCAATCCAATCACCAAAAGCGGTGGTCCTAGCGCTCGGTGAATATTCAAAGCCACCACCACGACAACAGCGTACATAACGCCTCTCACCCAAGGGCGCCCCCCCTTCCAAAGGAAAAAAAGAGCCAGTACAGAAAGACATCCTAACCACCCCATAGCATAGACTTCTACCTCCCGCGCATAGCGCCAAAACCCATAGCTGAAAGCGAGACACACCGTCCAAGCTAAGCTCTGCCAATTCCCTGCACCCGTTAACTTCTTAATTAAAAAGTAAAATACGAAAAGGGAACCAACAGCCATCACGCCACTGAAAACAGCCAAAACTTCAAACGAACGCTCTTGCTTAGAAAGGACAAAAATCCCTTTTGCCAAGGGGTGATACAGTCGGTGGTTAGGATGAAATAACTGCCCGTAAGGAAGTTTTTCCACCTCCAAAGCATAGGTAAATGCGTCCTCCGCTTCAGTCCGATTCTCAATAGGGGGAAGACAGAAAACACCCAATAGAACGAGAACAACTAAGCTAAAAGAAAAACTTCGCTTCTTGAACGAGGCCATCATAAACGAGTCCTATAGAAGATAAAATTGGGAACTGCTTTGATAATACTCATAATAAAAAACCACCACCCTGGAGCATAATAAGACTTACTTCCCCCTTTTTCTAGAATCCGCAAAATCTTTTGCGCAATCACTTCTGGCTCGGAAAACAAAGCGTTCTTTTTGATCTGCTCAGTCATTGGAGTATTGACAAAACCAGGCTTCACCAAAGCCACTTTCACCTTCCGATTTTTGAGATAACAGCGATGCCTGAGAGCATTCGCGAAAATCTCTAAAGCCCCTTTTTGGGCACCATAGAAACCATTCGATTGGC
This sequence comes from uncultured Roseibacillus sp., assembly GCA_937949965.1. Classification (GTDB taxonomy): domain Bacteria; phylum Verrucomicrobiota; class Verrucomicrobiia; order Verrucomicrobiales; family Akkermansiaceae; genus Roseibacillus. Next base: position 34,975 of record CALFBF010000074.1, read on the forward strand.
GTCCGCGATCACCCGCTACTGATCCCACCAAAACTAACTGCCCCCCATCGTCATTTTCTCCCAATTTTTCTCCAATGAGCCGTCCTAAAAAAGCAGGTACTGTAAAGTTGACCAACACATTCTGATTCCAATCAACCAGCGATGCAAACTCATCACTTAATACCCCCGGTAGAATGACAGCCCGGCACAGATCGTTCCTCTTCTCAATCCACTCCCCTAATTGCTGACACTTCTCAACAGCTCCAAAATCAACAACCCGAGTCTCAACCTTAGCCGCGCCTCTCACTTCAGCCTCCGCCGCAACCGTTGCAAGCCTCTCTTTGTTTCGACCGATCAGATACAGCCGCCATCCTTTCGAAGCGCACTCTTTCGCTAAGGCCGCACCTATCGCCGAGGTTGCACCAATAATTAAAACTGCATTCATCGTAGCATTCTCTCCCAAAACTCTGAAGTAATCTTCGGATCCCTCATTTGCTCTAAGCGCTCCCAAGCGGGGTAGCTTTGTCTGAAAAAATCTGCATCCATGCGGGCATCCTTAGCAGGATACAAGCGGCCACCAGCCTCCCTCACGATATCATCCATTCGCTCAAAAAGCGCTAGGGTTTCAGAACCTTCCATCGGAAAATCCATCGCCAGAGTCCATCCCGCCATTGGAAAAGAAAGCCAACCTGGAGATTGTTGAACGCCAAACTTTTTCAACACAGACAAACAAGCTCCCTGACCAGAATCCGTAACAATCTTCTGTAAGCACGCCAACACCTCCCTTTTACCTTTTGGAACAACACATTGATACTGCAAAAATCCGCGCCTCCCGTAGAGACGGTTCCAATCTCCAATCCCATCCAAAGGGAAAAAATATGAATGAAAAGGCTGCCTGAAAACACCTTCTCGACGAGTAACGGAGTAGACACGGTTAAAGGCCCGAATCGTCGATCTATTCAATACGAAATGGGGAGCTTCAACAGGCACTTTCACCGTTTGGCCAGAGCTCCGCGGCATTTCCCCCTCCACAAACCGTCCCCCCATAGCCACTCCTTGGCCAGTCTTACTACTAGCCATATCGAGCCAAGCTACCGTCATCGGAAAGTCGCGATCCATCTCTTCGAGAATCTGCATTCCCTCATCTAGACTCCCAAATCGCCTCGACTCTTGCTCCACCAATCCTTGTCCAACCAGAGAATGCATCTTGATAGTCACTTCTACAATCACTCCAGTTAGACCAAGGCCCCCAATAGTCGCTTCGAATAATTCTCGATTCTGCTCACGACTGCACAACAACCAGCCATGCTGCGAATGGAACAGCTTAAAACTATCTACCCAATACCCAAAAGTCCCAGCTTCATGATGATTCTTACCATGAATATCGTTAGCTACAGCCCCTGCGACCGTCACATATTTGGTGCCTGGCACAACCGGCAAAAAATACTTCCGAGGCACACTCCACGCTAAAATGTCGCTCAGTGAACACCCGCCCTCGACAGTCAAAAGAGCAGTATCGGCATCAAAACTCAACAAGCCTTGACAGCGGCACAACGAAACCATCGCACCCCGTTCCGCAGAAAGAAGCGCGCTGTCGCCGTAACTCCTCCCCTTCCCAACTGCCAAATAAC
>CALFBF010000075.1 GCA_937949965.1 uncultured Roseibacillus sp.
GTTGAATTCAAGGCCAATCATGGTCAAACCGGGTGATGTGGAAGCCTTGTCGCCTCCTCTAGAAGGAAGAGAATCCTCAAGGACAAGCATTAATCTCCTCCCCGTGGAGATAGAAGAGTTTAAGGAGCCAGCAGAAATCACCGGATGCACAGGATATGATCCCGTAGCCAAGGCCTTGATGGTGCCGGAGGGAGGAAGCAATAAAGTCACTCTGAAGATCTCAGGAGCATCTCAAGCTCTTCTCAATAAAATGACCTTCAAATCGTCCATGCCAGGCAATGTAACCATCTCGCCAGAAACTCCGATCAGTGAAGAGCAGGTATTGACTGTTTCAGGATTAACAGCACAACGAGATGTTTCGGTTCAAGTTGAGATTGAGGGGACCACTGTTGATCTCTTTGAGGTCGATGTTCTTAGGAGGGTAACCAAAACGATCCACGTTATCAACGTCACTGAAGAGAATGATGATGTTGCTGGAGATGATCCCACGACCTGTGTTTTGGCTGGAGCAAACGGTTTTGTAGACACCAAACCAGGAGGTGATGATGTGGTTTTTAAAGGTGACGGTGTGAATATTGGAGCTAATCAAAATTGTGAATCCACTCCAAATGACACTAATATTCCTCCGATTGTTTATCCCGACAATGATGCTTTGCAGAGTTTTTTGCACCGTATTTGGCTACAGCAAGCTAACGTTGAACTTAATGTGACCGGAGAATCTGACGTGACCTTTAACTACGATTTGAATCGTAGTGGGCTCTTGGATACGGGACCGTTTTTTGGAGAATATAATGAGCTTGATAAGATTCCTGATGGTCAGAATGCAGACTTTAGAATTTATGTGGTTGATGACATCGATGGAGCACATGGGTTCGCCGTTTCTAACGATGAAAACGCCTTCATTGGGCGAGCTGATTTTTCCTTGTTTTTACTTACCTCTCATGAACTAGGGCATCTGGTTTTAGATATTGGTGGAAATGGGCATTTGGACCACCTAAACGATTTAGTAATGCACACGCAAATTGCCGTTCATAAAGGCTGTCTCGTTGATCAACAAACTTGGAGGGCTGTGAAATGATAAAAATTTTGTGGATCTTAGTTATTATCTCGTCTTCTGCGATGGCTAACGAGATTAGTTTGGATGTCCTGTTTCAGAGTGCAGACTCTTCTGATAGAGTTAGTCCTTGGAACCTAACGCCAGAAGAAGAAAGTTATATTCTTGAGCAACTAGGGTCAAACGAAGCGAAGGTTATCCGTGACTGTCTTTTTTACGTGAGGAAATTTGAAATTAACACTGTTCAAATCAGGAAGCGGCTAGCTAATCTTTTAGGTGAAGAGTTTTCCACTCCAATTGTTTTCGGTGGAGACTTTATGACTTCACTCGATCATGAATCTTGTGTGACTTTGGAAAAAATTTACGACCTACCACGAACTCCTGGTTTGAGAGGGAAAGAACGAATTATTGACCTTAAAAAAAAACTCAATAAACACCCTGATTTTGAAGGGCGGTTTACAGAGGAATTAGCAAACCGAGAACAGTCTGAAAGAAAGCCGCTTGAACGCTCTGATTCGAGTTCTGAAACTTCAACGGGAGTGCAGAGTGTTGATACTCCTCAGAAATCGTCAATTGACAATCCTCGATCCTTTGCATGGCTCTACTGGATTTTAAGTGTTCTGATTTTAAGCGGTGTCGGCGTGTTAGTTTGGAAGAATCGAAAGGGGTCGTCGACGCGCTAAGGCTGTCGCTGGAAACGAAACGTGCTCAAGCTGTCCTCGTAAAACCGTGCCGTCACGCTGGCTGCTAGATGGGTGCGGCAGTGCGGCTTGCGCCGTTGAAAACAAAAAGCACCCGCAGTCATCGTGCCTGCACTCGCGCGTTGGCCATCCAATGGGACTTTCACCAGTTCCCCTTCATAGACTTTCACCTTGCTTAAAATTTAATTTTTCAGGATGAATACGGTCAAAAATAGCATCGTGCCTTGAACTTCCGAGGTATTCTGTTCTTCTGCTAGTGGTGTCAGAAGGAAGTACCGCACCAAATGGCAGCTCCCAAATCCCGGGGGCCGAAAAAAGTGAGTAGCAGGCCTCCTTGCAATTTTCCTCGGTTGGTTGGGAATCCATAAGTGCTACCTTGGCTACCCGGAAGGAAGGCATCATTCAACTGATCATGGGGCTCGTGACCTGTAGTGCAGCAGGTATCATTGCCATCATTGATGGGGGTCATCTACCTTACTCAATCTGGCCAAGAGTTCGTCGAGACCTACGTCAACGACCAGAAGCCTTGGTTCTAAGATTTCTCAAACCTACTTTTCCCGCTCTGCAGAAAGCCCCTTCTCCATGGGCTTTTTCGTGGGGCATTTTTTATTCCTTGTTCGATTTACAGTCTGCCCAAGAAATCCGTAAAATCAGTAGTTCAACACTCGTAACCAGTATCTCATTATTCCCATGAAAACCCTCTTCTTCACTGCCCTAGCCGCGGCCGGCACGGCTCTCGCGAACTACACTCCTACCCCCCTCGAACAAGGAGTCTCTGCTCCCGACTTCTCCCTCATTAACGTTGATGGCAAAAGCTATTCCCTCGCAGATATCAAAGGCGAAAAGGCCACTGCTATTATCTTCACCACCAATCACTGCCCCGATGCGATTGCTTCCGTCGGTCGGATGAAGACTTTGGTGGACACCTTCAAGGCACAGGGAGTCGGCTTCGCCGCCATCAATAGTAATTCTCCCAAAGGGCTTCACCTCGAAGAACTGGGTTGGACGGTCTATGACGATTCCTTTGAAGACATGAAGCTCATCGCTAAGGACGAGTCCTTCAACCTCCCCTACCTCTACGATGGCGATACCCAGGAGGTGGCCAAGGCCTACGGTGCGGTGGCGACTCCACACATCTTCATCTTCGATGCTGGTCTCAAGTTGAAATATAACGGACGTATGGACGACGGACGCCGTAGCCTCGGCCCCGCCGAAAAAAACGAAGCCCGTGATGCCTTGACCGCGATCCTCGCAGGAGAAGAGCCTGCGGTCATCAAAACCCGCCCCATCGGCTGCTCCACCAAGTGGTTAGAGAAAGCGGAGAAAGTGGCTAGAAAGAATGCGGAGTGGAAAGCGAACCCCGTCACTGTCGAGACCGTCGATGCCGACACCCTTGCTAAGCTCGTTGCCAACAAAGGACGCCAGGGTTTGCGCCTATTTAACGTGTGGTCGACGACTTGCGGTCCCTGTGTAGCCGAGTTCCCCGACTTGGCTTCTATCTATCGCCAGTACTCTTGGCTCGATTTCGAGTTCATCCCTATCAGCTTAGACCCTGCCAAAGATCTCGCGAAAGTAACCAAATTCTTGGCAGACCACCAGGTCGGTCTCTCCTCTCGCACCAGGCCACTGTTGGAAGCAGAAGGTCGTCAGACGAATAACTTCGTCTTCAAAGGTGATACCGAAGATCTAGTGCAAGCACTCGATCTGGAGTGGAACGGCGCCATGCCTCACACGCTGTTAGTCGGCCCCGAGGGGCAAGTCCTCTACCGCCATACCGGCACGATCGAGCCACTGGCGTTGAAGAAAGCCATCGTTGCCGAAATCTGGCGTCAGAGCGAAGAATAGAAATCTCTACGCAGACCCTAAAAATCCTTGTCAGCGCGTGCAGAAGCGAGACTTTTGCCTCCCATGCAAGCGCGCTGCCAAGCTCTCGTCGGCTCTCCTCTTTTCAACCGCTTCATCATCGCGGTTATCATCTTCGCTGGTATCCTCGTCGGCGTAGAGACTCACCAGCCTACTGCCGAAGCCCATCATGGCTTATTGCAGACTCTCGATCGGATCGTCCTCCTCATCTTCATTGCGGAAATCATCATCAAGATGATTGCGCTCCTGCCTCGCCCGCAGGATTTTTTCCGCGACGGCTGGAACGTCTTCGACTTTCTCATCGTTGCCGCCTGCCTTGTTCCGGCAAGTGGTGGGCTCGGTCCGGTGCTGCGGCTCTTCCGGTTACTACGGGTGCTACGCCTCCTCTCTGCCGTGCCTAAGCTACAGCTCTTGGTCAACGCCCTTCTCAAGAGCCTGCCCTCTATGCTCTATGTCACGGTGCTATTGCTACTGCTTTTTTACGTCTATGCCGTCGCGGGGGTCATGTTCTTCGCTCAGAATGATCCCGTCCACTTTGGCAACATTTTCGATGCTCTCCTCTCCCTCTTCCGCATTGTCACTTTGGAGGATTGGACCGATGTCATGTATCTCCAAATTTACGGTTCCGATGCCTATCAGGGCTATAATCTCACCGAAACCGCGTTGTCCGAGAGCTATCCCCACTTCCAGCCTCACGCTCAGCCGATACTCGCTATCGGCTACTTCGTCTCCTTCGTTTTACTCGGGACGATGGTCATGCTCAACCTCGTCATTGGCGTGATTGTCAATGGGATGGACGACGCTCGAATCGATGCTGAGATCGAGGCCATAAAAAAAGCGGAAGAAGCACTCGATGGGACCAGTGGGACCCTCGATCTTCCAATGCAAGTGGCCACCCTTTCGAGCCAAATCCGCGAACTCAACAACGTCGTCTCCCGGCTTTCCAAAACGGTCTCTCAGGAGGGAACTGCTGTTAACAAGTCCCCCTCCCAGGAGAAAAGTTAACCCCTTCGCCTCTTCCTTCCCTTTGCAAGAATAGGCTGGCATCTCGGCGAGAGATTCTAGACCCTCGCAGTGAGATGCTTCTCCCCTACCTGCGCCAGCTCCTTGCCAACGGACAGACTCACCTCGCGGTGACTCCAGAAGCTCGTGAAGTGCTTCGAAAAATCTATAAAGGCGATATCTCCTTTGGCGAAGATGCAGCGCGCTCTTCTACCCAAGCTCAACTAGCGAATGCGGCAGTCACTGCTACCGCGATCCCTCGCCCAAATACCCAGCAAAGCGTCCAAACACCGCTCAACATCCCCAAACCAACCCCTCAAGGCGATACTCCGGAGGAAAAAATCGCCTCTCTCCGTGAGCTCGCTCAGCACTGGCCTGCCTTCCACAGCCTAGGCTCCTTCCGCGAACATCTGGTCTTCTCGGTGGGTCCGGTCCAAGCCGACTTAATGCTCATCGGAGACACACCGGGATACCACGAAGAGCAAAAGCGTGAACCCTTTGCGGGGCCAGCAGGCGAAAAGTTAAACGCCATTCTCAAGGCAATGGGCCTCGCCCGCGAACAGGTCTACCTCACCAATATCTGTAAATACCGCCCCGCGCTCCCTGGGCAAACTCGTAATAATCGCCCGGCCAGACCCGAGGAGGTGCAGCTCTCTCGTCCCTTCGTCTTATCCGAGATTGAGATCGTGCAACCCAAGGTCATTATCGCCTTGGGAGCAGCAGCGGCCCATGCCTTGTTAGAAAATAAAGAATCCTTCGACACTATGCGCTCGCAATGGCACGAAGTGGACGCGACCCCCGTCCGCGTGAGCCACCACCCCTCCTTCCTACTCCTCGCCGATAAAGACGCTCTCGCAGAGAAACGAAAAATCTGGGAAGACATGCTCGTAGTAATGGAGAAGTTGGCACTTCCAATTTCCGACAAACAAAGAACCTTCTTTTTACCAAAATCATGAAATCAATACTCTGTTCTCTCCTCTTGGTGCTCCCGGTGACAGCCGAACATCATACGTCTGGGGGGGAACTTCCTGCGGGCCTCCCTGCCAAGCTCGATCCTAAGGCGCTTGCCGAAGCTGGTTTCGAGACCCTCTTTAACGGAAAAGACCTCACTGGCTGGCGCAAAACTGGTGGTACTGCTGAATACGAAGTCAAAGACGGTGCCATTCGCGGTTATGGTGAAAAGATCAAACAGAACACCTTTCTACGGACCGAAAAAGAGTATGGGGATTTCATCTTCACCTTCCAGTTCAAGTTCAACGACAAAACAGGCAACTCGGGCTGCATGTTCCGAGGTCTCCACAAAGAACCTTCTAAAAAGTATCCCGAAGGGCGCGTCACAGGATATCAATGCGAGCACGACAACTTCAAAACTAAGCAACGCTCGTGGACTGCAGGAATTTACGACGAAGCGCGTCGCGGCTGGTTAGATCCAGCCAAGAATATCTCCGAGGAAGAAAAAAAGGCCTTCACTGCACAAGGGGAGAAGCTCTTTAACTGGGACGGTTGGAATACCATCGTCATCAAGTGTAAGGGCAACCGACTCCAGACTTGGCTCAACGGGGAACTGCGCGCCGACTTCACTGATACCGACCCAGAACACGCTACTCCGAAGGGATTCTTTGGCTTCCAAGTCCACAGCGGCAAGACAGGCGACATTCTCTGGAAAGACGTCTACCTCAAAAAACTCTAAGCACTCGTCTGGGCATCACTTTGAATCCTCCTCAGAAAGATTTCCTCTGGGCCTTGGGAGGGTTCGCTTCCGCCGTAGTCCTTACTTGGTTATTCATTGAGGCTTTCGACGGATACATTTCCGATGCTCAGATGGGTCTGTCTGGTACAATCGCGGGCGGAAAATGGGCGGTCCAGCTCTTGCTCGCGACCACCCTCCTCCAGGAGAAGAAATGGCGTTATTTCCGCGAAATGGGTCTCATCTGCGCTGCCGGTAGTGGTGTGCTTATCCCTTATATTATCTTCCGTGGGGAATGGCCCTTTTTCCTCGGTTCTCTAATCTCCTGCGTGGTCGTCATGGCCCTACTCGTGATTTGCCGTCTACGCACTCTCATGATTTCTTCTTGGTGGACGGTAGCTTGGTTCGCCTTACTCGCATGTGCCGTCACCTTGCAACTTACGGTCGTCTTTCGGGTATTTCCTTGAAACCAAGTCTGGACTCTCTGGCCTAGATTCCTGACGCTCGGCCCCCATGGCAGGTTTTTTCAAGAATCTCTTCAATAAGGTTACCAACAAGGCCGAGATCGATTGGGATGAGCTGGAAGCAGACCTCATCGCTGCCGACCTCGGTCCTCGTCTCACCATGACGATTGTGGACGAGTTACGAGCACTGGGCCGTGAGATTACTGCCGAAGATGTCGTCACCACAACTCGCTCCCACATTTCCAAAGTCTTTCCCGAGGACCAAGCCTTCCCTCCTGCTTTGCAAGAATCCGGAAAACCTACCGTGATTCTAGTAGTTGGCGTCAACGGCACTGGTAAGACGACTTCCACTGCTAAGCTCGCTCACCTCCTGAATGTCTATGGACACACCGTCCGAGTGGCCGCAGCAGACACCTTCCGCGCAGCGGCTGTCGAGCAATTACAATCTTGGGCCCAGCGCCTCGACCTCCCCATCACAGTGGGACAGCATCAGGCCGATCCGGCGTCGGTATGTTATAAGGCGCACGAAGCGGCGATTGCCGAAGGGGCTGAGTTCCTAATTTGCGACACTGCAGGACGGCTCCACACCCGACACAATCTGATGGAGGAATTAGGGAAAATCCGCCGCACCCTCTCCAAGCAGGACGGCACTGCTCCGCACAAGACGATCCTAGTCGTCGATGCTAGCACGGGCTCCAATGCGCTGTCACAAGCCAAGGAATTCAACAAAGCGGTCGCGCTAGACGGTCTCATCGTTACCAAACTCGATGGCTCTGGTAAGGGAGGTATCGCAGTCTCCATTCAACAAGAACTCGGCATCACCCCTCTTTTCATCGGAACAGGTGAAGAGCCGAACAAGTTCCAACCCTTCCAGCGCGAGAGCTTCGTTTCCGAAATTCTCTAAGCAAAGCCTCACTGACGCATCAAGATATCGCGAGGCTTAGCTCCATCGGCAGGTCCGATGACTCCACGACCTTCCAAGATATCCATCATGCGAGCAGCCTTAGTGTAGCCCAATCGGAGACGACGCTGTAGCAGCGAAGTACTCGCTTTGTTTTCGGTCATGATGACGTCTACGCACCTTGTTAGAATCTCCTCATCCTCATCAGAAACATCGTCCTCTCCCCCGTTGTCTGAGCCACCGGCGTCGATGGTCGCTTGGATGCTTTGCTCGAATTGCTGCTCAATCTGGTTGGAGCAGAACTTCACAATATCTTCTACTTCTTCATCGGAAACGAAGGCACCTTGAGAACGCTCTAACTTCGCAGAACCTGGTGGTAGGAAGAGCATGTCACCCTTACCCACGAGCTTGTCCGCCCCCTTGGTGTCGAGAATCACGCGAGAGTCCAAAGCGGAGGATACTTGGAAGGCGATTCGGGATGGAATGTTAGCCTTGATAATACCAGTCACGACGTCCGCACGCGGTGTTTGGGTCGCAATGATCAGGTGGATCCCGGCCGCACGCGCCTTCTGCGCAATCCGTGCAATGGCAGACTCCACATCAGCTGGTGCCGTCTGCATCAGGTCGGCGAGCTCATCCACGATGACGACGATGTAGGGGAAACGATCGGGGATTTCATCCTCATCCACCCGTTCCTCGTCGGTCTCGCCGTCCATATCCATGGGGCCGAGATCTCCGTCTTCGAGAGCACGTGCGATCGACTCCATGTGTGCAGGGTCCACGAGGTCTTCCTCCGTCTGGATATCTTGTGCCAACTCCAACTCCTCGGTCGCTTCCTCCACCTCGGGTCGAGGGCGGTTATTAAAGGAGTCAAAATTGCGGACTCCCAGTTTTGCGAAAATCTTATAACGGCGCTCCATCTCGTTCACCGTCCACTTGAGGGCCCCGATAACTTTGCGAGGATCGGTCACCACGGGCACGACAAGGTGAGGCAGGTCATTATACATCTGCATCTCCACCACCTTGGGATCGACCATGATGAAGCGCAGTTCGTCAGGTCCGAACTTATAAAGAATGGAGGCGATGATGGAGTTGATACAGACCGACTTACCCGATCCGGTGGCACCGGCGACGAGGAGGTGAGGCATGGCCGCGAGGTCGCCAATCACGGCATTGCCGTAGACGTCCTTACCCAGCGCGAGTGGGATCTTTTTCTTAGAAGAACGGAACTCGGGATCTTGTAAAAGCTCACGCAAGGCCACCGGCACGCGATCGTTGTTGGCAATTTCGATTCCGACAGTGTCTTTCCCGGGCACTGGTGCGAGGATATTAATGCGCTCTGCACAAGTCGCACGCGCGAGGTCGGACTCCAGAGCAACAATCTTGGAGACCCGCAATCCTAAGGAAGGGTAGATCTCATAACGAGTAATAGTGGGGCCACGGGTAATATCTCCCGCCGTGACCTCTACTCCGAAGGCTTTCAGCGTCTCAACGATAGTCTGCTGCGTCGCATATAACTCCTCATGATTACTCTCGACCGGCTCCGCAGCATCAGCGTCGTAATCTAACAAATCAAAGCCCGGGAGCTCATAGTCATCGAATCCGTCCGTGGTCAGAGAAGCGTGCTCCTTCTTTTTCCGCTCAAAAGGACGCTCCAGGTTTGCGCTTGGTCCAATACGCTGAGCACCATCGACAATCTTCGGTTCGGGCACTTGGCGGAGGGGCAACTCCTTTTGTCCTTCCTCTTGTTCCCCAGCGGTAGCGATCTCATCACCACTGACGTCAGGGTAGCTCTCTTCTTCCCATTCCTCCTCTGCAACAGCAGGCTTGGGTTTTGGCTTTGGCTTTGCTTTCTTCCTCGCTGGCGAGTGACGATTCGAGGACGAGGTCGCCCGCGTCTTTCCACCGCCCTGTCGCGCCTCCCAAAGAGCCAGCCCTTGAGCATAGGTTTCTTTGAAAAAAGTCATCGGGTGCAAACCCAGAAAAAGAACCAAACTCGCGAGATAGATAAAACTCAGGACAATAACAGAGCCGATGTTGAGCAACTTGTGAAAGACACCAAGGCCGAGATAATAACCAATGATTCCCCCCGCCTTACCGGGGATAACGTTGCGCGCGGCCCAATTATCCCACCAGCCTAAGACTCCCACCAAACAAGCCGCACTGGTGAGAAAGACCGCAAATCCTGCCCAGGTGGGCCAACCAAACTGACCCTCTAGCTTGAGACGTCGCACCCCCAGCCATGCCACCCCTAAAGGAATAAACCAAGCCGCCGCTCCAAAAAACTGAAACTGAAGACAAGCCAGCATAGCACCAATCGGTCCCACTAGATTCTGCGTCCCCTTCACCGGGGTCGTAGTCTCAACGGACCAACGTTCAAAGAACCACAAATTGACCAAATCTGTGTGACTATACGAGACGAGCGATAGGAGTAGGAGAACCCCCAACGCAATAAGCCCAAATCCCCAGGCATTCCGCTTCACACGGTCTTCAGTCTGGGCCTTACGTTTTGATTGATTTTTGGAGCGAGCCATAGGGCGGAGATGAGATTCCCCTTAATTCTGCTGGAATTCAAGTTCGTTTAAATAAATGCGTGGCACGCTTTTTCTTACAATTGAAAGGTCCTGTCCCTCTTAAAAACAGTCGCTTCCCAAAAACTGACAATATTACGGTTACGCTTCCGAACTATTTTAATTTAGAAATACGAAACGGTTTTTTTCTTTTGAAAAACTTTTTTGCTTGAAGAAGTAACACTGCGTCAATTAATTTTAAAAACAGCGCTGGTTATGCGTAAAAAAAAATCTACTCACATGAAAAGAAAAAAACTCACGTCTATAGCTTTCGCTTCGGCCATTTTCGCTCCCTCTACTTTGAGCGCAGTTACCGTTTTCACGCAAACCTTCGACGGTGCAATTGTTGCAGCGGCTGGCGCAAACTTAGGCGGTTTCGGCACGCAAGTTTTTGACGGCCAACTACCGCAAATAACGGATGCAGCAGGTGTTACAACCCCTGGTCCTGTTCAAGATCTCGTTTTCTCTGGAAACAACAACACTCGAGTTAACGGTATTCAAACTGATAACGGAACTGGCACAGCAAACGCAGGCTCAGCGGGAGAGCTCCAGCTTTTAAATATTACTAATTCACGTGGATTAACGTTTTTCGTTGATCTTAGTACTTTTGCCGCAGGAGCTTACGAGGCTAATTTCGACGTTACCGAATTTACAGGTACTAGACCAGCCGCCCAGATTTACTCTTCTATATCCCTCGTTTCAGGAGTCAGCACAGGTAATGGAGTGAACTTCGATCTTTCAGGCCCTGCAGGAAGTTTCGCTCCCGGCGTTGGACCCAGTTTAGCTCCCGATGGCGCGTCAACCGCGACTGTCAATTTTTTGGGCGAAACCCTTTTTACTCCTATGACTGGCTCTAACAATGATGGAACCGGATTGACAAGTTTGGGTACATTCAATCTTCTCACTGACGGAGTTGCGGGTGATTTCCTCGCTGTCTCTGTAATTCGAAATGGAGCTACGGGAATGGGAACTGCAAGCAGCATCACTGTTGACACCTTTACCATTGATTCTGTTCCTGAGCCAAGCTCTCTTCTTCTTCTCGGTCTTGGAAGCTTCGCTTTCTTAGCTCGTCGCAGATAAGACGCAGCCCCAGCCATGCTACCCTTAAGGGCGAATAAACCAAGCAGCTGCTCCAAAAAATTGGAATTGGAGACAAGCCAGGATAGCACCAATTGGTCCCACTAGATTCTGCGTCCCCTTCACCGGGGCCGTGGTCTCAAAGGACCAACGTTCAAAGAACCACAAATTGACCAAATCTGTGTGACTTTACTAAGCCAGCGATAGGGAGGAACCCCAACGCAATGAGCACAAATCCCTCGGCATTCCGCTTTACACGGTCTTCAGTCTGAGCCTTACGTATTGATTGATTTTTAGAGCGAACCATAGGGTAGAAATAAGACTCCTCTTAATTCCGCTGAAATTTTAGTCTATTTAAGCAAATGCATGTTACACTTTTTCTTTCAATTGAAAGGCTCTATCCCTCTTAAAAAGAGTCGTTTCCCAAAAACTGACAATATAACAGTGATACTTCCAAATTATTTTAATTTGGAAACACGAAACGGTTTCTGCTTGAAGAAGTATTGCTGCACCAATTAGTCTTAAAAACGACGCTGATCATGCGTAAAAAAATCCAATCACATGAAAAGAAAAAAACCCACGTCTATAACTTTCGCTTCGGCCATTTTTGTTCCCTCTACCTTAAGTGCAGCTAGCGTAGTTTTCACCGAAACATTCGATGGGGTGACTATCGTAGCATCAAGTAGTGCTTCTCAGACTCTTACCGACCCTACTATTGCTTCAGACGCTGTCTACACAGGAAATAATGGTTTTGCCGTTACTCCAAGTCCTACTCCCGGTGACGGTGCTGGTACAATTGGACTTACCAACATCGGAAATGCTCGTGGCATCACTTTTTTCGTCAACTTGGCTGGATTCACAGCAGGAGCTTATGAAATTGATTACGGCCTTAGTCAGTTCGCACAAACCACTGATAGACCAGATGCAGCTCTCTTCGCTTCCCTCTCTCTCATCACAGGCTTAGATGCAATGAATGGCGTAAGCTTTGACCTTCATGTAGGCGGAGGCGGCCTCCAACCTGATACAAACGCAGGCGGCTTAGCTCCTGCTGGTGGTTCAACTGCAACTGTGACTAGTTTGAGTAATGATATTCTTTTCACCGGAACCGGAACAACAACTGGTTCATTTAATCTCATTAATGATGGAGATGCCAATAGCCTTCTCGCTGTGACCTTAATCAGAGATCCAGGTTCTACTGCTACTGGCACAACAACATCAAGCTTCACTGTCGATACAGTGACAATTGAAGCTGTTCCAGAGCCAAGCTCAGCACTTTTGGTTGGATTAAGTTTCCTCGGACTCATCGCCCGTCGCCGTCGCTAACAACTGTTCGCTACCGAACGAGTCCTTATCTTTCTATCCTCACTTGTTCATTCAGGTGAGGATATTTTATTTTAACAAACCCTTCTTAACTACCCTTCGAATTCGACCTCATCTCCCGTCCCATCAAAGTCGACTTCGCGCACTCGCTTCTTGTCACGCAGGATCTCTACTTGTTTCCGTAACAACTCGCGAACTGTCACCCCTCCTTTAATCGCATTGAGCATTACTTCAGGATGAGTTCGATCCGAAGTATCTACCTTAATCACGGAGAGGCCAAACAAACGTAACCAAAACAGGCGCAAGATATTGGTGTCTTTGACTCGATAAAGCTCAACCTCGCCAATCTTTTGGTTGAGAACTCCCTCGAAAAGGCGAAGCCGTTCACTCGTGAGCTGAAAGACGCGACACCGAATGGTTAAATACTTCCAAACAGACCAAGCCATTGGCAACGCAATAAGAGCCCACAAGGGCCAAAACCCGGTTATCATCGCAAGCGTTCCAATTCCCCCAATCGCCACTAACGATCCGACATACGACCAAAAATTCAGTAATTGAGAAGGGCGGCCTTCCCAAATAATATCTTCGTTATTTGCTTCCATAAAATGGATAGTTATCTCCCTTACTCTTCGCGTCGATTGCAAGAATAGTGCTAATTTGGAACGGAGACCGCTCAATTCACCTGCTTCTCTTAGCGCCCAATGAAAAGTGTTATCCTTGATTGCGAGAAACCCGGTGTAAGAGTAAAGGAAGGATATGGACTACGAGGACTCGGACCGAAACTGGTTACCCTTGGCAGGAGCGATTCTACTCGTGCTCGGATTGGCAGGAGGAGGCTTTTACTACCTTATCTACGGTGCCCAACCAAAGAAAACCCAACCCTCGGCGGCCATTCCACAAGAAGCCCCTCCCGTGTATCAACCACCTTCCTTTTCCGCAAAAGAAGGAATCGAAGAATCAACGACAGAAATCCTCGAAAATCTCGATGTAAAAATAAAGGCCCGGAAGCCAGAAGACACCGCACAACAAATTGCCAAAATCCTGGAATCAGGAGACCTCAAACGTGCAGCTGAAGCCTTGGGAGGTGCTGATGTCGGAATCACCTCTGAGCTTCTTCAAAAGTTACAACTCGATGCCCAAGACCTCGAGTTTCAGAACATTCGCGAAGTGGGCGAACTTGAAATCAATCGTCGTAAACGCTTTGCATTAGAACGTAAGGATGGCGCAGCGCCTCTCTTCCTCGATCTCACTCGAAGAGCTGATGGTCAGTGGGAAGTCAATAAAGTCCAACTCTCTCTAGCTCCTGCCCCTGCCGAGTCACTGGACCATGATTCTGAAGTAGAAAACACTTCTCCACCGATAACCTCGGATTCTCTAACCATCAGTGATCGCTTCCTCCAAGCAGCACTTTCGCAAGACTTCAACCAAGCCAAGTCTTACGTGAATCATCGCACGGTCTCTGATGCCAAAATCGCGGCGATGTGCATTCTCTTTGAAGAAGGAAAATATCGGCTCAACCCAACCAAGCCCCTCCGCTCTCTTTTCAATCGAGAAACAACAGCAGGCTACCTCGCCAATGTCTTAACCGATGACGTCGAACAACCAGCTCAATTCGGAGTCAATCTGGCTCGATCTTCTGGGCAGGAAGAATGGAAAGTCACTGAGATCAATCTCGATACCCTCCTCGCCGACTACGCGGGCCGAGTGGCAGGAGGAGATGTCTACTACACCCCTCTCGTGCCCAATCCTCAAGGGGGAGAAACACTCGTCATTTTCTTTGACTTCGATGAGGAATCCCTCGCTCCTCGCACCCAACGCCAGCTCGCCATCGTCGCCGACGTCCTCACCACCAATGCCAACCGTAAGTTGACCCTGAGCGGGCATGCCGACGCCCTGGGCTCTGACTCCTACAACAAAGCACTCTCGCGAAAGCGAGCAGCTAGCGTGCGAAAATTTTTGATCGAGAATGGAGTTAACGATACTCAAATCGAAATCGTTGCAGAAGGAGAAAGTCGACCTCGACGACCAAATGAAACTCTCAGTGGAGATGACAATCCCGACGGAAGACGAGCCAATCGACGTACCGAAATTTATCTAGACTTTGGGCAACGATGAACACGAAACATGGAATCACGGTAGCAGTCATTCTCCTCGCTGCCACCTTCCTAGCCTATGCCATCTGGGGTCCCAAAGAGACAGAACGTACGGGAGTCAGAAGTCTCCGTACGGCCCAAGATGCTGATGCCCCCGACGGCGAACCACGCGAATTGTTAGGAGGTTGGCTAGTAGCACCTTTTGACCATCGTTTGGAGTTACTCTCAGGGGTTAATCGCTTCCGTGTCCCGCTCGCAAGCCGCTTGGATTATCCCATGGGCACAGCCCACGGGGCCTTCGCTTACAATGCACAAGCCTTCTGGGAACTTAATGCCCAACGGGGTGGACGTCATACTGGAGACGATTTGAATGGAATTGGAGGCATGAACAGCGATCTCGGCGACTCCGTGTATGCCATCGGTAACGGGCTCGTTATCTATGCCGGCGAACCTGATCCCAGTTGGGGCAAGACCGTGCTCGTCGCCCACCGATTACCTGACGGACGCATCATTCAATCGATGTCTTCCCATTTGAAACAAATTTCTGTTCCTCTCGGCGAGGTCGTCACCCGTGGCCAAACGATTGGTCAAGTTGGTAATGCGGGAGGACGCTACCTAGCTCATCTCCACTTCGAACTCCACGAAGCCGCCGGCCCTAGCTTGGGAGCAGGTTATGTGAATCACCGCACTAACCGACTCAACCCCACTGGAACGGTGAGAGAACACCGCGATGCCGATCCTGAAAGCCTTGGGCCCTCCATCGGTGAAATTGTAGCAAGTATTCGCCGCGACAACCTCGTGATTCCACTCCCTCCGACTCCGAGAAAGTAACTCCGAGAAGCGGCCCTATTGTCCTATCACCACCTGAATGTGCTTCTTAATCTTGTCTGCGGTCGCGACGTTCTCAGACTGGCGTAGCCAACTCTCGTAGGCGGTCAGAGCTTGGACGTCATTCGCGTAATCAATCAGAGCCATCTTAAAAATCTTCTCTGCATCTTCGTTCTTGCCCTGTTTCGCGAAATGTACCGCACGTTCCACTGGTGGAAGAGATAGGCTGAGTGGCGGAAAGATCCCCTTCGGAGATTCACGTTCATCCACTGCAGATTGATACCAAAAGTCGATTAGGCTCGTTGTTTTATCCTTACTCTTAGCTTCAATATTAACCGCTTTGGCCAACATCCACTCGACCTTCAGAGCATTCCGCGTGCGTTCCCAGCTCTGTCGGCTACTGCCTTGTGAAACAATAGGTCTCACCTCGCTAAGGAGGCCGTCACTCGCTGCCAGAGCATCAATATACTGGTCTGCGGCCTCAAACGATTGCGTGGCAGTAGCCAAGCGCGCGGAAAGGGCATGCCTCCACGCCTCCCAAGCCATTACCGAAGGAGTCTGCAAAGCGAGTTCCTGCCCCTCTTTCTTGGCCGGTAAGGACTGAATACCACGCTGATAGAATTCCTTACCGCCCTTTGCCAAACAAAGCCGCGCACCTAAAGTCCGCCCTTCCCAAAGAAGCAATGTCGCTCCCGGCGAGTAGAGCCGTTCGGCTTCAATTGGCATCTTGGCAAGTTCTTGAGCAATCGTCATTGCTTCCTCAAATTTACCGAGACTTTGAAGCACATTAGCAAGCGAAAGCTTCGCTCGGATGAAATGAGGGCAATCATAGTAACTGTAGCCGTCCGCCTTCATCTTTTCCTCATAAAAAGAAATCGCCTGTTCGAACTCGAACTTCGCTAACAAAAGGTTGCCGGATCGTTTCTCGAAATGCCCTAACCTCTCTCGGTACACTGGAAAATCGGGAGCTAACCCAGCTAGCAGGCGCACGCGAGGTAAGATCCTTTCCCTCACTGTCCCAGTCGCATCTGGATCCTCGATCTGCAGTTCGATCCAGAAAGACAAAGCGATCTGGCTATGCCTATTTTGCGCCAATATACTCTCTACCTCTTCCAAGGCTGCTCGCTGCCCTGGCCCTGGGCCCAAGAGATCGTCATAGCCATCCCTCTTCAGATAAGCAGCCATTAGCTGTAATTGCAGATGATTAGGATAATCCGCTGCTACAGCGGCAAAGACCTCAGGAGCACGTTCTGGCAGTTCGGAAAAAATGAAGGCCAAGGCCTCAGTCTGCCCTCGCTCCGAAGCGGTTCCCGCGCCCTGCCTCACTAAATCAACCATCCGTTCAACAGCGGCAATCCGCTGCCCTCTCACTTCAGAATTCGGGTTTGCCAAAGAAAGGGCAATTCCCCAATAAGCCATCAGACAATCGGGATCCTCCTTAATCGCTTCCACAAAGTGCCGATAGGCTTCGAAATCCCAACCCGCGTGAATGAGGGCCATACCTTGCGACACCCGCTTCTGCACGTTCTTGGAACTCGCAGTCACAGCCGGATCCCAGGACACGATTTCGGGATACCATTGCGGCGGCTTAAGCTGAGCCACTACCGGATGGATGACCGAGTCGATACTGAATTCTTCGACTACAGCCTTTTCCTGAGCGGATAACGAAAGCCACCCCAAGGTTGCTAAGACGTAAAAAAAGCGCATACCGAACTGTCAAACCCTCACTTCATTCCCGCAAGGTCTTTCTGAGGAATTAAAACCACCCTCATCTGTTCTTGTTAGTCTCAAGAGACAACCCATCCCCAACCATGTTATTAAGATCCATCTGACACAAAGAGAAACTTGTTCGGTGAACGTTCATTCATAGAATGGTAGCCTAATCAGTAAAATGAATCAGAGTCGAATTTCCCTATTTCTTGTTCTCGGATGGATGGCAAGCCTCTTTTCCGCAGAACAATCCTCCGCAAGCTCTCTACCAGAAGGCCAGATCTATCCCTACAAAACGACAAACGGAAACACTAAGGAGATAGAAGTCTTCCTCCCAAAGAACCACGAACCTGCCAAGAGCTCCGTTCCCGGTATCATTATGTTCCACGGCGGCGGCTGGGTAAAAGGACACCGCGAACAATTTCGCTACCTTTGCCACTACTTTTCTACGAGAGGAATCGTAGCTGCTACCGTCAGCTATCAATTCACTACCAAGGAGGCCTTAAAGTCCGCAGCGAGCACCGAATCCCCCAAGCGAATCTGTATCACCGACGCCAAGAGCGCGATCCGCTGGTTCAAGCAAAACGCAAAAATGCTTGGTATCGACCCGGATAAAATCATTACCGGAGGAGGATCCGCAGGCGCTCACATCAGCTTACTAGCCACCACCACTCCCGGGCTTGATGATCCCGAAGACCCGTTAGATTACGACACCTCGGTGAAGGGTTACCTCCTCTTCAACCCAGCATTGGAGGTAAAAGATAAGGAGGACCCTGCCGTCGACTTCTTACAACATCTCCATGCCGACCTGCCACCTGCTATCATATTCTATGGAGACCAAGACAAGTGGCGCAAAA
Source organism: uncultured Roseibacillus sp. (assembly GCA_937949965.1). Taxonomy (GTDB): domain Bacteria; phylum Verrucomicrobiota; class Verrucomicrobiia; order Verrucomicrobiales; family Akkermansiaceae; genus Roseibacillus. The sequence continues at coordinate 18,128 of CALFBF010000075.1, forward strand.
AAAGATGGCAAGCGGCCAAGGCCAAAATGGCTGCTCTCGACCTCTCGGAATCGATCGATCTCCTGATCGCTCCGGGACAAGGGCATGGTTTCTTCAATGACCAACCTTGGACCGACATCACCCTGATCGCAGCTGATAAATTTTTGCACAAACTCGGCTACCTCGAAGGAGAACCCACATTACAAAAACCTGAAACAAAAGAGCACCTCGTCTCCAAAAAATTGGACGACTAAATGCTCACTCAAACAAGCACCCCGTAGACCCCTGATGGACGCGATTCTTAAAAAAACTCACCAACAAAGCCCGGGACACCCAAACTCTTGCCCAGGCAATCACAGAGTCCGGGCTGAAATCAGTTAGTTCCGTCTTGCGAGGCACCCCCATTTTCGGAGCATTAACTGCAGCTTCCGATGAGACAGCAGAATACGATGAGACCCACTACGTCCTCATCCCATTGTTAGGAGCCGAAAAAAATTACGCGATTTATACCAAACGAATCCTCCCACTGGATGTAGGAGCTAATAATTCATTGCCCAAGGCACGCATCTTTCACGTTCCCGACGAGGCGGGCACATCATTGTTAGAACGTGAGCTGGTAGCCGAGCTCATCAACAAGCGTTGCGGTGAAGAAGTTGATTCTTCCGAACTCGCCGATACCCTTGAGAAGCTTGCAGATCAAATTGACGGTGAGACTAACAAGATCAGCGGAGGATTCCTACTCATCGGTAGTGCTGTTGCAATCGTGAACCCCCTGTTAGGAATCGGAATCGCAACCCAAGGATTGATCCCCGCCATTGGCGCGAAAGCCTCCAAGGTCGGCGCCGAGTAAGTGGGGAACAAACTCCGGCAACGAAACAAGACCATCGCAAAGTCTAAGATTGAAAAAAAGACCACTAACGAAATCCGTAAACTGAAGCCACAAATCTACCCCAATCCTATTACAAGAAGCCTCGAAGCCATTGCGGCGAATCCTCAAACAAATCTCGACCCCGCCTTTGATCATCGCAACTGGATCGACCAGTTCAAATCTCCTCGCCACTATGCCGTCACGCTAGAAGCGATTCAAGAAACCTATCAAGAGGCCTGGCACACACTCGAGCTGTCGCCATACCAAGAATCACATCTCCGCTGGGTTCGTTCTTTTTTCGATGAAAGCTCGCCGTAGTCCAATCCATCCCGGATCACAAGACACCCAGGCATTTCAGCAAACGGGCGTTTTCGAATTTGAGTCCTTTTGGGATTCTGGTAACCCTTTCTTATGGCAGAACGGTCTAAACGCTTTCACTCCGCAATCCTCTTTCTTGCATTAGCCCTTCTGCTCTTTCTTTTCACTGCGATCGCACTTTCATTCCTACCACAAGATCTCTCTGATCTTGAGGGCCGTAATGAAGATGGCAGCAGCACCCCTCCCAGTCGAAATCTCGAACGAGTCCTTGAAAATGCGGCTAAGCAAGGGATTCAAGTCACTCTCAGCGAAGCCGAGGTCAATCAATGGCTCGCTAACCAACTGGTCGGAACACAAGAGGGAGCACTCGGAAAGTCAGTGCAATACAAGGGCACTTGGGTCCGATTTAAGGAAGGCTCGGTTCAGATCATCTTCGAGCGAGAAGCCTTTAATCGCTTACACACCATCGCCATGAATGTAGAAATCGAGCAGACTGTTGAGGCCGATGACCGAGTCAATACCCGTATCCATCGCCAAGGAGGCCGACTGGGCCAAATGCCTGTTCCCCAAGGCTACCTCATGCTGGTGCTGAGCAGCTACGATGAATTGAGTTCCGCGATGGCTCCAGAAGTCGCTTCCCTGAAGAAATTACTTCAAGGGAAAGCGGTTGTAGAATTCACCGAAGGCCAAGTCACCTTTCGCCCGCGTAGCTCCTAACCTCCTCTCTTGAGGTGACTCCATGAAGCGCATTCCATCGTGAAGACTCTCCTCCTCATTTCTCTCTTCTTTGCAGCACCGCAACTCGTCGCCGCGCAAGGGAAAGAAAGTAAGGTCGTGTCCGCAGACGAGCGGGTATTGGTATTCGGGCAGGATGCCGTTGCCATCTCGGCGGTGCTTTCTCAGATCACGACTCTGCGAGAAGAGTTGCAACTCGTCATCAAAGACCCTGCCGCCACCAAGAATGAGATTCTCTATCCCATCAAAAATGATCTCATCATCACGCTCTTTGGGCAGGCAGGAGATGTGCCGCAACTACGCCCCTTTGCGATTCGTCCCCGCCGCGTAGAAGGCTCGGACCGCTTCCGAATCGAACTGAATATTGACCTTGCTCGTGGTCTAAACCGAAAGCTCCTACGAGAAAAAATGCTGGAGTGCCTGCTGTTAGATCGTGCTCTCAGCACCGAGGTGCGCGAAGACCAACCCATCCAAGTCTCTCCCTGGCTCGTGGCAGGAATGATGGAACGGATTCGTTGGCGAAATGGAGAAGCAGATCGCGGGCTCTATAAGTCGCTCTTTAAGAATGACCTCATGATGGACATTGAGGAAATGGTCGTTCTAACGGATCCTTCCGAGCTGAACTCCGTCGAACGCACCTCCTTCCGCATCTCGGCAGGCGCCTTCCTGATGGCGATGTTGAACCAAGAAGGAGGCGCGGGCACCTTTCTCAGTTACCTCTCGCAGGCACCCATCTACGAAGGAGAACCCTTCTTACTCTTTCGCAATGTCTTCTTCACTGCAGGGCTTTCTGAGGAAGGACTCGCTAAATGGTGGGCTCTTCAGTTGGCTAATCTCACCCAAGAATTCGTTACCGAAACGCTCACTCCTCTCGCTACGGAATCGGCTCTCAATCAAGTCTTACAAGGTCACCTCGAAAATGAAAATGGAGAGGAACGCACCTATCGCCTGATTGCTTACCGTGACATCCTGGCCTTGCCCGAAGAACAACGCCGTCTCTTACTCTCACCGATGTTAGAGCGCATTCAGTTGCTCTCCTTCCGGGCCTTCCCCTCCTATCGCTCCATGCTCTCGGGTTACATTCGAATCACAAAACAACTGGCGGAGGGCAATGACGCCGATGTCGAAGAACTCCTCCACATCCTAGAGGAGAAGCGAGTGATTCTCAAAAAAGTGGGTGAACGAACTCGTGACTACCTCGATTGGTATCAAATCACAAATGCTTCCGAACTCACCGGAGAGTTCCAAGACTACCAGGAGCTGAAGCTGGAACTCGAGAACCAGCCTGCGGTCAGAACTGGCCCGGTAGGCCGTTATCTGAACGCAGTGCAAGGGCTCTACGATGAGTAGCAACCTCTTTTATTACTCAGAGCTTCCGTAGGAGGCCTCCTTCATGACATTAGCTAAGGTGGTGTAAGTAATGGTCCACGCCTCGCGAGTCGGTTCGTCGAAGTCATCACCCAAGCCTTTCGCCAGAGTATCCAGCAAAGCAGCTCCCACGGTATCGTAGTGATGAGCCTCCACGCCATAACCCACGTGGCGTTTACCAAGACTTTGCACAGCAGGAACTAACTCTCCGAGGGTATCGAGGCCTTTCACGGCGGTGCCGATCATTTGCATGAGCTTCTTCCCTTGGTCTTTCATATTCGCCTCATCGAAGAGAGGCTTCACTGCAGGGTCGAGTTCGAAAAGACGAGCATAGAAGAGTTCAGCGGCAGTTGGCGCAATTGGGACGACTTTCTCCCAGGAATTTTGGACGAGATTTTTTTGCTCTTCGGTGAGAGGTCCAGAGGTTTCGTTTGGCATAAGTATTGTTGTTTGAGTAGTTGTTAGATTTTATTTGGGAGTCGCCACCATGTATTCCACCGCATTTCTGACTTCTAGGTCGGTTAGGGTTTCGGTTCCTCCACGGGCTGGCATTTTACCATCCTCACCCACAAAGCCATTGATCGCGTTCTCAACAAGAAGATCAAGGCCTTTGACTGCACGTTTTTCCCACTGCCGGACGTGAGTAAGAGCAGGAGCCCCTTCCTCCCCCTCGTCGTGACAAAGAGCACATTCTTGCAGATAGATCGCGCGACCAGCAATAAGATGAGATTCTTCCGGCTCCCAATCCCAAGGGTGAATCTTTGCTTCCACAGGCGAACTGATGTTCTCGGTTAGCTCCTCATCATTTTGACAAGAGGAAGAACCCAAAGACACCAGACTAACGACAAGAAGGCTCAACAGGCGAGTTTTCATGACAAACAAAGAGGAAGGGGAGCCGGAAAAAATAATTTTGAGATTTCAGCTTATTTAGGAATGCGGATCACGATACCGCCCATCACATCGCCTTTCTTGAATTCTGGGTAATCTTCTTTCCGGTTTTCGTGCTCATTATGACAAGTCCAACAGGCAGGGGCTACCGCTCGATCGGGGTAGATTCCCACAAAGTAGTCGACGCCATTGATCGTTTCTTCACCGGTCCACTTTTTACCATAGAATTCACTTTCTTTGGTCGAGACTGCGAGGAGTCCTTCTTCCACCTTGGGAGTCTTTTTCTTGGCGTTCTCGTAGTTGAGCGGCCAAGTTGATTGGAGGGAATAAGTAAAATCGATCTCTTTATCCTCAATCGAATCAACTTCTTCTGCCCCCTCACGGAACATCTGAGCGGGGAGCAAAAGCGCTTTATTTTCTTTCCACTCCTCGTGAGCCGCAATCACCTTCTCATCTTTAGCAAGACGATTGACGATCTTCTGGGCATAGACTTTCCGGTCCGAAGCGAGGACATTATAAATAGCCTCCGCAACTTGATCCGCGCCATAGCCACCATCCCCGGTGGCGGCAGATTCCTTCTCTCCGCAAGAGATTAGGGTGACAAGCGATGCGAAGCCAACAGTGGTGGCGAGGGTTGCTTTTTTAGGGATTACAGGTGTTTTCATTTTCAATCAGTGGTTCTCATTTAACAGTTCGGATTCATATCATTTAAGGAGAGGGATCAGATGGCTCTGGCAGTGGGTTACGCGGTCCATGGGTGGGTTTCTGTGGAAGGCTCTGGAGGTAGTCGTGGATAGCGCGCACTTCTTCGTCCTCATCCGCGAGAGCGTCCTTCACCGCCCAATCCATCCCGGGGTGCTTTTGGGAGGGTGTGCCATGAAAGTTTTTCTCAATAAGCTCCCTATCGGCGAGGGCACTGAGACCGAACTCCATGCCGTGACAGGTCATGCATACCGACTGGAGCATCTTCTCGTTCGGAGTGAGATTCGCGTTCTGATTATGATTCACGAGAACACCATTGCCGTGCTCCTCTCGCGGCATGTGACAGGTCGCGCATGAAACCCCGGAGCCTACGGGCCCACCGGCGAGCTCAGCCTGCCAGAGCTGATAGTGACTAGATTTCTCGTAGTTCCGCGTGTGCTCGTCATCGTGACACTGGATGCAGGCTTGGTGCGAGGCATAGAAGCGGTCGTAGTTGTGCGGGGAATGACAGGAGCTACACGAGAGAGACTCGTGAGCCGCGGAAGACTTCATGGGAAGACGGGCCTCTCCCACAATCATCGCTCCGATACCGGAGTGGGCGAGGCGCATCCCATGCTTTCCTTTCAAGAAAGTCGTCACCTCAGCTTCATGGCAGGTTTGACAACTGGTGTGATCGGGCTTGGCTACCCACGAGGAGGGGTCCTCGCTCGTGCTATGACAATCCATACAGTTCACCCCCGCTGCAGAGTGAGCGTCAGAATGCCAATCATTAAGAATCTTGGGGTCTTGGCAATGTTCACTCGGAGCATCGGCTGAAGCTAGAGTCAGTGGTTGGCGTCTCTCGTTTCCTTCTTCTAACCAACGAACTAGGGCATCGGTCTCAACTACGGTCGCTCCCGTGATATGATCCGGTTGACCGTAGCGCTTGGTCATAAAGCTGGGAGCCAGCGCGACATTATCATGATAATTATGGCAACCTGCGGTGGCACAAGTATTGAAGGGTAAGTCGCGATGAGATTCGCGATTCTCAAGAGTGACCTCATGACAATGAGCACAGAAGTTCTCAGGAATAGTTACCCCCATTGGTCGGGTGCGATCGAGACGATGCTCGGTGTGACAAGCCGTACACCGCATGGCATCAACATGCTGGAGAAACACCGCGTTCTCAGGATTTTTAAATTTACGGGTGGGGTGAGAGTCCGAGAATTTTTCGAGGTCTTCACCATGACAGGCATTACAGGCTTTGTTCGTCACTCCCTCGGAGGTGAAGATGCCATCCTTCGCCTCGTTGTCGTGACAAGCAGTGCAAGCCATCTCGATCTGGTAATGACCATCAGTAGAGTGACCTGGGAGGAAGACCTCAGCGGAACCATCAGCATTCATGGCATGAAAAAGAGAGAGCGCGATCGCAGCAGTGAGACTGAGCCAGAGAAACCACGGGACATAATGACGTAAGGTAGCTGACATGGTGAAAGCCCTTACCAGTGGTAGGACTTGATGATGTGAAAGGTGAGTAAGACGGGAAAGGGCCAGAACAGCACAATGTGGGCATAGGTGAGCACGGGTCTCAGTCGTCGTGCAGTAGCACTGAATGGCGAGAGCGGGTTGGCCTCTAGCCCGGCCACAATCCCTGCCGCTGCTCCAAGTATATTGAGCCCGATAAAGGTGAACATGAGCCAGAAATTCAAATTATCCCCGAAGCGAAAACCAGTGTGTGCAAACAGGGTCACGAGGGAGGCGAGGCCAAAGACAGAGTGGAAAAGACGCCAGTTCGCAAAACGCCCCAGCGCGGAAAGCCAAGAAACCCTCTTCCGCAAAGACATCAGAGTGCCAATTACGGAAACAACTAATACTACGTATCCCGTAATTTGGCGGATTTTGGTATCGCGCCAGAGTTCATCAATGCGATAGACCAAGGTCTCGACACTCTCTGGAACGGGAAATCGATAAACAGTCGCCAACACTCCAAGGACAAGAGCCAAGAACGAAAAGACCACTAAGGCGCCCCCTCGCCGAGCAGTAACGATTGGCGGTTGACCAGAAACAAGAGTCTGTAACAGAGGTTCGCAGGAACCACATACGGTTGACGCCCCAGTCGCTTCTCTCAATTTGGCACAGGTATCCGCACCATCGGAAAGGGCAGCACAGAGTTCGCCTTTACTCACGCGAAGGCAATTGCAGACCAACTGCTTATCGGGCCATTGCGTGAGGTCGAGAGAATCCTCTCCTCCGATCAGCCCTTCGCTCAAGAAATGCGCTTTCTGTTTCTTAGTAAGTTTAGCTCGCGAATCACGCGCATACTGCACTGCAGAAAGCTCACTCCACGACCCCACCGCCATCGCTCCGATCACGTGACCACGTCGATTCAAAGCGATCACGCGATAGTGTCCCTCATCTTGATAGACCAGTTTTTGCCCACGAGGATCGAGGTAATCTCCGATCGTCACGACATCGGTACCCGCCATTTTCAGCCGAGTGGAGAGGTCTCCTTTAACAAACTTCTCTTTCTCCTGCCC